>CAYWGG010000154.1:0-6978 GCA_964457285.1 uncultured Dehalococcoidia bacterium
AACGCCTGAATGGACACAGTTACGTAGTGCCACAGCCAGAACGAAGAGCCAATAAGAGGGAGTGCGCATGGCTTCCCTTGCGGTGAAATCTATGTCCCCGGAAGGCTGGCGGCCTTCCCCACTCCTGGCCCCTCTCCCTGTGGAAGCCCCCACCCCTGGAAATCCTCCTGTTCCCTCCTTTACTAAAGGGGGGTTGGGAGGATTTTGGAGAGGGGAAGAAGGAGTGAGGTTCTCGGCGCGAACCCCGTCGGGCAGCAGACCCATGCTCTCAGGTGAACGCCGTACCAGGAGAGCCAAGGGGACGACTATCGCCATTACGGCTATGCCAGAGATAAGAGCGGCAGTACGCCATCCGACGCCAAACACTATGAGGCCTACGAAGGGGGTGATGGCTGCACACCCCAGGCCCTGGCCTGTGGAAACTATAGCCATAGCCAGGCTCCGCTTCCGTCGGAACCACTGGTTCACCGCTGGTATGGAAGCGTTGTTATAGCCCGCTCGTGAGGCCACCGAGAGTAGCCCTACATAGACCAGCAGGAAAGAGAGGTAGTTGTGGGTGAAGGACAGGAGGATAAACCCCAGGCCCGATAGTAGCCCACCGGCCGCCATCATGGTCCTGGGGCCCAGTCGGTCAGTGAGGTAACCCACTATGGGTCCCTGGATTCCCCCTTCTAGCCTGCCCAGGGTCTCCCCCAGAGAGATGGCAGCCCTGTCTATACCCAGCGTCCTCTCTATGGGAAGGACGTATACGCTGAAGCCCCTCTGAAACGTGCCGTGTTTTACGGCATCAACGGTCAGGCTGATAGCCACTATCCACCAGCCATAGAAGACATTGGTGGGCCTTTTCAACAGGCCCCTTGGGGGTATTTTACTCACCACCGCGTGGCATCGCCGTCTTTTCTACCCATCGCACACCCCTGTAGTGCTCCCTTGCAAGCGAAGGATGTCAGAGGGTTTTGGGGACCTCTGGTTCATGGTTCACTGGCGCTCGAGGAACCTTACTATCCTTGGGTTCACCTCACTGGGCTTCTCCTGGTGCACGAAGTGGCCGGTCCCTGGAATGATCACCTTCTCCAGCCCTCCGGTGAAGAGGCGGTCCATGCTTTGAAAAGCCTCCAGCCTTCTTGGGCGGTCCCGGGTGCCGTGCAACGCCAGCGTGGGTACCGGTATGGGAGCCGTGTTGACCCGGTCCTGTTCCTCCTTCAGAGCCGGGTCCTGAAGGGCCGGGTTATAGCCAGCACGATAGTAGCTGAGGGCTGCCTGCACTACTCCAGGCTTGCGAAAGGTCTCTTTGACCCTCTCGAGCACCTCCCTGGGTATGTCCCACTCCGGGGAAGCGTCTCGCCACCAGTCCTCGATGAAGGCGTAGTCGTTGTGGGCTACCGTCCGCTCAGCGTGGGGCAACTGAAAGTAGAAGGCGTGCCACGTCCCTTTCAGATATTGGAAGCTCATGGGCTCACCAGCGGCGGGGTGGGCTGCGCCTATGGTCACCAGCCGGGTCACCTTCTCCGGGCCCAGGACCGCCGCACCATAAACGGCGCGGGCTCCCCAGTCATGGCCCACAAGAGCGGCCCGCTCAGCGCCCAGAGCGTCCATCAAAGCCAGCACATCTCTGCTCAAGAGCACCGACTGGTATCGGCCATCCCTGGGGATCTCGGTGGGCGCATACCCCCGCATGAAAGGCGCTACCGCTCGAAAGCCCGCCTGAGCCAGGTCGGGGAGCAGATGGCGGAAGGAGTAGGCATTGTCGGGGAAGCCGTGCATGCACAGCACAAGGGGCCCTTCCCCCATCTCCAGGAAGTGAAAGTTGATCCCGTTAGCCCTTACAACGCCAGTTTTAAACTCAGCCATTACCCCCTCCGGTTTTGGTTCATTGATCTACTTCATAAGCTCCTGAAACCTCTCCACCGTCAGGCCTGCATCTCGTAAGATGTTCCTTAAGACCTTCGGATGAAGAATTTTACCTGCATGGTAAGAAACAGTTGCCCTCCTCCCTGCCTGGTTTTTGTATATCTTGTGGCCTCCACTTTGCCGGTCTAGAGAAAATCCCGCTCGCTCAAGGGCCCTGATGGCTTCAGCAGCGGTGACTCTTGGAAGCCGACTTGTCACACCACCACTTCCAGGGAGGTCAGACTAACGGATTCAGGCTGAGAGACCTCCTCACCAGCTTCTAGCCTGCCTTCTACATGCAAACGAATAGCGTCCTTAATATTTTCCAGGGCTTCCTCATAGGTTTCACCTTGGGTGTAGCATCCCTGAAGCTCAGGGCAGAACACAAAATAGCCATCTTCGTCCTTTTCAATGACCACAGAGAACCGATATGTCTTCATCGTTCCACCTCTACAACTTCAGGCCAGGGCCAGCTACTCCCCCACTACCGCGATGGCCTCGATCTCTATCATATAGTCTGGGCTGGCCAGTCCCGCGACCACCAGCAGCGTGCTGGTAGGCGGGGTGAAAGACTTGAATAGCTCCTCCCGCACCTTGCGCACCCCGACAGCATGCTGGATATTGGTGACGTAGGTGGTGGTCTTGACCACGTTCTGGACCCCGGTGCCTCCTGCGGCCTTGACGGCTGCCTCGATATTGCGCCAGATCTGCCTGGCCTGGGCCTCGGCGTCCCCCTTGCCCACGACGCTGCCATCCTGGGCGGCAGCCACCTGGCCTGCGATGTAGACGGTGTTGCCCGACTTTACCACCTGGGTGTAACCCCTGGGTGGAGACATGGTCCTTGGATTAAGGTACTGATTGCTGGACATGGCTCTCATCCTTTCGCGCTCTCAGAGCGCATAACAAAACCATTTTGGTGTACCGCAGCCTTCAGGCGGGGGTCTTGATATATACTCCCCCTCACCCTGGATACTGGAGTGGGTATCTCAACAACCGGGTTTTCAAGGCTACCTGGCCCGGTACTCGGGATGAAGACTATCCTGGGACATATTACCAAGTCTCCAGTGGAATTTCCACTACCTGGTCTATTGACGCAGGAGCCAGTCGTGTATATCATCCTGACCAGGATAAATGTTGTGACGACCACAAGGAGGGATGACTTTGAAGTACGATGCTATCGTCATTGGAGCAGGTTCAGCAGGTGCCATCGTTGCCGCGCGGCTGACCGAGGACGCAGGCCGCTCTGTGCTCCTCCTGGAGGCGGGCCCCGACTATCCTGACCTGGAGCAGCTCCCGGAAGACCTCAAGTTCGGCTACGCTACGGCCACAGACATCATGGTCAGCGACCATAACTGGCAGTTCATGGGAAAGGCCACCGACAAGGCCCAACCCATGATGGTCCCACGGGGCAAGGTTACTGGCGGGTCCAGTGCCATCAATGGCCAGATGTTCCTGCGGGGAGTGCCAGAGGACTACGACACCTGGGCCTCCTTTGGCAACGACCAGTGGAATTTCGAGAAGCTGCTCCCCTACTTCAGGAAGCTGGAAACCGACACCGACATCCACGATGACTTCCACGGCACCGACGGCCCTATCATCGCCCGTCGTTTCAAGCGGGAAGAGTGGCTTCCTTCCCAAACAGCTTTCTATAATGCCTGCAAGGCTTATGGCTTCCCTGACAGCCCCGACCACAATAGTCCAGACTCCCGGGGCGTCGGCCCCACGCCGTACAACAATCCCAATGGCGTCCGATGGAGTACAGCCCTGGGCTACATTAACCCGGCCAGACATCGCCTCAACTTGACCATCAGACCCAACTGCATGGTCCACCGCGTTATTTTCCAGGGCAGGCGGGCAACGGCAGTAGAGGTGGAGAGTGGCGGGGAGAGGTTTATCGCTGAGGGTGAGCAAATTATCCTGAGCGCCGGCGCTATTGCTTCGCCCCAACTGCTGATGCTATCCGGGGTCGGGCCAGCCGACCAGCTCCGAAGCCTTGGCATTCCGGTGGTCCGTAGCTTGCCCGGCGTCGGCCAGAACCTGAGGGACCATCCCATCGTTTTTGTGACCTGGCGGACGAGGCCAGGCCATAATCTGGATGGCTTTGCTCCCAGAGGCCAGTTCTCGTTACGTTACACTGCTCAGGGCTCGCACCTGCGCAACGACATGATAGTCATGATGAACTCCTTCGCCACCGAGCGCATCAACCGAGGTGGAGACCGCATGGAGCCCCTGGGCATACGGATGATAGTTGCTCTCTATCTTGCCCTGGGATCTGGCGAGTTGCGCCTTACATCGAGAGACCCCCATGTGCAGCCCTCCCTTGACTACAACTACCTGCAAGAACCTTTCGACCGCCAGCGCCTGCGTGAGGGAGTCCGCCTGGCCCTGAAGCTGGTGGAACACGAGGACTTCCGGGACATCATACAGGAGCGCACCGACCCGCTAGACTCCGACCTGGCCTCAGACGAGGCCCTGGACGACTGGTTGATGCGAGAAGCGACCACTGGGCAGCATATCTCAGGGACCTGCAAAATGGGGCCGGCCTCCGACTCCATGGCCGTGGTTGACCAGTATGGAAAGGTGCATGGCCTGGAGGGGCTGCGGGTGGTTGACGCCTCTGTTATGCCAGACTGCATCCGCGCCAACACCAACGTCACTACCATGATGATTGGCGAGCACATCTCGGACTTCATCCGGCAGGGCAAATAGCTCTCAGGAATTGGAAAGGGCTAGCTAACACTACCACTACAACCACAGAGCTGGCGTTATAATATTGAACAAGCCGTTTATTGAAGAGACAGACACGTTTAGGGAGGTAGAGAAATATGACGACTCAGTTGAGCATTGACCGAAACCATACCGGAGTCCTCATTATGGACTACCAGAACACCGTAGTGGACTTTGTTCAGTCTGGCCAGGCCGAGCTTCTGGGCAGGGCCGCCTCTGTCCTGAGCGGGGCCCGGCGGGCAGGAATTCCCGTCATCCACGTCGTGGTGAGCTTCCGGGGCGGCTACCCGGAGATCAGCCCCAGGAACAAGATCTTCTCAGGCCTCGTCAAGGCATCGGGTATGCTCCAGGAGGGGACCGAAGGGGCTGCGATTCACCCCAGGGTAGCTCCCCAAAGCGGAGACGTGGTAGTCAACAGGCGGCGAGTAGGGGGCTTCTTCAACACTGAGCTGGAGACTGTCCTCAAGTCCATGGATATCACTAGCTTGGTCATGTTTGGCATAGCCACCAGCGGAGTGGTGCTGTCTACCCTGCGGTCGGCTTCCGACGCCGACTACGAGATAGTAGTGCTGGCGGACTGTTGCGCCGACTTCGACGAGGAGGTCCACCGGGTCCTCACTCAGAAGATATTCCCGTCGCAGGCCACCGTTGTGAACGCCCAGGACTTCCTCCATGCCCTTAGAAGGGGCTAAGGCATGGGCTACAGTGCAGCTATGGCCTCGATCTCTACCTTCAGGCCGGGGAGCGCCAGGGCGCTGATCTCCACCAGGGTGTTGGTGGGGTACTCGCCATGAAAGCACTCCTCATAGAATGCCTGTCGCTCTGTGGCGCAGGCGTTCCACTCCTGGATGCTGGTGACGTAGGTAGTGAACATGACCAGGTCCTTTGCCGAGCCGCCCTCGGCCTCCACGATGGCCCTGAGTCTGTTCAGTGTGACCCTGAACTGGTCCTGCATAGACCCCGCCTCGGCTTGGGTCCCTCTGGCAGTGGTCCCGGCAATGAAGAGGAAGTCGCCGACCCTCACTGCCCGGTGAAACTGTCCCAGTGCGGGCGCAATTTGCGGGTAGCTCCGCCGTAGCTTCTCCATCGTACTTACCTCGGATAGATATAGCTGTACACCAGTTGGGTAGCTTTCAAAACTTATCCGGAAGTCTGGGCGGTGGTAAGTATGGACAAGTTCCCTGTCCTCATGCAGCGAAGCGGTATGGTGACTTAGCTATAGTGTAGCTTTCAATTACCTGGTAGTGAGCTGAAGATGCCCTGGGTGGTGGCCTCTCGAAGGGCAGCCTCCAGCAATATCACCCGGGGTCCATGGTTGCTCACCGCCACCTCTACCTCCTGGCCGGGCAGGACGCTGAACTCACGCTCCCCATCCAGGGCAATGGTGCAGGGGCTATGGTCTATCTTTACCCTCTCACCCAGAGGCAGCAACCGCCATTCCTCTATGGGCACCTGCCTGACCATGCCAGGGGCCACAGGAGCTAGCACCGTCCTCCCATTAGAGCCAGGGCGGAAGTACAGGCCCACTTCGTCGGCCATGGAGATGGGGTGGAGCCGGGCTCCGATGGAGGAGAGGCCTATACTGGTGGGCTCGGCGCGGGTGAGGAACACCTCATGAATGGTACCCATATCCCAGATGGCCCTGGTCGCCACAAACCGCTCCTTTGAAACGGCCACATCCACCAGCGCCAGGTCCCGGAACTCCCCGTTCAGGTATACTTCTATCCTCTTGCTGTTGGCAGAGACCCGATCCAGGTCCACCAGACCCAGGGCCACCACCCCTGCCACAAGGCCAGCCAGGGTGCCCTCCATCATAGTGGGAAAGACGTTGTTAGTGCCGGTAGAGATGGGCACCAGGGGCAACTGGCCGCAGTCTCTCGCTGCGTTCAAAGACAGGCCCTTTGCTACTGCCCGGTTGGTCCCATCGCCGCCCAGGGTTACCAGGCAACCTACGCCCATCTCCTCCATCATGGCGGCAGCCCGGATGGAGTCCTCCACGGAACCCCAGATGGGCATATCAAGTACCTCCATGTCCAGGGAGAGCTGTGCGTCGTCTCGGGCCCTCCGGCACAGGTGAGACAGGTCGGGCATGCCCACCGCACGGTGCACACCCACTGCCTCCAGGCCAAGGAGCACACGGCGGATTATGTTAACCTTCTCCCAATCGGGCACCACCCGCCCGTGGGCCACCAGGCGACGAATATCCTTGCTGGCCGCTGGGTTCGCGATGATTCCAACCAGAGCCAACCTTTTATCTCCTTAGTTCAGAGTCCATTAGAGCCTATAGCAAGACTATCCTAAACCCCCGCCTGAAGGCGGGGGCATCATGCCGCAGCCTTATGAAGTTTAACAACTTAAAGC
>CAYWGG010000155.1:0-6870 GCA_964457285.1 uncultured Dehalococcoidia bacterium
CTGGTACAGGACAACCAGCTCCGCCAGCTCCTGGGCGGGATGCTCCTCCATCTCCTTAGCCTCCTTGGCGATCTCGGATTTCTGAAGGTCCTGCTCCGCTTTAGACCCCAGATAAGCGCCGGTGGCCATAGAAAGCATTCCCGTCAGCGCACCAGCAAGGCCCACAATCAGCACAGTCGTGTTTTCGACGCCGGATGCCGCTACCGCAGTGACCAGGGCCAGCGTACTTATGAGGCCATCCTGGGCCCCAAAGACCACTTCCCTTATGCGGCCCAGGGATGCCACACGCCAGCGCTCTCCTTGCATCTCCTGACGGGCGGCAGCGTAGGTAGGTGAAACCTCCGGCTCCATAATTCTGATGGTCGCTACCGAGGGCGCAGCTACTCTGCCTTCTGAGACTTCCCACCTCTGGGCCAGCTTTGTCTCCAGCTCCGCCAGGGCGCGGGAGAAGACCTCCAGGTGGTGCCGCTCCCGATCCATAGCCAGTGTGAAGGTCTCTGCCGCATCTATGCGGCCTTCGTCCAGTGCATCCCTGACCATACGGGGATACATGGTGCTGATCTCTCTAGATTCACCCTCGACTACACTCTTGAGGTTCTGGATGCTGGACTTGACCTCGCCGGAGACGCGCAGGTGGTTCATCCCGTGGATGTCCTCAGCCCCGGCCACCTCCTGAAAGACCTGTGCCACTTCCGGGAGCCCTTCTTCGAGGGCCTTATGAGCATAGGCGCTGTATTTTAAGCGGGCCACCGCCTCGCTGACGATGGCATTCCAGAGGTTGCGCTCCGTTTTGGTTAAGGTATGTTCAATTCTGGCCATAGTATCTTCCTTATAGACAACTACACCTGCCCGGCCTTGTCCCTCTGGTTGTCGGGCCGCAGGTTACATTACATCTACACCTATTATATCAAGGTTCAACTTTGTAAACATACAGAGCTTGGAACAGAGATTTCGCCGCTCCTGGGCAGCAGCATGGGACTGCGACGATTAGACCCACCGCAAGCTTATCTGTGGTGACCGAGGGGAGGCTGCCATTGTTATCGTAGGTGTAGAGGTTCCGCCTGTCCTTTGGCAATTTCCTCTTTGGCGTGTTGAGCAGCAACAATTAATTGGGACTGTGTCTTCCTAAACAGTGCGTCCCACTGAAGCTCATCTTGCAGGTCTTCGATGTATTCCTGTAAATGCTCGACCACTTGCTCCTGTACGCTTTCGGGCAAAGATTCTAGCATTTTTATCACTGTCGCAACAGCTCCAGATGACATAGCCGGAGTCTCCCATCACACTTTCTGCCTTAAGTATACCATATGCCACTCTTATAGTAACAGCGCCAGCTATCACATAGGCAGCTTCAGCTTGACTCCCTCGACCGATGCCCCTAGAATGAAGCCAGGCCTAATGGTAGGGGGGTGAAAGCCCTCACCCCCGGCCCCTCTCCCAAATCCCCCCAACCCCCCTTTAGCAAAGGGGGGCAAGAGGGGATTTCCGAAGGCCGGGGTGAGGGTTTTACAGGACAGTAACGGCATGACAGAGCGACTGGTTTCGGGAAAGTCCACCCAGGAAGACGATGCCCTGGACTCCTCCCTGCGGCCCAGACGGCTGACGGACTTTGTGGGCCAGGACAAGGTGAAGGAGAACCTCCTCATCGCCATACAAGCCTCCAGGATGCGGGGAGAGTCCCTTGACCACATCATCATTTACGGGCCGCCGGGCCTGGGAAAGACCACCCTGGCCTACATCATCGCCCGTGAGATGGATGTGAGCATCAAGATCACCTCGGGGCCCGCCATTGAGCGGGCAGGAGACATGGCCGCGATCCTGACCAATGTGAACGCCGGAGACGTGCTCTTTATAGACGAGATCCACCGACTGAGCCGCGTGGTGGAGGAGGTGCTTTATCCCGCTATGGAGGATTTCTTCCTCTCATGGGTGGTGGGCAAGGGCCTGGGAGCCCGGAGCATAAACCTCCGTATCAATCCTTTCACCCTCATAGGCGCTACCACCAGGTACGGCATGGTCAGCCCACCTCTCAGAGACAGGTTCGGTTCCGTCTTCCACATGGACTTCTATGACCAGGATGCTATGGAGCTAATCGTCACGCGCTCTGCCCGTATCCTTGGCGTAACGATAGATGACCCTGGTGTTAAGGAAATAGCCAGCCGCTCCAGGGGCACGCCCAGAGTGGCTAACAGGCTCCTCAAGCGTACCAGGGACTATGCTCAGGTTATGGCCGATGGTAGAATAACAGGAGATGTCTCTGTGGAGGCCCTTGCCAAGCTGGAGGTGGACCCCCTCGGCCTGGATGAGATTGACCACAAGCTGCTACGGAGCATCGTAGACAAATTCTCCGGAGGCCCGGTGGGGCTGGATACCCTGGCGGCGTCCGTGGGCGAGGACTCGGACACCATTATGGACATATACGAGCCCTATCTCCTTCAGCTAGGCTTCCTGGACAGAACCCCTCGCGGAAGGCTGGCTACACGCCTTGCCTACGAGCATCTGGGAAGGGAGTACAACAAGGGCAAGGGTGAACCGCCCCAGGGCAGACTTTTGTAACAAGTCAAGGAGGTGTTTGGATGCTTTACGAGTACCGTACTTACGAAGCTACGCCCGGCAATATGGGAGCACTCAATAAACATCTGGAAGTCGCTGGTCGTCTATTCAAAAAGCAAGGCCTGGGTGTATTGGGTTTCTGGACCGAGGAGATAGGCACCGGCTTCCAGGTGAACTATATGTGGATTTACGAGAATATAGAGGAGAGGCAGAAGAAGCTGGCTGCTTTCGGGGCGGACCCCGCATGGAGGAAGCAGGTGGCCGATGAGACGGCGGAGCATGGTGTGGTTGTGGCCAGGACCCACAACGTCATGCTGACACCCACCCCCTACTCCCCCGAACCCAAAATGGCTGGCAACGTGCAGGAGCTACGCATATACGATGCCATGCCCGGTAAGCTGCCTGCCCTTCATAACAGGTTCGCCAACCACACCATGAACCTGTTCAGTGAGCACGGCATGGAGAATATAGGCTACTGGACCGAGACCTTCGGCACCAGCAACCGCCTTGTGTACATGCTGGGCTACCCCAGCCTGGGAGACAGGGAGCAGAGTTGGCGTGCCTTCGGGTCGGACCCGGAGTGGCAGAGGGTGCGGGCCGAGTCGGAGAAGGAGGGCACCCTGGTGGCCAAAATACACAACGTTGTCCTGCGACCCACTGCCTACTCACCCAGATAATGAGACCCAGCGCCGTGGTATCTTATATATAATCCGATGAGGAGGTGTCAAGATGCTATACGAGTCGCGAGTCTACCATGCGGTGCCCGGCAAGCTCCCCGCCCTCAACGACCGCTTCGCTAATCACACCACCGGCTTCTTCAAAAAGTACGACATAGGGATGATGGGGTTCTGGACCGACGAGATAGGCACCAGCAACCAGCTTACCTATATCCTGACCTTCGATAGCATGGCGGATAGGGAGAAGAAGTGGGGGGCCTTCCAGGCAGACCGGCGCTGGCAGGCGGTACGAGCAGAGACAGAAGCCAGCGGACCCCTGGTGAGATATGTCAACAACTCTTTCATGCGGACCACCCCTTACTCGCCTGAGCCCAGGATCGCCGGCGATGTGCAGGAGTTGCGCGTGTACGACGCCGTGCCCGGCAAGCTGCCCGCCCTCCACGATCGGTTCGCCAACCACACCATTCGTCTTTTCAAGAAGCATGGCATCGCGAACATAGCCTACTGGACCGAGGACGTGGGCACCAGCAACCGGTTGGTGTATATGCTAGGCTACGCCAACCTGGGGGCCAGGGAGAGGGCCTGGGCGGCCTTCGGTGCGGACTCGGAGTGGCAGGAGGCGCGGGTAGAGTCAGAGAGGAACGGGGCCCTGGTGAGGGAGAGCCGCCACTCCATCTTGCGGCTCACTCCCTACTCGCCCAGGTAGCAGAGCCCACCGCACTCAGAGACCGAGATTTGCCACAGAGGCACCGAGTCGCAGAGATCGAAGTTCTCTGTGCTGTAGTGTCTCTGTGGCTAAAGTATGTGAACTTCACTGGAAGCGGACTACGGTATGACTTTGAGCGGAACGAGCGCACAGCCTCAATCCAATAGAGATGCTTTGACACCTCTAGCCCTGGCCGGACTAGCGTGGCTACTGGAGTCAGATGACCCGATGTCTGGCCTGAGCGACAGCTTGAAAGGCATCGTGGACAAGGCCCTTCAGGGAGTAGGGGCGTACGGCCGTACGCCCCTACAGGGGGAGGAGGCTTACAGGCTGGCCCAGTCTGCGCCGGACGAGCTGGCGCCCCTATGCAGGGCCGCCTCCATCATCCGGGACAGGGGCAGGGGCCGGGACGTTACCTTCTCGCCCAAGGTCTTCATCCCCCTGACCAGGCTGTGCCGCGATTTCTGTGGCTACTGCACCTTTCGCCAGGCCCCCTCGGAGGCCGAGCGCCTTTACATGGGCCCCGAAGAGGTGCTGGCCGTAGCTAAGGCCGGGGAGCGCCTGGGGTGCACCGAAGCCCTGTTCACCCTGGGAGAAAGGCCGGAGCAGCGCTACCCGGAGGCGAAGGAATGGCTTCAGCAGCATGGCTACCGGACTACCCTGGAATACCTCCATGATGCCAGCCAGCTCGTGCTCCAGGAGACCTCCCTTCTCCCCCACGGCAACCCCGGCACCATGAGCCGCCGGGAGATGGAGCGCCTTAAAGATGTCAACGCCTCGATGGGCCTGATGGTGGAGAACGTGTCCCCGCGGCTCGCTGAAGCGGGCGGCCCCCACGAGCTTGCCCCTAGCAAGCGGCCCAGGGTGCGTATCAAGACCATAGAGATAGCCGGTGAGCTGAGGATAGCCTTCACCACGGGCATCCTCATCGGCATCGGGGAAACCCTGGAGGAGCGGATCGAGTCTCTTCTGGTAATACGAGAGCTTCACCAGCGTTACGGCCACGTCCAGGAGGTAATCATCCAGAACTTCCGGGCCAAGCCCAACACGCCCATGAGGGACCACCTGGACCCCTCCACCGAGGACCTCCTGTGGACTGTGGCCGTGTCCCGGATAATCCTGGGGTCAGATGTCAACATTCAGGTGCCTCCGAACCTGAGTTTCACCCATTATCCCATCTACCTTCTGGCGGGAATCAACGACTGGGGCGGCATCTCGCCCCTGACCATTGACTACGTGAACCCCGAGGCTCCCTGGCCTCAAATCTCCGAACTGCGCAGGCGCACGGAGGAACTGGGCTTCAAGCTCAGGCCGCGCCTGCCCCTGTATCCCGAATACATAGTCGGGAGCGATGAGTACATACCTGTCTCTCTCAAAGAGCGAATAAAGTCCCTGGCGGATGGGGAAGGATATGTGAAAGGGGGCATTGAACGCTATGCCAGCACCAAATCTTGAGGTCAACAGTAACGGCAACGGGGCGGCCCTGGAACATATGCTCAAAGGCATTAAGCCGGAGGTCGCTCATATATTGAACAACGCCCTGGAAGGCCATGACGTCTCGGTGGAGGACGCCGTGACGCTCTTTGGCACCTCTGGCCTGGAGCTCAGTGCCCTGGTGATGGTTGCGGACGAGCTCCGAAGGCGGCGCGTGGGCGACGTGGTCACCTACGTGGTGAACCGCAACATCAACTTCACCAACGTGTGCATCAAGCGTTGCGGCTTCTGCGCCTTCAGCCGCGACCACCGGGAGGAGGAGGGGTATTTCCTGCCCCTCAGCGAGATCATCCGGCGGGCGAAGGAGGCCTGGGAGATGGGCGCTACCGAGGTGTGCGTCCAGGCAGGCCTCCCCCCGCAGATGGAGGGCGACCTCTACATCAGGCTGTGCGAGGCCATAAAGGCGGAGCTTCCCGACATCCATATCCACGGCTTCTCCCCCGAAGAGGTGCTTTACGGCTCCGTCCGCTCCCGGTGCAGCATCCGGGACTACCTGCTCGGGCTGAGGGATGCGGGTGTGGGCAGCCTGCCCGGGACCTCCGCCGAGATACTGGACCAGGAGATGCGGGACAGGATTTCCCCAGGCCGCATCACCGTTCAGCAGTGGGTCGAGGTCATCACCACCGCCCACGAGCTGGGCATACCCACCACCTCCACCATCATGTACGGCCACGTGGAGACCAGCGAGCACATCGCCCGCCACGTGGCCCTGCTCCGGGACATACAGAGGGGCACCGGTGGGTTCACCGAGTTCGTGCCCCTGAGCTTCGTCTACACCGAGGCCCCCATGTACAGCAAAGGCTTCGTGGAGGGGGTCCGCGCGGGGCCCACGGGCAACGAGGTGACAAAGGTTCACGCCATCTCCCGGCTGATGCTCAACAACTGGATACCCAACCTCCAGGTGTCCTGGGTGAAGGAGGGGCCCCGCTTCGGCCAGATGCTCCTGAACGCTGGGGTCAACGACATGGGAGGCACCCTCATCAACGAGAGCATCTCCACCTCTGCGGGGGCGGGCTACGGGCAGCTTGTGAAGCCCAGCGAGTTCCGCCATCTCATCCGGGACGCCGGAAGGATACCCGCCGAGCGCCACACCACATATACAGACCTGCGGGTGTTTGAGGACCCCGCGGAAGACCCCGTTGACCCCCTTGACACGGTGGAAGGCAACCCCGAGGAGCGGTTCGGCTCCTACTTCCGCCTGATTAAGATGGACGACTTCCGCTTCAAGCACCCCAAGTACACCAGGCAGGTGGGGCAGCAAGGTGAACAGGCTCCGGAGGCTTAGCTGAGATGGCGAACTCTGAGCACGTGGAGTTGGTGAAGAAGGGCGCTGAGGCCATTGAGGAGTGGAGGCAGAAGAACCCTGGGGTGAGGCTTGACCTCACCCATGCTGATCTCGCCGAGGCCAACCTCACCTGGGCCGACCTCACAGGGGCCGACCTC
>CAYWGG010000156.1:0-6858 GCA_964457285.1 uncultured Dehalococcoidia bacterium
AAGGATTGAAAGGCAACTATGGCTACGACTAGCAAGGACAAGCGGATAAGCCTCCCCGTGGAAGGGATGACCTGCGCCTCCTGCGTAGCCCACGTGGAGAGCGCCTTGAAGGAGGTCCGGGGCGTATCCTCGGTCAGGGTCAACCTGGCTACTGAGAAGGCCGCCCTGGAGCTGGACTCCGGGGAGGTGTCCCTGGAGGAGCTGGTCAGAGCCGTGGACGAAGCAGGCTACACCGTGCCAGTGGAACGAGGCTCCTTGAACATCGGAGGGATGACCTGCGCCTCCTGCGTGGCCCACGTGGAGGAGGCTCTGCGAGGGGTGCGGGGCGTCCTCTCGGTTAACGTGAACCTGGCTACTGAGAAAGCGATGGTGGAGTACATACTGGGTGTGGCCTCCTTCCAGGACTTCCGCGAAGCCGTGGACGAGGCGGGCTATACCGTTGAGGGCCTGGCAGGGGAGACTTACGGCCAGAAGGAGGAGCTGGAGCGCCTGGCCAGGGTCAAGGAGATAAGGGCCCTTCGCAACAAGGTCGCTGTCTCTGCCGTCCTGGGCGCTATCATCTTCCTGGGCAGCTTCGATGGGTTCCCCTGGGTGTCTAACCTCATGGAGAGGACCTACTACCCATTCCTGCTGTGGGCCCTGGCAACTCCGGTACAGTTCTGGGCGGGCTGGGTCTTCTATACCTCCGGCCTTGGAGCTTTGAGGCATCGGGCGGCCAACATGCACACCCTTATCGCCCTGGGCACCAGCGTCGCCTATCTGTACAGCGTGGCTATCGTGTTCATCCTCGCTTTCTCCCCAGAGACCCTGTCGGTGCGAGGGATAGAGGGTGCTGTGTACTTCGACACTTCGGCTATCATTATCGCCCTCATACTCCTGGGGCGCTTCCTGGAGGCCCGTGCCAAAGTGCAGACCTCCGAGGCCATACGCCGCCTGATGGGGCTAAGGCCCGCCACCGCCAGGGTAGTCCGCGATGGACAGGAAATAGACCTGCCAGTAGAAAATGTGATGCCCGGAGACATCATCGTGGTGCGTCCCGGAGAGCGCATACCCGTAGACGGAGAAGTAGTGCGGGGCTACTCTACCGTGGACGAGTCCATGCTCACCGGCGAGAGCATGCCGGTGGAGAAGGCCGAAGGCCAGCAGGTGTACGGCGCTACCATCAACAGGACCGGCACGTTCCAGTTCCGCGCCACCAGGGTAGGCAAAGATACCCTTCTCTCCCAGATCATAAAGCTGGTGGAGGAGGCCCAGGGCTCAAGAGCCCCCATCCAGCGCCTTGCCGATGTGGTATCCGCCTACTTCGTGCCATCGGTACTGGGGCTTTCGGCGGCGGCCTTCCTTTTCTGGCTCTTCCTTGGGCCTGAGCCCTCCTTTACCTATGCCCTCCTGGTCACGGTGGCGGTGCTGATAATCGCCTGCCCCTGCGCGCTGGGTCTGGCAACCCCCACGGCCATCATGGTGGGTACTGGCAAGGGCGCTGAGAAAGGAGTGCTCATCAGAAGCGCCGAAGCCCTGGAGATAGCCCACAAAGCCAACGTCGTTGTCCTGGACAAGACCGGCACCCTTACTCTGGGCCAGCCATCAGTGACGGACATCATCGCGGTCTCAGGAGGTGAGGAGCAGCTTCTGAAGCTGGCGGCCTCCGCCGAGCGGGGCTCGGAGCACCCCCTGGGCGAGGCCATCGTGAGGGCGGCCCAGGAGCGGGGCATCGCCCTGGAAGACGTGGCAGATTTCGAGGCGATACCCGGCCAGGGAGTCCAGGCCAGGGTGAACGGCAACACCGTAGTCCTGGGCAACATAGCCCTGATGGAAACGAGGGGCCTGCATCTGGATGGCCTGGATGCCGCAGCGGTGGAGCTATCTAAGCAGGGGAAGACCCCTATGTTCGTGGCCGTGGTAGGGGCGCACGGCCGTGCGCCCCTACTGGGAGTCATCGCGGTGGCCGACACCCTGAAGGCTGAGGCGGCGGAGGTGGTGTCCTGGCTCCGTGACCTGGGCATGGAGGTCATCATGCTCACCGGCGACACCCAGCGTACCGCCGAGGCTGTAGCCAGGCAGGTAGGTGTGGACCGGGTTATCGCCCAGGTGTTGCCCCAGGATAAGACCGAGGTGATAAAGAGTCTTCAGCGGCAGGGTAGAGTAGTGGCTATGGTGGGCGACGGCATCAACGACGCCCCCGCCCTTACCCAGGCCGACGTCGGCATCGCTATGGGCACTGGCACCGACGTGGCGATGGAGTCGGCGGACATCACCCTCATGCGGGGCGACCTGAAAGGCGTGCTTACTGCCTTCCACCTCAGTCGTAGCACCATACGCACCATAAAGCAAAATCTCTTCTGGGCCTTCTTCTATAATACAGCCCTGATTCCGGTGGCCGCGGGTGTGCTCTATCCTCTGTTTAACGGCCTTGGGGGCGTCCCCTCCGGACTGCACTTCTTCTTTGGAGATCTGGGCTTTCTCAACCCCGTCCTGGCGGCCCTTGCTATGGCCTTCAGCTCGGTGACCGTGGTGAGCAACTCCCTCAGGCTGAGGAGGCTAAAGCTGTCCTTATCATAACTGTCTAAGAGTCCCCAGGATACCATATGAGTTCGTATACGTGGAGGCCCTTCGCTAGTTTCGTCATGCCTGGGGGAAAACCGCCTCCCCCTCCTGGAAGGTCACTCCGTAGTGGCGCATCATAGAGGTGGTATTGGCCCTGGCGATGGCCCTCAGCAGGTTGGAGATAATTCCCGTGCTCTTCCGTATCTCCTTACGTGGAGCTGGGACTACCACCGACGGAGTGTCATCCAGGAGGCCCCACTCTGGTGGCGCCTCGTGGCGGCGGATGAGGCCCCTGGGGGCCATGAGGTAGTGGTAGTCCGCCAAGGCCAGGAACCGCGGATCCCTGAACTTTATGCTGTACCTCTCCAGCCTTTGCCTGTAGGCCCTCTCCTGGTGGGTCACCCGCTCGTAGTCCGATAGGGCCAGATGATAGGCATCGGCGCTCTCCCAGTTGTCCGGGTCCTGCCTCTGGGCGTGCTCGGCCGCCCGGCTCAATATTTCCTCTGCCAGCTCGCTACGCCTCTCAACTACGGGTTCCCTGGCAGCCAGCTTCGCCCGGTCAGAGGGGCCGTGGTCGTCCCTGAACAGGTCGGCCCGGCTGCCCTTAACCTCGACGATGTAAAGGGTATTTTCAGGCCCTACCCCAACGACGTCTATCGTCCTTCCATTCGGGCCCTCCAGCTTGACCTCCAGGCCAATGGAGCGGCAACCGGCGCTCTTGTAGAGCCACTCCCACGCGGCCCACTTGAGCCTGTAGGTCAGGTCAGACTCGCTGCCCCTTTTGAAGGAACCGGCGCTATCCACCATAGAATCACAGCCTATCAAAGCCTCCGTGCCGACTACTGTGTATCAGTTGGGACGATCTCCACTATCACCCTTCTCCTCAGGGCGCGCTCATCCTGGTACTTGAGGCTGGAAATCCTGCTGACCAACTCCTCATCATCTACCAGCCTGGCGATGGCCGGGACCTCCTCTTCCTGTATCTGCACTGTGACCCTGGGATTTTTGATAAGGTTCCGGCACCAGTCGCTGGCCGCATCCCTCCGTGAGGCGTAGAACCTGCCCCGGTAGTACACCAGACGCAGCTCCACTCTGTGGGGCCTGCCGCTCACGCGTCCCACAGTGGTCAAGTAGCCTATAATTGAGGCCCCTTCCTGAAGCATATCCCCTCTGACCGAGCACCATCCCACAGGTATAAGCTTACGATGAGCCAGCAGCTAACGCAACCATACTCTTATAGCCCTCACCCTCAGTCCCTCTCCCAGCGAGAGAGGGGTAGCCCTGAGCTTGCCGAAGGGCCGGGCTGAGGGTAGTGAGGACTTGATTGCCACAGGTGAGCTGGCGCTGTAAAATTGGAGTGCCCAAATAAGCAAATCAAGGAGGTCATCCTATGGCTCTCACTCTGGCAGAGGCGAACCGGATCGTTCAGGCAACCCTGGCAAAGGCGAACGAATTCAACATCAAGATAAGCGTCGCGGTAGTTGACTCCGGAGGGCGGCTGCTGGCTTTCCAGCGCATGGACGGGGCCATCTGGGCCAGCGCCTACGGTTCCCAGGGCAAGGCCGTCGCCTCAGCCGGCTTTGGGCGGCCTAGTGGCGCCATTCAAGCGGATGCACCCACTCCGCGAGGCATCGTAGCCGCCGAGGGAGGACACATGATCCCCGGCCAGGGGGCGGTCCCTATTATCCGCGGTGGTGTGGTAGAGGGCGCTTGTGGCGTGGGCGGAGGCACCGGCCAGCAGGACGAGGATTGCGCCCAGGCCGGAGTGGCCGCTCTTGCCGCAGCACCACGCAGATAGGGCTTGTTGAAACATGAGCGGTCTACGTGCCCTGTAACCTCTGCCGAGGCCCGCTATTCGTAGCGCAAAGCCTCGGCAGGGTATATTTGGGAGGCCTGACGGGCAGGGAGGAAGGTGGTCGCCAGGGAGAACAGGTAGGCCGCCGCGATGATGGCGATAATCTGGAGCCAGGGGATGCTAAACCGGAGAGTCTCAACGCCCTCGCGCTCGCGCACGTCGTTGACAATGTTGTAGGAGATGATGGTCCCCAGGGCTACCCCTATAGCCGTGCCCAGCAGGGCCACGAAGGAGGACTCCAGCAGAAAGCTCAACTGGACCATATAGCGGCGGTAGCCTATGGCCCGGAGGACTCCTATCTGCTGGCGTCGCTCTACCACTGCTCTCAGGCTGATGACCCCCAGGGCGGCGATTCCCACCAGCAGTCCCAGGCCCATGAAGCCGGTGAAGATGTAGTTGAAGGCTCGCTGGGCGGACGCGCTCTCCTCCACCTTTTTTGCCAGCACCTCGGTCTCCATACCCTGCTCTCTGAAGGAGGTCTCCAGTCTCCTGGAGACCTGTTCCGCGTCCACGCCTTCAGCCACTCTGAATCGGTAGATGGTGATGGGCACAGGGAAGGGTATGGCGTTATCCAGATTTTTCTTGGAGACAAGCATGCCGAAAGCAAGCTCGCCGAAGGCGTCGGAGAGCTGGTCTAGCACACCGATGACCCTGAGCTTGACGACCTCGCCAGTGCGCGGCTCCCTGACCTCGATGTCTACAGGAGACATCCTGTCGTCCTCGTAGAAGAACCCCTCCAGCTGAAAGGGTACAGCGTCGTCGCTGAAGCCGTGACGGCGAGGCACCACGGAAGCCTCCACTACCGCCAGGCTGGGGTCATCCCTCAAGGCCTGCCACACATCCCTCTCGGATGGCCCGTATCCATCTGCGATGAGCTTCAGCTTGTAGCCTGTGGTATCCAGAAAAGCGTCATCCGCGGCCCGCACGGCGTACCATCGCCACCTCTGGCTTTCTGCACCCACCTGCCTGGCCTCTACGCCTATCCAGGTATAGCCGCCGATAGCCTCGAAGTCGCGGCCGTCCAGGTCTGGCGACGCCTCAATGGCCTGGTGTATGTCCGGGATGGGGGTATTGAAGTTCACCATGCCCTCGATGTCCCACCTACCGGTGACGGTCTCCTGGTCAACGGTTGAGACGTCGAAAACCTTAGTGAGGATGGACATGACGATTAGGGTGAAGATAACCAGGGCGAACATGGCCAGCGTGAGGCCGGTGCGGAACTTGGCGCTCATGGGGTAGGCCACGGCCGTTACCATGACAGGGCGCAGCTTGCCGATGCGCCCGCCAAGGATGGCCAACGCCCTTAGAAGGAGGTCAGAGTTGTACATGACCGTCCACACTGCCGCCGCCACCATACAGATGCCGGATATGAAGAACATCTCGATGCTGGCGTTGAGGTCGCCAGCCACGGCCCTCAAGACATCGAAGGGCAGCACCCAGAAGACCAGCATCACCACCCCGATGAACGTATAGGCGATGCGGTCCCGTACGCTTGCCCTGAACCTAGCCGAAGGAGCCTGCCCTGAGCTTGCCGAAGGGTCAGAGCGCGTGGCGGTGCGCCGTAGCACCGTCCGAATCATGAGGCCAAGCCCTATGATCATGAGAGAGACGCCGATCCTGAAGGGGGCGGCCTGGTCACTGGCTATGCCGGACCAGGTGACTAGCAGGCCCAGGAGAAAGGCCAGCCACCCCTGGGTGAAAGGACGCCACAGCGCCTGGAAGAGGCTCCCTATAATGGCGGCGGGGAAGGAGAGGGTGGCCCACGAGGCCTGAAGGAGATATGCCAGAGCGCGCAACGGATGGATGGTCACCAGGGCAAAGGCGCTCCGCCCTGCAAGGCGGAAGGGCCGCAGGAAGGCCCGCCAGAGGGCGGCCAATACCTCCCGCCATCTCACCGTAGAGGCGGTGATAGGCGTGGGCAGGCCGCGAACGGCCGAGACGATGTTGAGTCGGCTCACCCTGTAGGCGGACACGGCTATGGTAGCGAAGGTGATGACCATACCCAGGCAGTAGGATACGATGACGCTGCGAACCTCGAAGTGTTGTGACAGCTGGAAGTCCCAGTCCTCAGGGACGATGCTGTTTGCTATGGCTACTATCAGGGCGCTGATGGCCAGCCCTAGCAGGACGCCTACGGCGGCGGACACCAGGGCATAGGCTGTGCCTTCGAAGACGAACATCTGGACAAGGTGGCTGCGCCTGGCCCCCACCGCCCGGGCCATGCCCATCTCCGTCCTCCGGGCCGCTGCCAGCATAACGAAGATGAGGAAAATCAGGAGCACGCCCACCATGATAGAGAATAGGCCTAAGACCAGGAAGAAGCTGGTTACCTGGCTGCTGATCTCGTCCGCCTCGTCCATAGCGAGCCGTTTCACATCGAAGACGCGGAACTCGCCTAGCTCGGCGAATAGGGTGACGGCCTCCCGTTCCACATCCTCGATTCCATTCTGGTCAAGGGC
>CAYWGG010000157.1:0-6841 GCA_964457285.1 uncultured Dehalococcoidia bacterium
AGCGCCGCCAGGGGAGGAGGGGGCCGACTCCCATGAGAAATATCAGGGCCAGCATGAGGGGGCCGTTAACCTGATCGTAGAAGGGCCGACCCACGGTGACGGTAGTGCCCTTGGTTGCCTCAGAGATGAGGGGAAAGACCACTCCCCATAGGGTAACGAAGGCGATGCCCAGGAGGAGAAGGTTGTTGACCAGGAAGGCGGCCTCCCGAGATAGACTGGACTCCAGGTTCTGGGCGCTTTTCAGGTGAGCGTAGCGAAGGAAGAACACGGTGAAAGGCACGACGACGCCTATGCCCGTAAACATGAGAAATACCCAGCCCAGGGTGGATGCGCCGAAGGAGTGGACGGAGGGCACCGGGCCGCCCCGGTTCATGAACATGCCATAGAGGGCCAGCCCAAAGGCGATGTTGATGAGGACGATGTTCCACATCCGGAACATTCCCCGCCGCTTCTGCACCATAATGGAGTGTATGAAGGCGGTAAGGCCCACAAAGGGCATAAATCCGGCGTTCTCCACCGGGTCCCAGGCCCAGTAGCCGCCCCATCCCAGGATGGTGTAGGCCCACCAGGCCCCCAGGAGCAGCCCGGACCCCAGTATGGCCCACACGATTATGCCCCAGGTGCGGCCAGGGTCAACCCACTCGTCACCAGTCTTGCCCGCAAGGAGGTGGCCCAGGGCGAAGGCAAAGGGCAGGGTGACTCCTACGAGGCCGGCCATCATCACCGGCGGGTGGATGAACATGCCCGGATGGGTCAGAAGGGGATTGATGCCCTGGCCATCCGGAGGAGCGAAGTCTAGCTTTGCGAAGGGGTTGGCCATGAAGGCCATCACCGCCAGGAAGAAGGTGAGCACCAGCATAAGAATGGCGTTGGTATAGGGCAGGCTATCCTGCGCACGCCCAGAACCCCACCTCATAGCCAGCGCTGACATGACCGAGAGGGCAAGGGCGATGTACAGCAGCGAGCCCTCGTTCCCGGCGTAGAAGGCCACCCAGGTGTAGATGCGGTCCATAGCCAGGTTGCTGTGCTGGAAGACGTACTGCAACTGGAAGTCCCTGGCCAGGAAAGACCCCACCAGGCTGGCCGCTGATATGGCGAGGACTAGCACCAGCAGATAGGTGGCATGGCGGGCGCTCTCCATTAGAGGGGGAATGTGCTTTACTCGGCCCAGGACCGAGCCGACCGCGGAGTAGGCCGCAAGGGCCAGGGCTATGGACAGTGTGATGGAGCCTAGATCAGCCATTTCTGTTGTGCTCTTTGTGTCTTTGTGGTTTTGTTAGGTGCTCTAAATCTCGGTCTACTGCCGAGAGATAGGGCTCCAACTCGTTCTCTGCCAGAGTCTCCGGTTCTGCCCGTGTCTGGCCCTTCCGCATGGCTCTGATGACGAAGGCGAGCAGGACGGCAGCAACGGCTACTGCGGTGGGGGGGATCACCCAGGCGACTAGGTTAACCCCCTCTTTCGGAGGGGCTGCCAGCACGCCCTCACCGTACCGGTCCATGAAGAACTGGCGTATCTGCTCCTCGCTCCAACCCTCGGCCAGCTTCTCCCTTACCAGGGCCTGCATCTGACGCGCTAGCTGCGATGCTGACTGCTCTATGGTCTGTCCAGCGCACACCGGACACATGAGACTTTTATCTATGGAACGGGCCTGCTCCTCCAGCGAGGCTTGGCCTTCGCTACCACACGCGGCGACGGCGAGGGCAAGTATCACAGTAAGCAACAACACTACCAGCCAGGCGCTTCTCTGCTGCATTTCCTTATCGCTCGCCACCACCCTTACCCTCCCCTCCTCCGGCGTTTCTTTGAAGGGTGCAGCATATGCCCCACCCTTCAGGTGGGGTATTTGTCAGACACACCCTAATCCGAGAGGGTCCGGATGTAGTTGACCAGCAGCCACCGCTCCTCCACAGTGAGGAGCTTCTCGAAGGGGGGCATGACGGTGACACCATTGGTTATCCACGCGAATAATCCAATGTCCGGCTGGTTCTTAACGAAGTCCGAGGTGAGGTCAGGGGTAATTGCGTACGGCCGTGCCGGAGTCCCGTAGCTATACTTCTCTCTCATAATCCGCAGCACCGGGCCTTGTAGGCCAGGGTCTTCCCCATTGCCTGTCGGGCCGTGGCAGAACACACAGTTAGACATGAAAAGCCGCTTACCTTCCTCAACCCTCTGCCCCGCATAGGGGTTGTCCGCCCCGACAAGCTCCTTGCCCGTTATAGGTACAGCCCCCTCAGGAGGCGATAGCCGAGGCGGCTCATGGGGCTGGTAGGATTGTTGATAGTGCATTTCATAGAAGATGTCCAGTGGGTATGTCCCGTTGGCGCAGCCAGCCGCCACAACGCCCAGGAGCACCAAAAGGGCCAGGACGCAGACCTTGCCACGTACTTTCACCCCCATCCTCACCTTCCCCCATCGAGGGGGAAGGGAAATCTCCCCAACCCCCCTTTGCAAAGGGGGGCTAGGAGGGATTTTCTCGCCCCCTTGATGGTGGTTTCTGGCGTTTGTGCTCACGCCGCCTCCCCACGCTTAACATCAACGGCCCCTGCCTGAGTGAGGGCCTGCTCCACTCTACTCACTTGCCCCTCCTCACAGGTCACCAGGACTCCGATGTACCCCTCAGTGATGCGGTCATCGTATAGCCCCAGACGGGGCCGGGGAAGCCTGGACTCGAATATAATACCCAGGACGGTGAACAGGATGGCTCCTAGCATAGTGCCTTCGTAGGTAACTATGGCCATAGGTGGCAGGGACAGGATGGGCTTCCCCCCGGTCACCAGAGGATAGGCCATCTGAGTCATAGAGGTGAGAAGAATGCCCGCCGTAAGTCCACAGAGGGCCCCTACGAAGGGAAACACATAGAGGTGGTGGCTCGTATGTCGCTCTCCAAAGGCTCCCTCAGGATAGGGAGCGCCAGTGAGGAAGTCATAGTCCTCATTGGACAACCCCAGCCTTTGAAGGGCGTCGCCAGCCTCTGCGGCATAGTTGGCGTCACTGTACAGCCCCAGGACCGCTCTGCTTCGGCCCCGCTCAGCACTAGCTTTTGCCATGATTTGACCCTCCTCTCTCACCCTCAGTCCCTCTCACACGGAGAGAGAGATGTCTATAGGACAGGGTGAGGGTTTGAGTTTATTCGTCTCTTATCACAGCCGGGACCTTCTTTCGGCCTATCTGAATCTCGGACCTCAGTATCTCACCCTCTTTTACATCGTACAGGGGGATCAGAGGGAACACCTTGGCGAACAAGAGCATCAGCATGGAGACCAGAGCGAAGGTGCCGATAATTATGACGACCTCCACCGGGCTTGGGGCATAGGTGCCCCAGACAAAGTTAAAGGTCTGCTTCTGTGCCAGCCCAGGCACGATGATGAGGAACCTCTCCAGCCACATCCCTATGTTCACCGAGACGCAGGCGACCAACATCAGCCAGGGATTGCGCCGGACACCCTTGAAAAGCCACATGCTCACAGGAATGAAATAGGTAGTGCCAACGAAAGTTATGAACCACCAGTTCCAGGGGGGCTTTGCTGTCAAGAAGTCCTTCATACCTATCTCATCGCCTTCCAGGCCATAGAGGCCAAAGATGAACTCCATGACGAAGAAGAAAAACCACCCTGTCGCCACCACGATGAGGAGGCGTCCCAGCGCGTCGAAGTGCTCAGGCCGGATATAGTCGTGCCAGCCGAACAGAAACCGCATCAGGGCCATCACGATGACCACAGCAGCGACCCCGGAGTGAACGGCCCCTATGACGAAGTAGGGAGGGAATATGGTAGAATGCCAACTCTTCACGGAGACAGCCATACTGAAGTCGAAGGACACTATGCTGTGCACCGAGACGAATACCGGAAGTATGAGGGCTGAGAGCAGTATACCTGCGATGACTTGTAGCTTCCACTGCCTCGGATTGCCCTTCCAGCCCAGACACAAGATGGAGTAAATCTGGCGCCTCAAGCCCGTGGACCGGTCACGGATCACAGCCAGGTCGGGCAGGAGGGCTATGTAGACGAAGAGGATGCTGGAGGTCAGGTAGGTAAACACGGCGCTGGGATCCCAGACCAGGGCCGAGCGGATGTTGGGATATATCCCTCGGGCCCAGTCGTAGGGGAAGACCCAGTAAAAAATCCTCCAGGCCCGGCCAGTGTGTATGAGGGGCATGAGCATGGCCGTCATGAGGGAGAACACCGTAAGGACCTCGGCGGCCCTGGTGGCGGGCCTGCGCCACTCGGCCTTGGAGAGCCGGAGGATCGCCGACAGCATCACCCCGGCGTGGCTGATCCCTATCCAGAACACGAAGTTGGTGATGAAGAACCCCCACATAACCGGCCGGTTCAGCCCCGTGACCCCTAACCCGTGGTTGATCATATACCCGGCCGCTGACATAGCCCCCAGCACAACTACAGCCAGGAGACCTACCAGCCCCCAGTACCACAAGGGATTCTCGAAAAGGATATTCAGCAGTCCCCTGTTTATCTCTCTGTCAGTAAGGGGTTTACCTTCCTGCATCTTTCAGCCCTCAGCTTTCAGCCTTCAGCTATCAGCTCTGCTCCCTTTACCTGACCTGTAATATCTGATAGCTGACTGCTGATGGCTAACGGTTACTCAGGTTTGCCCAGCACCATGTACCGCCCTTTTATAAAAGGCCGGAACAGTATATAAAGCAGTCCCTCCTTGGTCTCCCACATAGACATCACCGGCAAGAGTTTTGTGCCCAGGAGGAAGATTAGAGCGATGGCGCCGACCCCGCCAGCGACTATAAATCCGTCCCACACGTCGGGTTTGACGGGAAGGAGCTGAACGGCGATCTGGCCGGCTTCGGCTTCAAAGTCCGCGACAGTATGAGCCCCAAGGTCCGCTTGAGGAATGTTGAAGGCCGGCACGTACAGCCGGACCATCATGAAGAAAGCGCCGATCACCACCGATGCGCCAGCGATGGCAGGGCCGATGACACTCTTTCGCACCACGTTCCAGATAAGCATAACAAAGGGTATCAGAAAACTGAAGAAGAAGTTCAGGAGAAAGGCTACCCGATAGGACTCGAACATCACTAGCTTGACAACCGTCTGCTCTGTGGGGTCTCGGCCGTACCAGAAGGTCATGAACTCGGAGAACCAGAAATAGCCCCAGAGGAGGGTAAGGCCCAAGAGTACCTTGCTAAAAGACCAGAAAGGGTCCAGGCCGATGTACTGTCGGAATCCTCCACAGGTACGCATCAGGAAGATAGTCACCAGTATGGTCCCAGAGGCGGCCTGAAGGCCCGTCAGGGCATGATGAGGTGCAAAGATGGAGTCCTTCCAGCCGGGCACCAGGCTCAGAGCAAAGTCGAGGCTAATCAGAGTATGTACAAACACCAGCAGCATGAAATAGAAAGCGCCAAGGACTGCCAAGGACGCCTGCTGTAGTCTCCACTCCTGCTCGGTCCCCCGCCAGCCCATAGATAGCCAGGACAAGAACCGGGCGCGCCAGCCCGTCCCTCGCGCAGCCAACGCCACCATATCCGGGCGAGCGGAGACCCAGAGTATGGCCAGGCCACAGAGTGCCAGGCCTATCACGGCAGAGGTATCCCACCAGAGGGGCGCTCCGATGGGGCCCTCAAACCAGATTGTCCTCCGGTCTTCTCCAACCGCAAGGACTCCATCACCGTTGAGGTCTATGCCGGGGAGCAGGAATATCATCGGGATGAACCACAGCACATTGAGTATCCCCACCAGCGCGAACAGCTCCGAAGCTCTGGAAAGGGGCCTCCTCCAGTGGTTCTTGGTCCAACGGAAGGCTATCGCCGCCACAGGCGCCGATCCGGCGGTAACGAGCAGGAAGCCGAACATGGCGGCGTAGTACCCCCACTGGGGCCGGGCAGCATCGGAGAACCCGTCGTCAACGGCTCGGACGATGAAACCTATGATGCCCAGGATGACGAGCACCCCAAGCCCGACCAGGGCGAGGACGAACCGCTTGTCTATGTTGAATACCTTATAGCTCAGGTGCTCGGTGACACCCTGGGGTGTGAGCTGCACCTCTTCCCCTACAGTGGTATGTCCGTTGGCCCTATGCATGGCCTTCTTCCCCTTCGTGGTGAGGGTCTATCTTCTTCAGGTAGATTACGTTGGGGTCTGTACCTATAGCCTCCAGCAGCTTGTAGTGGCGAGGGTCATCCTTGAGTCGGGAGACCTGGCTATCCGGGTCTTCAAAGTCCCCGAAGATAAGGGTGTTGGTAGGGCAAGCCTGGACGCAGGCGGGCAGGAAGTTGCCCTCAGCCAGGTCCTTGTCCGTCAACCTGCCCCCTTCCTGCCCCTCGATCTTGCGCTCGGAGCGGCGTATCCTCTGCACACAGAAAGTGCATTTTTCCATAATGCCCCTGCTGCGTACCGTAACATCGGGGTTTAGCTGGTTGCGGAGGCGCTCCGGCCATACCGGCTCCCAGAAGTTGAAGAACCGGACCTGGTAGGGGCAGTTGTTGGCACAGTAGCGAGTGCCCACGCAGCGGTTATAAACCTGAACGTTGAGCCCTTCATCGTTGTGGTAGGTGGCATACACCGGGCATACCGGCTCACAGGGAGCGTTCTCGCAGTGCTGGCACATGATAGGTATGAAGCGGGCCTTCACGTCCTGGAAAGGGGCCTCCTCCGGCTTACTCCGATACTCCTCTGGCACCTCCCAGTAGCGCTCAATGCGGATCCACTCGTTGGCCCGCCGCTCCTTGAAGCGCTCCTCGGTATTCATCGGGATGTTGTTTTCCGACTGGCAGGCCACAACACAAGCCTGGCAACCGATGCACTTGTCTATATCTACGATCATCCCCCACTTGTGCTTCTTACGCTGCGCCACTAACAGACCTACCTTTCC
>CAYWGG010000158.1:0-6800 GCA_964457285.1 uncultured Dehalococcoidia bacterium
TGGGCGTTGTGTTTGTGGCAGGTGTTGGGGTATGAGTGGGGATGGGCGGGAAGAGTTTAACTAAAGCCTCTTGACTGCACTGAGCGCTCACGTAAGACTGCCAGTCACGGGCCCGGAGGTCGTGAGGCTGAATAGTGCCCGTGCCAGCATCCACCCTCCAGAGGCCGTAATCCTGGGCCGAGCTACTGGAGGCTTTCACAAACCATTCCCCCCGCACCAGATGGGCCTCTAGCTGGGCGGGATCGAAGGATAAACACTGTCCCAGATAGACCCACACCAGATTTCGGGCTTCATCCACGTTCTGGGCCACTGGCGTAGCCGTAGGCCTGGGGCCGGTAACGGGGGCTGGTGGCGGAGTGGGTGTAGGAACAGGCGTGAAGATGGTGGCAAAGACCTCCTGGCTACATCGAGATTCCACATACGACTGCAACCCACGGGCCAGAGGGTCCTGGGGCTCAACACCGCCTGTTTCAGCGCCCACCTTCCAGAGGCCGTAGTCGGGGAGCAAACCAGGGGTCGGGACGGGGCTAGGAGCCGGAGTACGCCTGGCTGGCGACGGGGTCTGGGTAGCTAAACTGCCAGAGATAGCTTTGACAAACCAGTCTTCTTTTACCCGATAAGCCTCTAGCTGGCTGGGGTGGAAAGATAAACACCGGCCCAGGTAGGACCACACCAGATTGCGGGCTGCATCATCGCTCTGGACAGCCGGTGTAGGAGTAGGGTTGGGAGTAGGGGTACGTCTGACTGGCTCAACGGGAGGGACTGGGGTGGCAACCCCCCGCGTTTCGACGACGTTCGGATCGGGCGTCGGTTCCTCACCTGAGCCACAGCTCAATAAAAACAAAGTACCCAGGACCGCTAGCACGACTATCCTCGCCACCTCGTTCTTCCCCCTGTACAAGAGACCTGGAGTAGCCTCTAGTCTACCCTATCGAGGGTGCCCTCACAAGGTAGCGTCAAGTGCATCTCCTGGCGTTTTTCAGAGGTCACTCTGAAGCAATGGCATACAGCCATTGACTTAGAACTTGTGTTCTGATACTATCCTCTCCTGATGGCAATTCGAGCCTTCCGGGAGTCTCCCCGGGCCAACATTATTCGCAAACAAATAATTAATATTTTTAGAGTAGGGTGTAATCAATGGCTATAGTCTACCTCGCCTGAGCCCCAGATGTGGGACCAAGGGGGGTGGCGTGGCCCTCACCACTGGCCCCTTCCCCACCAGTGGGAGATGGGTAGCCCAAGAACGGGGTAAGGGAGGAGGATAGGTAAAACAAGAATGTTCCGGCTAAAGGGATGCGTTAAATGTGGCGGTGACCTGTTCATGGACTATGAGGACTGGCAGTGCTTGCAGTGCGGCAAGTACTACTACAGGGCCGAGCCCTGGAGCTACATCCGCCGCAGGGAGGGGGCGTGGAGCAATCTCAGCGGAACCTTGAGGCGGATGGAAAGTCGGGAAAGACGACGCCTGAAGAATGAGTCCGCAGGCGGGATCACTGACGTATAAACGGGTGAAAAGGTTGAGAGAGAGGATGACGTAGGTGACTGTCCTGCTAGCTATAGACCCCGGCACCAGAGAGACCGGCTGGGCAATTTTCTTGCAGAAGCCATCCCCTCGAGGTCCTGGCTTGAGCGCTTCGGGCCCGAAGGAGCATGACCCGGCTAAAGGGGGAGAGACACTCAGCCAGCCAGCTCGCCTATACTGGGAGGAAAGCGCCCAGGAGCATCAACACTGGACGCTCGCAGAGACCGGACTAATTGTCGCCCATGATCGGCCACGGCGAGTCGGGGCGGTAGAGCGAATCAAAACCATAGAAGTGGAGCTTAACAGGGTGGCAGAGACCTGGCGCCCCCTGGAGGTAGCCTGGAAGAAACCATCTCTCTTGCAGTTGCCCCAACAGCAGGCAGTGATAGAGACATTGAGTCGCACTCTGGAGCGGTGGGCCCAGGGGTACAGCATGTCTTTTTACTGTTACCCCCTCCGGGAGATAAGGGCAGCCATTTCAGACCGGGCCAACGCCACGAAAGAGGAGCTAGTTTATGCGGTCATGACTCGATGGGACTTACTAGGGAAGGTGAAGACCACCCACGAGTGGACAGCCATCGCCATCGGAGACTACCACCTGGGACGGCACAGGATATAGAAAACCGGAAGGCCCTGGTAACCTCCAGAGATACCATTGACCACAGTCGGGCCAGGTGCGAAAATGTGGGAAATAAAGCAAGGGATAAGGAGGGAAAGGGCTATGAAATGGTGTCGTTTCCGAGCTGGTCGAAAGGTCAGGTATGGGATAGTAGAGGAGGACAGGGTGGTTGAGGTCTCGGGGAGTCCTTTTGAGAGCTGCACCGTCACTTCCACCAGCTACCCCCTGAGCGAAGTGAAGCTGCTTGTACCCGTTACTCCCCCTACCTTCTATGCGGCAGGGATTAACTATCCGGAGCATATCACCTGGGCGGCGCAGCGAGTGGGTACACAGCCTAACATCCCCAAGAAGGCCGACGTAGGTTACCGGGCCGTCAACGCCCTCATCGCCCACGAGGAAAACATCATCATACCCAGAGACTCCTCAGGGGAGTTTCAGTACGAGGGGGAGCTGGTGGCTGTGATAGGCAAAAAGGCCAAGCACCTCTCTAAAGAGGAGGCCCTGAGCTGTGTCCTGGGTTACACCATCGGCAATGACGTTAGCGAGCGTTCCTGGCAGCGGCAGGACCGCACCCTCTGGCGGGCTAAGAACTCCGATACCTTCAAGCCTATGGGCCCCTGGATCGCTACCGACCTGGACCCTACCAACCTTGAGACCACCATTCGCCTGAGTGGCAAGGTTGTCTCTCAGTTCAACACCGGGACCATGATCTTTAACACCGCTACCTACATCAGCGAGATCACCAAGTACATAACCCTCTACCCCGGGGACGTGCTGTGGATGGGCACCGAGGGCGCCACCCAGAACATGAAACCCGGCGACGTGATAGAGATCGAGATCAGCGGCATCGGCACTCTCAGGAACTATGTGGTAGGCGAGGAATAGAGGGCTCTGTCGGCTGAAGTCCCACCTCTGCGGCCCAGGCCTGGAGTCCCTGGCGGAAGGCCAGCATACCCATAGGCATCACCACGCACTCCAGGGCCTCCAGTATCTCCTGTGGCGTGGCTCCGTGTTGCAGGGCTACCCTCACATGGGCGCGGATCTGTTCTACGTCCGCCCTCAAGGCCGCCTCGACCGCGATCTGCAATAGCTCCTTTGTTTTGCGGTCAAGGGTGCGCTGCCCCGTGTAGGTGGCCTGTACAAAGGGGTCATAGGCTTTGACCCAGTCCAGGTCCGCTTCGACCATTATCTTGTGCATTTCCAGAACGTAGCCGCGCTCCCGGTAAATCTTCTCTAGATAAGCACTCTTCTCCTGGGTGGTCACGTCGCTCCCTCCAATATGGAAAGTTAAGCCCTCGCAGTGGTTACATTCTAAACACGCTGACCTCGGAAGTCCAATGGAAATCCCCCCCAGGCTCATCATGATAATGTGTGAAAGCCCTCACCCCCGGCCCCTCTCCAAATCCCCCCATCCCCCCTTTACCAAAGGGGGGCCAGGGGGGATTTGGGGTGGCCGAAGGCCGGGGTGAGGGAATAATTTCACACTCAACCGTGAAGATCCATGAGCCGAATGGGCTCCCATATAGTGGCTACAGGAGGTATACTTGATCAAGTGTACCTCTTGATGCGGCAGAGTGGCAAAATACCCTTGACCAATAAGCAGAATTTCACTAGACTCAACTGGCGTAGTAGATATAGCGCCGTCCACGTGCGGCCTGGCTTATCCCTTCAAATACTCCTGTAGCTGGTGAACTATGGTCACGTTAGAGCAAGCTCAGCAGCAGCTAAACATCAAGAAGGTAATATATGGGTCCCTCTCCTGGCTGGATGTGGAGATGCCAACCCTTGCGGAGATGGAATATCTCAAGCAGACTTATGATTTTCACCCTCTAGCCCTGGACGACTGCCTCAGCCGAATCCAGCTCCCCAAGGTAGACGACTACGACGACTACCTGTTCCTGGTGCTCCACTTTCCCCTCTTCAACAGAGAGGCGCGTCTCACTGTGGCCAGCCAGGTGAGCGTGTTTGTAGGCAGCGATTATGTGATAACGGTGCATAAAGGCGATCTGAGACCCCTGATGAAGCTATTTGGAGACTGTGAGGCCAGCGAGGCGGTACGTAAAGGTGTGATGGGGCAAAGCTCAGGGTACCTGCTTTATCGAATCCTCGATGGCCTGGTGGACGACTGCTTTCCTATGTTGAACAAGGTCGAAGACGAAGTAGATAATCTGGAGATCAGGGTCTTCGATGTGGCAGCCAAGGAGTTGGCGCGGAACCTTTCAATAGCCCGGAGGGACATACTTGCCTACAGGCGCATTGTTCGCCCCCAGATCGGGGCATTGGAGCTTCTGGAGAATGAAGATTATCCCTTCCTCAAGGTGGACCCCGATGTGTACTTTGGTGATCTGGCCGACCACATGCGCCGTATTTCGGTGGAGCTTGAGGACTTGAAGGAAGTGGTGGAAGGTCTACACGACACCTATGTTTCCCTCTCTAACATCCGTATCGCCGAAGTGATACGGATTCTCACCGTCATCTTCACTTTCACTTTGCCTGCCACAACCCTGGGCACGCTGTACGGCATGAACGTCGGACTCCCCCTGGAGACAAAGCCCTACGCTTTTGGTGTTTTGCTGGGTGTAATGGCCGTCGGCACCATCGCAGCAGTATTCTTCCTCCGTGCCAGGCGCTGGCTGTAATACCACGTCATTGGAGAGTCAGAAATGAGGGTCCGCATCCTGGGAGCCCATAACCTGGAGGTCCAGCACGCGAGGCATACCTGTTTCCTCCTGGACGATGTGATAGCCATAGACGCAGGCAGTCTGATGACTACCCTGAGCCCCGAGGAGCAACAGAAAATCCGGGCTATACTGGTGACTCATCGCCACTTCGATCATATTCGTGATCTGCCCAGCCTGGGCCTTGCCGCCCTGGATAACGGGGGTGCTACATCTCTGTATTCGCTCCCGGAGACCCTGGAGGCCATATCCTCCCGCCTGATGGACGGCGTGCTTTATCCTGACTTCACAAAGGACTTGACTGGAAGCGGCCCCAGGTACTGGCTTCAGCCCGTAACGGCAGGGGAAGCCCTCAGCGTCCAGGGGTACGCCGTTCGGCCAGTGGCCGTCCCCCACGCAGCGCCGACAGTGGGCTATATCGTCCACCAGCCCGAAGGTACCAGCTTCGCTTATTGTGGCGACACCGGCGGCGGCTTGTTGCCCTTCTTCCAGGACCCCTTCAAGCCGGACCCCCTCTTCATAGAGATTACCTTTGCTCGGAGGATGGAGGAAAGGGCGAAGCTGACGGGACATCTCACACCCGACCTGCTGGGGAGCGAGATCAAGAAAGCCGTCAGACAAAGGCTAGCCATTCCTCGGATAATGATAGTGCACAGGAGGCCAGACCACGAGGCGGAGATCACGGAGGAGCTGGCAAAGGTATCCTCGGAGCTGGGGGTCGAGATAACCCTGGCGCATGAGGGCATGACTGTGGAGGTTTAGGGAGTACATCAACCCCCCCGGCTGATGGACTTTTACCTATGAATGAGCCCAGGTTCGTCGTAGACGTGAATGTCGGTCGGCTTGCCAAGTGGCTCCGGGTATTGGGCTATGACACCCTTTTCCAGTCCGACATGGAAGATAATGAGCTGGTGCGCATCGCCCTCCGGGAGAGCCGGATAATCTTGACCAGGGACAGCGGCTTTACTGAGAGACGTGTGGTGACCACCGGCCTGCTGAAGGTGGTGCTGATCCAGCACGATGATTTGAAGAGCCAGCTTCGCCAGGTAATCGGCTCTCTGAACCTTGATAGCCAGAGGGAGTTCTCTCGGTGTATACGCTGTAATGAGCTGCTGGTCAGCATCTCCAGGGAGTCGGCCAAAGGACAGGTCCCGCCCTACGTTTATGAGACGCAGACTGAGTTTATGGAATGCTCCCTTTGCAGCAGGATATACTGGCGAGGTACTCATTGGGCCAATATGTATAGAGAGCTGACCCAACTTCAGCCTGCCCCGAGCCAAGCCGAAGGGGCTTGTCCTGAGCACAGTCGAAGGGATGGAGGACCATGAGCCGAAAAGCTGCGTTTGTCTACCACGATGCCCTATCCCGCCACGTCCTGAGGCCAGACCACCCTTTGAAGGCCATACGCTTGCAGTATACCTACGAGCTTCTGGAGGCGTACGGCGCTTTTGGTGGCGAGGGCTCTGTTCTTGTGGAGCCGCGGCCTGCCACCGAGGCGGAGATAAAAAGCCTCCACGCCGATGAATACGTGGAAGCTGTGAAAAGCTTCAGCCGTGGCGAGAGGAAGTACAATCCTGCCAGCTTTAGCTTCGGCGCCGGAGGAGATAACCCCATATACGAAGGTATGTACGAGGCGGCGGCCCTGAGCACAGGGGCTTCAATGGTAGCCGTGGAGCTTGTGGATGGCAAGCGGGCGGACGTGGCCTTTAACATTTCCGGAGGTCTCCATCACGCGGCCATCAGGAACGCCTCCGGCTTCTGCGTGTTCAACGACCCGGCCATAGCCATAAAATACCTCCTCAGCAAGGGCTTGAGGGTAGCTTACGTGGACATAGACGCCCATCATGGCGATGGAGTACAGAACGCTTTCTACGACACCGACCGGGTGCTGACCATATCACTCCATGAGTCGGGCAGGTTCCTCTTCCCTGGGACGGGGTTTGTGGAGGAGATGGGCGTGGGCGCTGGCAGGGGGTTCTCC
>CAYWGG010000159.1:0-2442 GCA_964457285.1 uncultured Dehalococcoidia bacterium
CGCCCAGGCCGACTCCCACCCTCACACCTACCCCAACGCCCAGACCTACTCCCACGCCAACGCCCGGGCCACAGCCTAACAAGACTTACAGGGACCAGCTCCTCGGCCTCACTTTCTCCTACCCAGGCAACTGGGCCATAGACCCCAGTAGCCCAACTTCTATCCGGTTGGACCCAGGTTTTGGCGGCTTTGTCCTTATACAGGGCAGTCTCACAGGCCCTACTACGCTGGAGGACCAGCTTTCCCGGCTTGTGGGAGCTTTTTCAGGGCTACCCGACTTCCAGGAAGTATCCAGGACCAGCAAAGGCGGCGATGTCCCTCGCTACATCATCGGTGTTGAGTGGTCAATCGCGGATATGCCCTTTCGCGGAGACTTCACCCTCTCTGTCAAAGGGGCTCGTGCCTTTTCCATAGGGGCTATCGCGCTGAAAGAGCTATTCGACCAGTACCAGCCCGGCTTCAGACAAGTGGCTGACTCGTTTCAAATAACGCTGGCCCCAACTGCCAAGGCCATTGATCCCGGCGCAGGGTCCGAGAAAATACTGGACGCTATAGGTGAGAGGGTCACCACGCTAAGGGGGCTACCAGCCTTATTGAAGCTGGAGCGTGGGCTCCAGACCCGCCAGGAGTTCGAGACGAAAGCAGTGAGTGAGTTGCTGGATGAGGAGACCAGGCTGGAGACAGAGCGGTTAAAGGACCTCTGTGTAGTGCTGGACCTTTGCTCCCTGTCCGATGACCTGTTGCAGCTCAGACAGGACCTCCTAAGCCAGGGTGTCCTTGGATATTACAGGCCTGAGAAGAAGTCCCTCACAGTGGTGACGGGCCAGGACAGCCTTGATCCCCTATCGTGGCTGACCTACGCCCACGAGTACACTCACGCTCTCCAGGACCAGCAGTTTGACCTGTCGGCTATGGAACGGAAAGAGGATACCTTCGATTCTTCCAAAGCCGTACTTGCGCTGGTGGAAGGCGATGCCAATCTTTCCGAGTACCTGTTCTACGAGTCCCTGCCGCCAGCGCAGCAGGCCCTGCTGACGAAGTCGCTGGAGGAACAGATACTGGATTTCTCCAGGTCTCCAGAAGTGGCGCGTGCTCCCCGCATTTTCAAGGAGACTTTCGGCTGGGAACACAGCGTCGGCCCCGATTTCGTCTTCCGCCTTTACCTGAAAGGCGGCTTCGACGCCATCAACCGGGCCTATCAAGACCCTCCTCAGTCCACAGAGCAGGTCCTCCATCCTGAGAAGTACCTGACTGGGGAGGCACCCCTCAGCGTTGACCTGCCGGATCTGGCTAAGGCCCTGGGCAATCCCTGGCAGCAACGGGACAAAGGCGTCCTCGGGGAACTCCTCACAAATGTTTACCTGGGCACCTTTTTGACCGGAGAGCAGGCTAGTGCGGCGGCGCAAGGTTGGGGAGGAGATCGTTATGCCCTCCTGAAAGATGACCAGAGCAGGATACTCATAGCTATACGTTCCTCCTGGGATACCGAAGAGGATGCCGCCGAGTTCTTCCAGGCATACCTGGACCTCGCGGGTAGAAAGAGCCAGGGGCGATGGCAACTGGTGGAGACGGGTGACAACTTGCGCCTCTGGGTAGGGAAAGGCATTAGCGTCCATCTGTCCCTCAAGAGCGCCAGCACCCTGGTGGTCATCGGCCCCGAACGGAATGTGGTGGAGGCTGTCCTCAAGAGTATTTCCAGCTCCACCCTTCAGAAGTAGCTTTCCTTTCGCCTCAGGATGCCTCTTACCACCTTTATAGCTTCTGATTTTGTGGCCTCTATGTCCAGATGCGTGGTATCTATAACCGCATCATAGATGTCTTGCTGGGAGCCGTCAGCGCCGTACAGACTGATGTACTTTGCTGAGTCGTTGGCGTCCCTTTCCTCTAACCTTTTCCTCGCCTCTTGAGTGGATATATCCTCTCTTTTGGCGACCCTTTCTGCCTTCTGTTCCATATCACATTTGATCAACAGCTTGCAGTCGGCCAAATCTCCTGCGATCATACCTGTCAGTCTGCCATCGAGAACGACTCCACCTTCCCTTGCCAGCTCGAGGCACCTCTTGTCTATCTGATGGTCTATCTCGTCTTCTCGTGTAGCCGAAAACCTCTCCAGGTCAATGCGGCGTTCCCTTGCCATTTCTCTGAATATGTCTCCCATAGCCACTACTTTCAAGCCCAGGTCTTTGGCCAAAGCGTTTGCCACCGTTCCTTTTCCCACGCCTGCCCATCCGGAAACGGTTATCGTAAGCCCTCTCTTTATCCCAGAATCTACCATATCAACAAGCCTGCGTACAAAGTCGGTTGATAGGAACACAATTTGCCTTGGTACTGGCAGAGAGCTTTGGGGCTGGTGGGAAGCAGGCTTTTTCGTATATATATATGGCGCGCTTGGCGGGACTCGAACCCACGGCCTCAGCCTCCGCAGGGCTGCGCTCTATCCAA
>CAYWGG010000159.1:2542-6763 GCA_964457285.1 uncultured Dehalococcoidia bacterium
CTTGGCGGGACTCGAACCCACGGCCTCAGCCTCCGCAGGGCTGCGCTCTATCCAAACTGAGCTACAAGCGCGTGCTATTGGACCACAGGGGATGGTGCCGAGGGTGGGATTTGAACCCACATGCCCGTACGGGCACTACGCCCTGAACGTAGCGCGTCTGCCTTTCCGCCACCTCGGCCTGCTTTAGCCTTCAGCGCTCAGCTATCAGCATCCGTTCAGGGGGCTGATAGCTGACTGCTGATGGCTGGCTGCTAATAGTGGTGGGCGATAGAGGATTTGAACCTCTGACCTCCTCGGTGTGAACGAGGCGCTCTAACCACTGAGCTAACCGCCCCTTTCCTCCATAAGCCTTCTTAATTATATGTAGACCAGATGGCGGATGCAAGTCCGATAAGCCACATCTTCAGGGCCTTGACAGCGTGATGAATTTCCCGTCCAATAATATCCTGTTTGCTGATATGTGTTCGCCCTTCAGCCGAAGGGCGGGCCGTAGTCCAGGCCAGGGGGAAATGTTTGTTGTATGAGTCTTAAAGGTCTTTTTGAGCCACTCAAGGGCCATGACATCTACCGCCGCCTGGTGGAAGGCTTGAAGCCAGGCCAGATGGGCCTCCAGCCTCCAGGAGTCTACCAGATAGAGGCGCCGGAGGCAGCCAGGCCTTACCTCATTGCCTCTACTTGGCATTATCTGAGGGTTCCTGTGCTAGTCATCGTGCCTCGACCCGAGGACGCCCGCCGCCTCCATGACCAGCTCCTCTCCTTTCTGGGTGAGGATGCCCCCATGCATCTCTTTCCAGAGCCGGAGGTGCTGCCTTTTGAGCGCCTGGTAGCCGACGCAGCTACCAACAACCAGAGAATGCTGGCCCTGGCAACCCTTCGGCTTGGCTCAGCGTTTGCCTTGAGTTCACCGAAGGGGCAGGCCCCTTCACAGGCCCAGGAAGCCAATCTGGATAGCATCAAAGAAACTGGCAACCTACCCCTGGTGGTAGCGTCTGCGTCCGCGGCTTTGAGAAGGACCATTCAGTCGGATGCGCTCAGGGAGGCGCATCATACCCTTGAGGTTGGAGCAAGGGTGCGTCTGGCAGAGATGTTCTCCCGATGGGTGGCTTTGGGCTACCAGAGGGAGGATGGTGTTGAGGTGCCCGGGACCTTCAGCCACAGAGGGGGAATCGTGGACATCTATCCGCCCTCCTCTGCCCTCCCGGCCAGGATAGAGCTATGGGGCGACGATATAGAGAGTATCCGCCTCTTCGACCCGGTTTCCCAGCGTTCGGTACGCAATGTGGAGAAGGTAAGCGTCATACCTGCCAGGGAAGTCCTGCCGTCACTGGCCGACAAAGACCGGGTCTCGCAGCTTATCGGCAGGATGGACTTCTCCCGTTGCACATCTGCCACCAGGGAAAGGTTCGAGGATGAGCTTGCCGCCCTTTTTTCCGGCCGCGATGTGGAGGAGCTTCCTTTTTACAACGGCCTTCTTAATCATGGTTGCCTTATTGACTATCTTCCGGAGGGTGGGCTTCTGGTCCTGGACAGGGATGGGGAGATAGAATCGGAGGCCCTGGAGCTGGCGGCTAGAGGCGAGGAGCTAAGGGCCGCCAGGGAAGGAAGGGGCGAGCTGCCTGCCAACTTCCCCTCCCCACAGCTGTCGTGGGATGAGTTCCGCTCTGCGGTGGATAGAAGGCCGCGGCTGCTGGTCAAAGGCTGGACAGGCGGAGAGGGGGGCTTCGATTTCCAGCCCGCCCCCTCTTACTACGGCAGGCTGGATGAAAAGTTCACCAGCGATGTCCAGCAGATGCTGGGCGAAGGCAGGAGGGTCGTGGTGGTGAGCCGCCATGCCCGCCGCCTCTCGGAGGTCCTGGACGAAGGAGGCATGAGGACGACAGTACTCTCCGGTCTGGACTCCATGCCAGACTCCGGCAGCCTCAGCCTGCTTACCGGCAGCCTGAGGGAGGGCTGGACTCTCCGGCTTCGCTCAGGGCAGTTTGAAGGCGGACTTACTCTCCTTACCGACTCCGAGCTTTTTGGGACAGCCAAAGAACAGCGGCCCAGGCCGAAGACCCCGGTCAGGCGTGAGGCTTTCCTGTCGGAGCTGGTCCCTGGGGGATATGTAGTCCATGTTGACCACGGCGTGGCCCGCTTCGCCGGGACCGTTCCCATGGACTCTGGCGGAGAGCAGAAGGAGTACCTGCTCCTGGAGTACGCTGAGGGTGACAAGCTGTACGTGCCCACCGACCACCTGGACAGGGTCTCCCCGTATCTGGCACCCAATGACCAGCCTCCCGCCCTGACGCGGCTGGGTACGACGGAGTGGAGCAGGATCAAGGAGCGAGCGAAAAGCTCAGCCAGGGAGATGGCCAAGGAGCTACTGGAGCTTTACGCCTCGCGCCAGGTAGCTGAGGGCCATTCCTTCTCACCAGACTCCCCCTGGCAACAGGAGCTGGAGGACTCCTTTCCCTATCAGGAGACCCCGGACCAGGAAAGGACTATCCGGGAAGTGAAGCAGGACATGGAGCAGCCCAGGCCCATGGACCGCCTGGTCTGTGGCGATGTGGGCTACGGCAAGACCGAGGTGGCACTACGGGCCGCCTTCAAGACCGTCAACGACGGTATGCAGGTCGGGCTCCTGGTCCCTACCACGGTTCTGGCCCAGCAGCACTACTCCACCTTCAGCGAGAGGCTCAGCCCCTTTCCGATCCGGGTTGAGGTGCTCAGCCGATTCCGAACGCGTAAGGAGCAGAAACAGGTTATCGAGAGCCTGAAGCTGGGCACAGTGGATGTAGTCATAGGCACCCACCGCCTCCTTCAGAAGGATGTGAAGTTCAAGAACCTGGGTCTGGTAGTGGTGGACGAGGAGCAGCGCTTTGGCGTGGCCCACAAAGAGCGGCTGAAGCAAATGCGCCGCGAGGTAGACATACTGACCCTCAGCGCCACGCCTATACCACGTACCCTTTACATGGGACTGTCGGGCATAAGGGACATGAGCACTATGGAGACTCCTCCCGAGGAGCGCCTCCCGGTGAAGACCTACGTGTGTGAGTACAGCGATGACGTAATCAAAGAGGCCATTCTGAGGGAGCTTGAGCGTGGGGGCCAGGTCTTTTTCCTGCACAACCGTGTCCAGACCATCCGCCGCATGGCCGATAGCCTGAAGCGGCTAGTCCCCCAGGCCAGGATAGCCATTGGACATGGCAGGATGGCTGAGGAAGACCTGGAGGAGGTCATGGTGTCCTTTACCCAGGGAGAGGTGGATGTGCTGGTATGCACCACCATCATCGAGTCCGGCCTGGACATCCCCAACGCCAACACCCTCATCATAGACCGGGCCGACCGGTTTGGCCTGGCACAGCTCTACCAGCTCAGGGGTCGAGTGGGACGGGGTGGCCACCGAGCACACACTTACCTGCTGATACCTCGTCGTAGGCGCATAACCGAGGCGGCAGAGAAGCGGTTGAAAGCCATCCTTGAGGCTTCTGAGCTGGGGGCCGGGTTCAGGATCGCCATGCGAGACCTGGAGATAAGGGGCGCGGGTAACATCCTGGGTGCGGAGCAGAGCGGCCAAATCCACGCTGTAGGCTTTGAGCTTTATGCTCAGCTACTCAATGAGGCGGTGGCGGAGATAAAGGCTGCATCCCTCACCCCATACTCTCCTCTCCCATCAGTGGGAGAGGGGACGGGGGTGGGGGCCACCATCGGGAGAGGGGACGGGGGTGAGGATGCTGAAGGCCAGCCTAAGAGCCAGGCCCGGGTGAGTCTGCCCCTATCTGCCCACATACCGGAGAGCTACATCTCCCACCTGCCCACGAGACTAGCCATCTACCAGCGCCTTACCAGGGTGCAGGGCCGCCAGGAATTCTTCGCCCTAGACATCCGCGAGGAGCTTCGGGACCGCTTCGGCCCCTTGCCAGAGGTAGTTGAGAACCTGCTCTATCTGGTGGACATGAAGCTGCTGGCAGGAGAGGCGGGCATCGAGTCGGTAACCCAGTCAGGCTCTACCATCACCCTTACTCTAACGGAAGCCGTAGGTGGCGCCAGGCTTGCTCTGGAGAAGGCCCTGGGGCCCCTGGTCAGAGTAGGCAACCAGCAGGTACACGTGAGCATACGCCGCGCGGGAGACCGCTGGAAGGAGAGCCTGGTCAGGATACTGGAGCGGCTGAAGGGGTTCAGGGAGCGGGTGCGGGCCGTAACCTAAAACAAACTTCTCTGCCTTCTCTCGTCATCTCAACG
>CAYWGG010000160.1:0-6750 GCA_964457285.1 uncultured Dehalococcoidia bacterium
CCTAAGCCCGTACCTGTAACAGGGGCCATCAAGGAGCGCCTGGACTACGAGATGGAGCAGGGCCCCACCAGCCCAGAGGTCTACGAGAGCGGGCGGGAGATTCAGACAAGGCTGCGGGAGGCTGTGGCGCAACTCCTCAACGCCTCGGCCGAGGAGATATGCCTCACGGAGAACACCACCGAGGGTCTCAACATCGTCATCAACGGCCTTCCCTGGCATGAGGGGGATGAGATCATCACCTGCAACCTGGAGCATAGCTCCGTGCTCGTGCCCAGCTATTACCAGCAGCGCCGCCACGGCGTCGTCGTCAAGGTGCTCTCTTTTGCCACCGACGAGCCTTGGGATGTCATCCTCGGCAAGATAGAGGCATCCTTCACAGAGCGCACCCGGCTGGTCTTCCTCAGCCACATCGAGTACTCCTGCGGCCTCCGGATGCCGGTGAAGGAGATACGCAGGCTGACCAGAGACCAGGATGTCCTGCTGCTCCTGGACGGGGCTCAAACGGCGGGCCACATCCCCATTGACGTGAAGGATATAGACTGCGACTTCTACGCCATCCCGGGTCAAAAGTGGCTCTTAGGGTCTGAAGGGGCCGGTGCTCTGTACATACGAAAGGAGCTGATTCCCCAGGTAGAGCCGATGAAGGTGGCTGGCAGGGCGGCGCTCCCCCTCAACGACCCCTATCACTTCGAGGCAAACACCTCTTCCATCGAGAAGTTTCACCTCACCTCGGCCAGCGCGGCCCTGCGGGCCGGAATGCTGGAGGCCACCAGGTTCATTCAGGAGATTGGGGTGGAGGAGATCGAAGGCCGCAACCTGGACCTGGCCGCATCTTTGAAGTATGCCTTGCAAGAGATACCTGGCATAAAGGTCCTCTCTCCTCTGGAGAGGCGGAGTTCCTGTGGCTTGGTCTCCTTCGCTATTGACGGGGTGGACCCCAGGGCCGCCGTGTCCCACCTCTGGGATCGCGCCAGGATAGTGTGCCGCTCGGTGGGTTACCCTTCTGGCATCCGTGTCTCTTTGCACTTCTTCAACACCGAGGAGGAGGTCAACAGGGTGGTGGAGGCCGTCCGAGGGCTGGTGTGAGGACAAGCCCTGCGCCCCCACTCCGCCGGCGTAGCTGGCCGCAGGCGGCGTCAATGTCGGCCCCCCGCTGGACCCGCTGGGTGAGCTGGATTCCAGCGCGCTCCAGAGTCTCCCGGAAGGCGTGTATACGCTCCGGCGGCGGGCTACTAAAGCCCAGCCCATGCACCGGGTTGTAGGGGATCAAGTTCACGTGGCAACTGAGTCCACGGAGCAACCACGCTAGCTCATGCGCTTCCGCAACGCCATCGTTGACGCCGTCCAGCAAGCAATACTCGAAGGTCACCCTCCGCCCTGTCTGCTGCATATATTCCCGGCAGGACTCAATGATTTCGGCGACACTCCACCTGGTCATAGTGGGGATGAGCTGGCGGCGAAGGTCATCGGTGGGAGCGTGCAGGGAGACCGCCAGGGTGAACTGCAACTTCTCCTGAGCTAGCTTGCGGATACCAGGGACGTAACCGACGGTGCTAACCGTGAGATGCCTCATGCCGATGCCCAACTCCCCATTGAGCAACCGCACCGCCTTCAAGGTCGCCTCATGGTTGAGCAGTGGCTCTCCCATGCCCATGAAAACGACGTGGCTGACCCGGTAGTTTGGGCTAGCAACCGGCAGGTCGCTATTCCTTGCCACTTCTTGCACTGTCATCACCTGGTCCACAATCTCCCCCGCTGTGAGGTTGCGGGTGTAGCCGCTTTGCCCCGTAGCACAAAAGGCGCAGTGGGCGGGACAGCCCACCTGCGTGGAGACGCAGCAAGAGAAGCGGTTTTCGTAAGGCAAGCCTACAGTTTCCACCTTCTCGCCATCACCCAAGGAAAGCAGCAGCTTTACCGTTCCATCTCGGCTGTGCTGCGAGGCGACGACCTGGGAGCGCCCTACCTCATAGCTCTCCCCCAGCCTTGCGCGTAGCGCTTGGGGGAGGCTGGTCATTTGCTCAAAGGTGTGCGCTCCATGCTGGTAGAGCCATTGGGCGAGCTGGCTACCACGATAGACGGGCTCTCCTAGCTCCTGCGCCAGCGCACGCAGCTCCTTCGCATTCAGTCCGATAAGGGTAGTTGGCATAGCTTCCTCAGACATCCATAAAGCTTGCAATTTCGGAGATCGCCCAGTATTAATATCTCACAAGGTACTGGGGCAGACAAGATGCGGCACTGGGCCGTCGGGTCGCGACTAGATCGGGGGCCTCCTGGTATGCCATGGAGTGGCCTGTTCGTAGGCGTGGGCTACCTTCATTACGGTTTCCTCGTCGAAAGGACGGCCTGCGATCTGGAGGGAGATGGGCAGGTCCTGCGAAGTGAACCCACAGGGCACTGAAAGGGCAGGCACGCTGGCCAGGTTGAAGGGGCCAGTGAAGCCTCTGGGTCCCGAGAGGCGGCTCAGAGCGTCCTCTCTGCTCTTGATGCCAGGGGCATCGGGTATCTTGGGCGCTGGTACTGGGGACGTGGGCAGCACCAGCACATCCACCCGTTTCAGTGCATCGAGAATCTGCTGCCGGAGGAGGGCCCGCAGCTTCTGAGCCTTGAAGTAGACCTGAGATGGAGTCAGGATGGCCGTGAGGAGCCGCACCCTGGTGTTATGGTCGTACTCCTGGGCCCGCTTCTTCAACCCTTCATAGTGGACAGCAGCGCCCTCCATGTCTGTCAGGGCCTTGGAAAAAGCGCCAGCCTTTTCTATGAGAGGAAGGGAGACCTCCTCCACCGGTGCCCCCAGCTCCCCGAGGACTCCAATTGCCCTGGTGACTGCGTCCCTGATCTCCGGGTCTACCTCATCGGTGTAGACCTTCTCTGTTATCACTCCGACCCTGGTTCCCCCCATATTACCATTCAGCGCCCGCCTGTAGTCGGGCACGGGGATATTCAGGGTATAGGGGTCTTTGGGATCATATCCGGCGATGGCCTTGAAGGTGATGGCGCAGTCCTCCACAGTCCGGGAGATAGGGCCGACGGTGTCCATAGACCAGCAGACGGGCAGCACGCCGTAGCGGCTGACCCTGCCCCAGGTGGGCCTCAGTCCCACCAGACCACTCCAGGCCGCCGGGATTCGCGTGGAGCCACCGGTGTCTTCACCGAGGGAAGTGGCGCACAGGAAGGCCGCCGTCGCTGCCGCAGACCCGCTGCTGGAAATGCCTGGGTTCCTCTCAAGGTTCCAGGGGTTGCGAGGAGTGCCCGCCGGATGATAGAAGCTCTCGCCCAGGGCGAACTCGCTCAGGTTCAGCTTGCCAAGAAGGATAGCCCCTGCCTTTTTGAGGTTAGCCACCACGGTGGCATCCTCATCAGGCACGAAGTCCCACAGGATGGTGGAGCCAGCGGTAGTGCGGACTCCCTTAGTGTAGAACTGGTCTTTGACGGCGGTAGGAATCCCATGCATGGGCCCTAGATAGCTACCCCGCAGGATGGCCTGCTCAGCCTCGCGTGCAGCCTGAAGCGCTTCTTCTCTACACACAGTGATGTAAGAGTTAAGCTTCCCGTCCACCCGGTCTATGCGGTCCAGGTAAGCCTCCACCGCCTCGACCGGTGAGACCTCCTTCCTTTCGATGAGCCCGGAAAGCTTCGTGGCGGAGAGGAAAGGTACATCTGCTTTGTCCATGATGTCCTCCTGCTTTAAACATCAGGGCCATTTTGAGCTTAACACCGCCTGATGTCAACAAAGTGCTTTTATGGTGGTAACTCATCCGTTGGCTTTGCGGATTGAAACTCACACTCCCAGTTGCTACAATGCCCAAAACGGCAGATGCTCGATAGCCGATGAAACTCTCGATTCTAACGGTGCGACCATTGCGAGTTCTGATTCAGTGGATGTCAGGCTACAGTGCCTGGACTAAAGCCCAGAAGCATTACGACGCCGGTGCGAAGCTCCAGCGGCAGGGTCGCCTGGAAGAGGCGATATCGGAGTTCAATGCGACCATTCGCTTCGACCCCCATGATGGCGCGGCCTACGCCCAACGGGGCTTCGCCTACTTGTCCCAGGGCCAGCCCCAGCGAGCTATCCAGGACTTCAACGAGGCCATCCTGCTCGGTCTCCATGATGCCCGCCTGGACGACTCCCTCTACCTGGCCCGCGGCCGGGCCTACGACACTCTGGGTCAGCACCAGAGGGCCATTGAGGACTATGGTGAGGCAATACGCCTCAACCCTCAGCTTGCCGAGGCTCACTACCGCCGGGGCCTCACCTATGATAAGCTGGCCGAGCTTGAGCGGGCCATGGAGGACTATGGTGAGGCAATACGCCTCAACCCTCAGCTTGCCGAGGCCTACTACAATCGGGGCCTCACCTATGATAAGCTGGCCGAGCTTGAGCAGGCTATCGAGGACTACGGCGAGGCGATCCGCCTCAGCCCTCAGCTTGCCGGGGCTCACTACAACCGGGGCCTCGCTTATGATAAGCTAGAGGAGCTTGAGCGGGCCATCGAGGACTATGGCGAGGCAATACGCCTCAACCTTGACGATGGTGCAATATACTACAACCGGGGCGTTGCCTATTTCAACCTGGGCCAATTCGAGCAGGCCCTTCGTGACTTCGATGAGGCCATCCATCTCAACCCCCGCGACGCCGGAGCCTACTACAGTAGGGGTGCCGCCCACTCGAACCTGGGACAGCACGAGAGAGCTATCCGGGACCTGGACGAGGCCATACGCCTCAACCCCCAGGACGTTGAGGGGTATGTCGGGCGTGCTATAGCGTATACTCTCCTCAGCAGGGACGCAGAGGCTCAGCACGATGTTGAGCGGGCGATAGAGTTGGGGTACGAACCTGACCGTCTCAAGGAGCAGATCGAAGAACTAAAGAGGCGGCGTTAGTGTTTTCGTATTTGGTATTAGTTTAGTCATCAGGGAATGAACCGAACCTGGCAGTTTGGAGTTGTACTAGATATGTGGAATAACAAGTGCCCTGGGGACAAGGCCAAGGGCGGAAATCTGCTCAGGCGACCTTTTATTTCGGGGGCCTTCATAGCTACACTCGCCCTTCTTGTAGTTATCCTTGGCTGTATCGAAGCTACCCCTGTACCTACCCCGACGCCCACACCAACTCCAACCCCGACTCCTACACCGACGCCCACCCCCACACCTACCCCTCAACCCACAGCCATACCCACGTCTGGACTTGGGGCTGGCATGACTGCCCTGTCAGGCACGCCGGAGGAGGTCAAAGACCTCCTGGCAGCGATTCCCGCGGACCACGACGTGGTCGCTTTCATAGACATAAAGGCCGTGCTACAGGACCCGGATGTGAAGGAAGCCCTTGAGCAGGAGGGTGTACTGGACGCACTGGGTCCAGCAGCGGGCCGGATCCAGCAGGAAGTAAATACTTTAGTCATGGCCATAGGCGATACAGGACTGTTAGGGCTATTAAGAGGCCCCCTGGACGTCCGAGACCTCCTGAACTCCCTGAAGCCTCAGGGGGCGAACATTGAGTCTGAAAGTTACGGCGCATTCGAAATTCTGAAGCTAGATGTGGAGTTCCCCCTCTTGACTCTTAAGGTGGCGGCAAGCCTGCTCGACGATACGACTGCCGTCTTCGCTTTAGGTTTTTCCCCTGAGAGCCCTAGCGTGGACCTGGTCAAGGCTGCCCTGGACACCGTAGGGGGTTCAAAGCCCAGCTTCCTCTCGGACCCGGCTGCCAGGCAACTGGTTGAGAGTGTTCCCCAGGGACTTATAACCGTGGTCGCCAGGAACTGCGACTTCCTGGGTGGGTTGGCAGATCAGAGTATAGCAGGATGCACGGGCCTGGCTATGAGCGCAGCAAAAGAGGGAGAGGATGGGGTTATCAACGGGATCATGGGTTTTGAAAGCCCCCTGGTGGCCCTGGTGGCTGCTGCCATCATAAAGGAGGAAGTAGCAAAGCAGACGGAAGAGATCCCCGAGTTCCTGAAGACCACTGAGATCACCCAGGAAGGAAATTTAGTCCGATTAAAGGGCACTGTGGATATTCGTGAGGCCCTTTCAGCCACCCTTGACCTGACAGGGCCCTGACGCCCCCGGGCACACAACAGGGATAGGCCACATCTAAAGAGCTACTACCCACGAGAAGTATCCTCCATATCGTCCTCTAGTAATGCCTGGATAAAAGGGTCTTCCCTCTTGTCAAGTGGGAATTTGTACAAGGGAGCGGCATCTTTGGCCTCTCTTTTAAGTAGCTCCTGGATATAAGAGGTTGTCTCTCCGCTCAGCAGGGTGTCACCACAGCGGTCGCATACCAGGGCAGGGACACCTTCTACGACCACTAGCTCCCCGTTTCGCCTATAGACGTGGTCAATACTCTTATATCTATAGGCCCCCGTACATAGGTCGCACCGCAATCCTATCCTCCTCTTTCCCTCGGGCTGCGCCAGTGCGGCAGTCTCGGCTCGTAGACCGTAATCACCCTGACCGGCACTTTATCACTTGTAACTACCACATGAAGATCGCGGCCACTTAGAGCCCTTCCATAGATCAGACAACAAGGCCCTCGCCGATCATCCCAGTAGTCCTCGAGTATTTCGCCATTAAGGATAGCCTCCTGAATTTCCAGAACACTGACGTTTTCTGCCGTACCTTCTTGAACGCCATGGCGGGTCATCAATAATCCCTGGTCAATGATAGTCCGCCTGATGAAATCCAAAGAGCTTCGCAATCGCCCCTCTAGTATATTGTAAATCCCTGAGCGCTTTTTAGACAAATCAGGACATC
>CAYWGG010000161.1:0-4078 GCA_964457285.1 uncultured Dehalococcoidia bacterium
AGGCCCAGGACCGAGTAGGTGATGCGGGCAGAATCGCCAATGCGCTGTGGAGTTTGCTTGATGTCGGCGACGCGTGTGACACCCGGAGCCCACTCGCCTACACGCTCTGGAGTATCCAGCAACTGAAAGACCTGCTCCAAAGGAGCATTGATAGTGGTGCTACGCTCTATGACAGGCATGGTCCACCTCCCTAAAGGCAAATAACCTTTCTACCTGAAGACTGGTTAAGGAGCCCTCCAGACATCGCCATGAGAACCCACCACTCGAAGAGTGATAGTATCTCCTTCCCAATCAACACTGAAACGGACAAATCGAGAAGCTCTACCTACCCATCGGGTTCTCTGCCCAGAGACCCTTTCCAGGCTGAGGCTGGGATGGCGGGGATTCTCAGCCAGAAGCTCAAGTGCCTTCTCAACGGCGAGCTTGTCCTGGGGAGATAAACGGTCAAAACGCCTCTTGAAAGTGTTGGTGCGGATAAAGCGCATGATTTTCTAATTCATGCTTTGTCCTCTGAATTCAGTAAGTCCTGAAGCAACTCCTCAACACTATCGAAAACAGCATACCTCCCTTCTTGCAAATCGGCATCAGCTTCTTGCTCCCAAGCCTCCCATACTGAGGTCTGACACCATTTCAGGGAAGAGACATCCAGTTCCATCTCTCGCATAATTTCGACTGAATTAGCGCGGAAAAGGTTCACCAATGCCCCAGTTGAATTGTCGGTGAAATCATAGGAATTGGCTGTTTTCTGGGGTTCGAGTATTATAGTGGGCATTTTACACCACCGTTGTAGGCAGTCCTAATTGGTCAGCAAGCTGCTGTGGAATTTGGATAGGGCTTATCTTTTGCTCATATTCTCTGAGTTGCTTTTGCACTAGAAGATAAAGGACCTTCATCAGTTGGGGGCTCATTCGCACTCGTGCAACCGCGCGGGTTCCTGGACCTGATGCCAATCCAAACAAAATACTCCATCCATAGATTCCGCCTTCTAAGTTGATGGCATCTGCGTAGAAATCCGGTAATTTTTCGGGATCAAAGGGAGCCCATCCGGGGATATTTTCCGTCACTGCTCACCTCCCATACATAGGAGACTGCTGGAGTCGCATTACCGGTTAGTATAAAACCGTCCAAGTGCAAGGCCATTATACTAGCTTGCTTATCGGGCCGTCCAGCCGCCATCGGCCAGGATGGCCGCCCCGGTGATGAAGGAAGCCTCATCGGAGCAGAGGAAGGCGGCAACATCGGCCATCTCCTGGGGAGCGCCAATGCGCCTGAGGGGGATGTTTGCGAGGCGTTCGCGGAGGGCAGCCTCCGGGTCCCCTGTCTGCTCCCTGCCACGGCGGGCCAGAGGAGTGTCTATGGGCCCTGGGCAGATACAGTTCACGCGGATGTTGTCGGCAGCGTGGTCCAGCGCCAGACAACGCGTCAGCTGGATCACGGCGCCTTTAGTAGCTGGGTACACTGCTGAGGCCTCAGCTCCCACTACCCCAAGCTGAGAGGCCGTGTTGAGGATAACCCCGCCACCCTGCGCCTTCATCAAGGGGATGGCCTCTTTGCACCCGAGGAAGACCCCCTTCACGTTCACGGCAAAGAGCCTGTCGAAGGTCTCCTCGTCTATGTCCAGTATAGTGCCGCGGAAGCTTATGCCTGCGTTGTTGAAGAGGATGTCCAGCCGTCCGTAGGTCTCGACGGCGGCCCTTACCATACGGCGCACGGCCTGGGAATCGGTCACATCGGCGTGGATGGCAGTGGCCGTACCTCCTTCGGCACGGATCGAGGTCACCGTCTTCTGGTTGCCATCCTGCTGTATGTCTACGGCCACCACCCTGGCCCCCTCTCGGGCGAACTTGACAGCTGACGCCTGCCCGATACCGGAAGCGGCCCCGGTGATGAGGGCTACCTTATCTTTCAGACGCATAGTCCCCCCCTTTATAAACGGCACGCCATGATCAATATGCCAGCGTCACTCTGTCGGGGCGGCCTCTACCCAGAGGCCTCATTGTGACTGTGCTCAAGGCAGGCTTTGATAGCCTTCAACGACTCTTCCATAGTGCGGGCGGGATAGGCAGGCAAGTCCCTGTCATGAAACACCTTCAGGCACACGAAGACAGGGCCAGCCCCCTCTAGCACCTCCTGAAGACTGATGACAAGCTCCTCCAGGCTATCGAACTGGTAAGTCCTGGGATAGCCTCCCCCCTCAGCCAGGGCCTTGAAGTTGATTCTATCCATACCTGGGATGGGCTGTCCGTCGGTAGAGATGTGGCTGCCGTCCTCAAAAAGGAAATGCACCAGGTTTTGGGGAGCTGCCCTGCCCACAGTCATCAAGCTACTCAGGTTGGCGCGGAGGACACTGTCGCAATCGAGCACCAGCACCTTCTGATGGGGCTGTGCCAGGGCGATACCCAATCCTACTGAGGAAGCCTTGTCCATACAGTCGGAGAGGTCCAGGTCCAGCTCTCGGCATTGGGACACCGAACCCCATTCCCTCAAGGCCGCTGTAGTGGACACCACAACGGCATCTCTGCGCCAGGCATTTATGGCTTTGATAGCTTCCAGGGAGGGTATCAAACTCTATCTACCTCCTCTACCTACCTCATTGACCCGATTGGCCTCTGCGGAGGTGGGCCATAACCCACATTCCCACAGGTATCATCACGCCCCCCAGCACCCCAAGGGGCACGTTGGAGTCGAGAAAACCCCTGAAGAGTAGCCAGAAGCCCCCTGCAAACAGTCCCATACCCAGGGCCTGCGCAAGAAGACCCCTGGCAATTATTTGTAGCATCCTTAGCTTTTGAGGCCGAAGACCCTGGCCAGGTCCGCTACGGCCATCGGCATGTTCCTGCGGGCCCTCGGCCTGAATTGGACCGGGGTGTTCTCTATCTCGGGGGTTATCTTGAGGCATACCAGCACCGGCCCCTTCTGCTGGAGGACGCTATCTATGTTGGATGCCAGCTCTTCTGTATCGTCGAACTCGTAGGCGGCGGTGTACCCTGCCTCTTTAGCCAACCCCTGGAAGCTGAGCTTCCCCTCCCCAGGGATGGGTTGTCCGCCGGTAACGGCATACACACCATTCTCAAAGACAAAGTGATAGAGGTTCTCGGGGGCCTTGTTGCTTATGGTGACCAGGGTGCCAAGGTTCATGAGCAGGCTCCCATCTCCATCCAGCACCAGCACCTTGCGGTCGGGCTGGGCCAGGGCCAGTCCCAGTCCAATGGATGAGGCCTTGCCCATACAGCCACTCATGGGGAGGTCCAACTGCTCATGGGCAGTCACACTGGGCAAACCGAATCTTGAGTTACCCGCGTTCATGGTAGTGATGAGCACACCGTCCTGGCGATGCTCGTCCAGTATCCTCACGGCATCAACGTTCTTTATAGCCATTGAAGCTCCTTTCATCCGCAGTGATGCCACAGAGACACAGGTCTCATTTGTAACTCTGTGGCTGAATAGCCCTCCAAGGGCTAGGACCCGAACTCTGTCCCCAACAGCACTGCCACCGGTCTGGAGGTGCGCCTGGCCTCCTCGAAAGCCAGGGATATACGTGATGCGTCCTCATCCTCCTCCACCAGGTAGTAGCTTATGCCCCACGCATGGAGAATATGCTCGATGAAGCGGGCTGCCGAGTCTCTGGTGACACCATGCCTGTCCCAGCCACGGTATCCTATCAGCATTACCAGGGGCTGGTTTACGTCCAGGCCGAGCCCTCGTATAGAGTCGCCCGATTCCATGATGCCCGTGTTCTGGATGAGCACAACTGGGTTCTTACCTCCTACCCAGAGACCTGCCGCGATGGCCATGGTCTCTCCTTCTCGGCAAACGGGCACCAGGTCCATGCCAGGCTCTGCCATAAGCTGCTGGTACATGAAGTTGGTCTCGCTATCGGGAAGCCATACCACATGGGTTACCCTGTTCTTCTTCAGCTCTGAGATGACAGCGGGAGGGTGCAATACTGCTTCATGTTGTTGCATGCTATCTCCTTTCGCATTTCGCATCCCGACCAGTGGGAGAGATTGAGGGTTGACGGTCACTATTATATGCGAGGGCAAAGCTGAGGTCAACGCTCCATGACATGGCTGAATCG
>CAYWGG010000161.1:4178-6746 GCA_964457285.1 uncultured Dehalococcoidia bacterium
TACGTGCTGCTTCACGTGTACAAATGTATAACGATATATATGTCCTAAAACGACGACATATACAACTTATGAGCTATGATAAAATGCACAATATTGACAAGAACATCGTCTTTATTTTACACTGGACTTGGCCATCTCTGTCCCTGGTGGTATTGGAGCGGGCGGCTTACCAGACAAAGGGCATAGTCATTGGTGGTCATGCAGCCTGTGGGGGATGTGCTGTGGCCCAATAGGGCCCTTCAAGAAGTGCCCAGGAGGAGGAAGGAATGGCAGTAGTAGCTTTCGATGGCCCTATAGGCGCCGGAGGCAACGAGGTTGGAGCTCTGGCGGCACGGCTGCTGAACGCCGACTACGTAGACCGACTCATCCTGGCCCAGGCAGCTAAGCGTATTGGGTCAACTGTCGAGGTCCTCGAAATAAAGGAGCAGCGGAGGGTCCCCATGAGGGACCGCCTGGCTTACTTCCTTCAGACTATGCTGGAGCGGTCCGCAATGTCGGGAGCAGGAGGTGAGCCATATTTCGGCCCTGGCCTGGAGTATCTTCCCTCGGAAGAGTACACCGATCTGGCACAAGAGCCCCTTACCGCAGCCCAGCGGCTTAGCGACCAGCGTTTTATAGATGTGACCAGCAGCGTCATTAAAGACCTGGCCAGAGCTGGAGATGTGGTAATCATCGGACGTGGCTCCAATGTGATATTGAAGGATCTTCCTGGCGTGCTTCATGTGGGTCTGACCACGCCCCTTGAACTGCGTATAAGGACTATCGTAGAGAGGGAGCATCTTAGCTGGAACGATGCTGGAAAGTACGTCTCGGATATGGAGAAGGCCAGGGTCATTTATTTCAAGAAGTTCTTCAAGGTCCACCCGGATGACCCAAAGCTGTACCACATGGTATTGAATATGGGGACCATAAGCGTGAATATCGCCGCCGAGATCGTTGCCCACGCAGCCCAAAAGGTTGCGGCGGCAGTGCAACAGGAGAAGCCCGTTAGCTAAAGCAGACTTGCTATTGGAGTGCATAAGACTTGACTGGTCGCCAGGAACAGCTACCAACGCAGAACGAAACGCCGACGGTGGGGCAGGGTATGGGCAGAGGGGAGGCTGTAAAGCCCCAACCGCAGTCAGCTGACCGCGCCTCTCAGATAGTGGCTCTTAGAAATGAGGGCTTGCTACTCTGGGAAATAGGTGAGCGAGTAGGCGTGACGAAGGAGAGAGTCCGCCAGATTCTGGCGAAGGCCAGAGCAGCGGGTGCGGGGCCGAAGCCTCCCAAACAGGTAGTCACCAGACAAGCCTCAATGATGCTGGGCATGTCCTCTGAGATGCGGCCGCGCTCCTTCCGGAGGCTGATGGCTAAACTTGGCATTTCTCCCGTGGCCAGCAAAAGAGGCCGCCTGTACTGGAACGTCGAGAGCCTCTCAAATATAGAACCTCCCAGGTGTGTGGTATGTCAGTCACCAGTACCTCTCGGCAGATATATCAGGTCTGTGACTTGTAGCCCTCATTGTTCCACCTACCGGCGGTCCCAATCCTCATATTGGAGGATGCACCATCCTGGCAGCGCCAGGAGGTCGCGGGCTTTGACCTGAAAGGGTGTGCGAAAATCGTTGCTATGCGTACTTGAGCAGTACTCCAGCAACCTCCCGGGGATGGCTGAGAAGGGCTCCGTGCCCTGCGTCCAGTTCCTCAACATCGGGAGAGCCCAAGGACTGGCTATAGCGGCGCTGCAAGCTGAGCGGTATGACCTTGTCCCTGGTGAGAATAACGTAGGTCGTTGGGAACCTGCCCAGGAAGCCCTGGCGAGATACAGGCGTCAGCCAGGGTAGGAAAGGCTCAGGCACCAGGCGAGATAACGTCTCCCGTGCAGAATTTGCGTCCAGGTCGTTGCACAGGATACCTTTGAAGACGAAATCGGGGAACCTGAACCCCTTTTCCCCTGCCTTGAACGCTCTGAGCATCACCTTATCCCATCGGGATAGCCTGTCGTAAGCCGTCTTGCCTTCGGGTGGGAGGTCGCCTGCTATAAACACCACCCGCTTGACCCTGTCACCCAGTTCCAGGGATACCTGAGGCAGGAAGGTAGCGGCGAAACCGTGTCCCACAAGGACTACATCCTCAAGGCGCTCCACCTGTGCTAACGTTGCCACCGCGTGGATATAGTGTCCCATTGTGATGCGGCGGATCTCGTTTGCAAAGCGCTGTCCGTGGCCTGGAAGGTCCAGGGCCAGCACCTGGCCGATAGACGTGGAGATGTGTGGAGGGCCTTGGATTTGACCCTCTGATCCCACTCCTGGCACCTCATTTATGTCATGCTCAGGCCGGCCTCTGGCGGCTTCCATCTGCTCTATTACTCTCCTCCATGACCAGGCGCTCTGCCAGGCCCCGTGGACCAGGACGAAGTTGGACACGGTCGAACACCTCTCAACGAACGCTGCACGGAGTAGACGAAACCTATGCCTGGATCCTCCAGAGGTGGGATGATACCCATCAGTCTATCCTTGACAGGGTCTTATGCTGCCGGCTGTAGGGCCTCCCTTACGGCACGCAGCAGGGTATCCTCCTCTTGCAGGAA
>CAYWGG010000162.1:0-6700 GCA_964457285.1 uncultured Dehalococcoidia bacterium
GTCTTGACCTGCGCCAGATGCGGCTACGCCGCCAATGCGGAGAAGGCCCGGGGAGCGGCGCCTCCCACACCAGTGGAGCCACCGTTGACGATGGAAGAGGTCTCTACCCCTGGCATCAAGACCATAGCTGAGCTGTGTGGCTACCTGGGCATCCCCTCCAGAAAGACCCTCAAAGCCGTCTTTTACGTCGCCGATGGGGAGGTGGTGTTCGTCACCATCCGGGGGGACCTGGAGGTGAACGAGGTGAAGCTGAAGAACACCCTGTATTGCCATGACCTGCGGCTGGCTAGCGAAAGGGAGGTAGAGGCGGCTGGGTTGGTAGCTGGCTCAGCGTCGCCCATCGGGCTGGAGAATATAAAGCGCGTGGGTGACGAGTCCATTCGCCTGGGCTCCAACTTCGCGGTGGGGGCCAACGTGCCCGATACTCATATCCGCAACGCCAACTTCCCTCGTGATTTCCAGGTGGACACCTTGACGGACATCGCCCTGGCCCAGGAAGGCCACGGCTGCGTGCGGTGTGGGGCTCCTCTAGGGTCTACCCGGGGCGTTGAGGTGGGCCATATCTTCAAGCTAGGAACTTTCTTCAGCGAAACTCTGGGGGCCTACTACCTGGATAGGGAAGGCCAGCAGCATCCCATCATAATGGGCTGCTACGGCATCGGCGTGGGAAGACTCCTGGCCGCCGCCATTGAGCAGAACCACGACGAAAAAGGCATCGTCTTCCCCACACCCATAGCTCCCTACCTGGTGCATCTGGTGGGACTCAACCTGGCTGACCCCACCGTATCCCAGGCCGCCGATGAGCTGTACCGCCTCCTCTGGGAGGGGGGCATCGAGACGCTATATGATGACCGCCGTGAGGAGGCAGCAGGCGTCAAGTTCAACGACGCCGACCTGCTGGGGCTACCCGTGCGCCTGGTGTTATCACGCCGCGCTTTGCGCCAGGACTCCGTGGAGGTCAAAGCGCGGCGTGATAAGGAAGCAACGCTGGTGGCTATGGGGGAGGTGGAGCGGGTAGTGAAGCTAATAAGTGGTGAGTAAGAAATTGACTTGAAGCCTATTCGCTTGACCGGTCATGCAAGAGCTAAGCTGGAATGGCTGGAGCAAAGGTATAATCTCAGGCTTGATAGAGATGACCTTGAGACAATGATCAGAAACCCTGACTGGAGTGACCCAGATAAGGAAATCGCAGAAACAGTAGAGAAATTGTATAGAGGATGGCCTATACGAATTGTCTATGTCCAGAGGCAGGACTTTACTCTTATCATCACAGTTATGGTCATCACCAGAGGTAGTCATATATGAAAATGCGTATTGACAGAGATGCCGATGTTCTCTGGATCGAATGGGGAGAAACTTCTGGCAGCGAGGTCAAGGAGATAGGCAAGCACGTTTATCTCCATGTAAGCCCTGCCGGAGAACCCGTCGCTCTAGAAGTGCTATTTGTGGGAAAGCGTACAGGACAGCTACCAGACCGGCTCCTTCTGGAGTATTTCCCAGAGGGCAGTTCTGCTCAGGAGCCGCCAGCCAAAGAGCGAATGAGCATCGAGTTCGGCGCAGCAGTCAGACCTTGGCCTTATTCCCCATGACATGATGGCCTGGTATAATGGTTCCGTTGCAGCCGCCCCAAAGGGTTGCACCCTGGGGCGGCCTTTACCGCCCGAAATGTGCTATGGCTGGTAGACAGCCCTGGAGGGAGGACAAATGGAGCTTATCTGGATTGTACCGGTGGCTGGGTTGGGGGCAGTCTTCTTTGCTATCTGGCTTGCCTACAGCGTCTTACGTAAGGATGCTGGCTCCCCAGAGATGCAGGACATCGCCGATCGTATCATGGAAGGGGCGATGGCCTTCCTCAAACGTCAGTACCGCACCATCGGCATATTGGCCCTGTTCGCAGCGGTAATTATTGGCCTTTTACTGGCGTGGCTGGCCGAGACCGATATTAATGACGATGGTAAGATTACTAACTTCGATCATATTGGCATCGGATGGCGTACGAGCATCGCCTTCCTGGTGGGGGCTTTCTGTTCGGGTATTGCGGGCTTTATAGGGATGTACATCTCGGTGAAATCCAACGTGCGCGCTGCGGCCGCAGCGGCCCGTGGTGGCCTGCGAGAGGCCATCGCTGTAGCACTGCGAGGGGGCGCGGTGTCTGGCTTCCTGATCGTCGCCCTCAGCCTGCTGGGTGTGACCGCCATCTTCTATATCTACGATATTGGCGCCAAGGCAGACATAGTTCCTTTCCTTATAGTAGGCTTCGGCTTTGGAGCCAGCTTCGTAGCCCTGTTCGCCCAGCTGGGCGGCGGCATCTACACCAAGGCCGCCGATATGGGGGCCGACCTGGTGGGTAAAGTGGAGTCAGGCATACCCGAGGATGACCCCCGCAACGCAGCGGTCATCGCCGACCTGGTGGGGGACAATGTGGGAGACTGTGCGGGCCGTGGCGCTGACCTGTTTGAGTCCACGGCGGCGGAGAACATCGGTGCGATGATCCTGGGTGTGGCCGCATATATAGCGGCCAGAAACGCAGACCTCCCCCATCCTGAGGTCTGGATACTTTTCCCTCTGGTGGTGCGCGCCTTCGGCATCATAGCTACTATGGCAGGCATAATGTCAGTGCGGGGCCGCGAGGATGAAGACCCCATGAAGTCCCTCAACCGCGGCTACTTGGTGGCAGTAGCCCTCTCCATTGGCGGACTGGCCATTGCTGCCTTTGTCATGCTCCGTAATGTGACGGCCAACCCTGAGTGGCTCTTCCTGGCAGGTCTGGTGGGTATCACCACAAGCGTGGCCTTCGTATACATCACCCAGTGGTACACAGAGACCAAGTACAGACCTGTCAAAGGGATCGCCGAGGCCTCCCGCACCGGCCCTGCTACTAACATCGTGTCGGGTGTGGCTGTGGGGTTTGAGACCACCGCCTCCACCGCCATAGTCATCGGTATCGCCATACTGTTATCTTTCTGGTTGGGAGACCATGCGACCTTGCCCAATGGCTCCGATTTGCCCAACGGTGGCCTCTTCGGCACGGCGGTGGCTACTATGGGTATGCTGATGACGGCTGCATACGTCCTGGCTATGGACACCTTCGGCCCCATTACTGACAACGCCGCCGGTATTGTGGAGATGGCAGGGGCAGGCCCCCAGGTGCGCCAAGTGACGGACCGCCTGGACGCAGTGGGCAATACCACCAAGGCCCTCACCAAGGGCTATGCTATGGGTTCCGCAGGGCTGGCCGCGTTCCTCCTTTTCAGTGCCTATCTGGATGAGGTTGCCAAGGTGACTGGAGACACGTTTGATGTGATCAACATTGCAGAGCCTGAAGTCTTTGTGTCAGGGCTTCTGGGTGTCATGCTGGTGTTCCTATTCAGCTCTATGGCTATCCGAGCGGTGGGGCGGACGGCTGGCGCTATAATTGAGGAAGTGCGACGCCAGTTCCGTGAGCGACCCGGCATAATGGCGGGCACCGAGAAACCTGACTACGCCCGCTGTGTGGATATAACTGCAAAGGCTGGCCTGCGGGAGATGATAGTACCTGGCGTCCTGGCCGTGGGAATGCCGATAGCGGTAGGGCTGGTAATGCGCTTCGCTTTCGACAATGGCGCAGCGGCTGTGGCTTCCTTCCTCATGGTAGGGACCATCGGTGGGATTATCCTGGCTACTTTTATGAACAACGCCGGAGGGGCATGGGACAACGCCAAGAAGCTGATCGAGGCCGGGGGGCTTCACAACCCCACCAGTGGAGAGCCCCTGGGAAAGGGTTCTGCCCCGCATGCTGCCGCTGTGGTGGGAGACACCGTTGGAGACCCCTTCAAGGACACGGCCGGGCCATCCCTCCATGTGCTGGTGAAGCTGCTCGCCACCATTACCCTGGTGATGGCGCCGCTGTTTATTTAGGGTAACTCGAACTTACTTTAACCAATACCCCGCCACCAAGCCTATCCATCCTGCGGCAGCAGCGGCCAACTCTGGATTCTCTGACCAATCTATAGTAACCAAGATATAGATTCCAGAACCTAGCAGCCCAAGACTCACGACAACCTGCATCAAGAGCTTTATAAGGTCGCGGTTCATTTACAGCTAAGACTGGCCCTTTCTCTTACCTTGAGCGACCTTGGCTACGGCTCTCTTGATAGTTCGGATCGCAAAGGACACTTGTGTTCCAAATGCTGGCGGGCTCTCCCTCTGCGAGTCTGTCATGGTTGTTCTGTCTTTGTCTGTATGTCTCATACCAGTCATCGTTCATTTCTCGACTAAATAACTCAATTCTATTCTATCATAGCACCGACAGCTCAGGCCTTATGGTTACAATTCGCCCCAGGGAGTTACCCACCGGGGAGGTCTTCACCGCACGCTCCCAAATCTCCCGGATGGTCGCCTCGTCGGCCTCCGCCTGAACGTACAGCTTCGCCCTGATTTCCTGAAAGCCGGGGTGGCCTTCGTCGCTGAGGCCGAAGAAGGTGAAGACGTTGTCCTGGCTGGAGTCCAGGGCTATCTCAAGGTTATGGATGGTTATGCCCCGCTGGGTTGCGTTGAGGACAAATCCTGTAGCTAAGCAAGCCCCTAAAGCCCCCAGGACGTACTCCATCGAGTTTGGGGCCTGTTCTTTGCCGCTAGGCCCGGCCGGTTCCTCAACTATAAAGGCGTTGTTGCGCACGAAGGTGTTGAACTTAAAGCCACCCAGCCACTGAATACGGGACCTCTTCCTGGCGTGGCGAGCCTCTTCCTGCTTTTCAATCTCCTTTAGTCCCGCCTCCAGGTCGTCCCGGTCAACCCCGTTCAGCCGCCTGCGCTTTTCCATGTCCACCCTCTTAACAGGCCAGTTAACCTAATGCAGAACCACGTTACATTGGACAAGCTCAGCCACCACGGAAGGCTGACACCATAGCGGCAGTGTCCTCGTACACCCGGCAACTCACAGCTCGACCATTCCGCACGACCCAGTCCATTGACCAGAGTTCATCAAAGGTGCGGCCCGTGGACTTCACACGGGCCCGAAAATATCCGAAGGCCACAACCCGGTCACCCTGAGCGACGTAATCCCTTGGCTCGAACTCCAGAGGCTCTAGCGTCTCGACGAGGTCTTGGAAGAACTGAGCCCATCCTTCACGGCCGTGATATGTACGGGCCCATGGCAAAATGTCTGACGGCCCGAAATGAGTGACTTCGGAGTTGTTCGCCAGCATGTTCAGTATTGCAGGGATGTCACCTCGCCCAAAGGCTGCGTAGAGACTCTGCACCAACTGCACGTTATCTTGCTCGCTCATCTTTCGCTCCTCTCTTTTAAGCGTAGGTCTCCCGCAGCTTCCTGGCCGCCGTGGCGATGGTCTGGAGTTTCCTGAAGGACACCTCCGGGGTGTTCATGGGCCTCTCGGCGAAGGTGCCGAAACCGCAGTCGGGGTTGAGGTATATCTTGTCGGGGGCAAAGTATTTCAGGGCTTCCTGCACCTTGTTGATGACCGATTCGGGCTCCTCCACCTCATCCGACCTGGGGTTGACCACTCCCAGGCCGATCTCCTTGACTTTGCGCTGCTTGCCGAAGGCATCCATGTCTCCGGCCCTTGGGGTGGCGTATTCCAGGACAAGCTGGTCGGCCTGCATAGACAGGAGGTAGGGCAGAAGGGGTTCGTAGTCCCCCTTGAGCAGGGCGTCCTCCTTCCGGCTCCAGTTGCCCCGGCAGACGTGGATGCCCGTCTTCACCCCTTCAACTCCCCTCAGAATTTCATTCATCAGCCGAAGGGCCAGCACCAGTTCCCTCCTGGGGTCACCAGAGGAAGCGGCCATAGAGGCGCACATGAAAGTGCGTTCTTTCACCGGCGGGTTGAACGCTACGTCGGTCAGCACTGGCTCGTCGAACTGGACGAAGGATGCTCCTGCGTCGCGGAGGGCGATCAGCTCCTCCCGGAGGATGGCTACGATGTCGGTGGCGAGGCTTGCCATAGTGGGATAGGTAGAGTCAGACACGCCTTTGACCCACATGGAGCGGGTGAGGAGGTAGGGGCCGGGCAGGGTTATCTTGATGGGCCTGGAGGTGTGCTTCCGGAGGAACTCGTACTCATCAAGGGCCAGGGGTTGGCGGCGTTCCACCTTGTCCACCACCGTCGTGTTATGGATGGCGAAGGCTGGTGCGTCAAGGCTTCTCAGTATGGCGTCAAAGGATTCCTTGTCCTCCACGTAGTTCATCAGCTCGGCCAGGCTCATGAGCCGCACGCCGTCCAGCTTCTCCACCACGAAGGAGTAGAAGTTGTCCCGCCGCTGCTCGCCGTCGCTGACGATGTCAACCCCCGCCTCTTCCTGATACCTGAGGGCCTCCAGCACGGCCTTGTCGGCCACCTGGTTGAACTCGGCGAAGCTAGTGCGCCCGGCCTGGCGGCTTCTCAAGGCCTGGAGCAACCAGGGCGGCCTGGGCCAGCTTCCCACAACGGTGACGGGGAAAAGCGGCAGTCCCGCGATAGTAGACATCACGCACCCCTACACATCTATTTAAAGGGATCGGTATGAAGGCCATTCAGGGCTAGGGGTGCCGGCCCGTGAGGGCGATTAGCTTGTCCTGCAAGCTGGCGTTTTCCGGCACTGGCGTCGGCTTCGCGAAGGCAGGCTCTTCACCCGGCGGGGCGGCGCTCAGAGAATCCCCGAGAGGCAACAGTCCCCTGTCTGTCTCTTATACACATCTCCGAGCCCACGAGACTAGGCATGATCT
>CAYWGG010000163.1:0-6668 GCA_964457285.1 uncultured Dehalococcoidia bacterium
AGACTGAGGACCAAGGAGGCAAGGGTTCTCCTAGAGAACCGGTGTTTTCCAGGAGCATACTATCTCCTGGGGTATGCTGTTGAGTGTGCCCTCAAGTCATGTATTGCTAAGCAGACGAAACGGTTCGACTTTCCCGACCGAAAAACAGTGAGCGATAGCTATACCCATAACCTAGAGAAATTGCTGAGTCTATCTGGTTTGAAAGTGGAGTATCTGAAGGAGATTCAATCTAATCCAGAGTTCGCCAATAACTGGGCGGTTACGAAGGACTGGTCAGAGGAGGCCAGATATTCCACTGTTATATCTGAAGCGGAAGCCAGGGACCTTTATTCTGCTGTGACCGCGAGAAAAAACGGGGTGCTGACATGGCTAAAGAAGTGGTGGTAACGCAAACTCTTTCTGAAGATATGATAGAAGCCGGTGGCAGGCTCATAGACCACTTAGACAGAGGTAATTTCCCAGTCCATGCTGCACTATGGTTGTACTATCTTGAGGCTGAACTGTGGAGGTTAGTAATTGCCTCGCCGGGGATCAAATCTCATGGGCCTAGAAAGACTTATATGCGAGTTCAAGCAATTCTGTCGCAGATACCAGAGGGCGAAACCAGGGTTGGCATTCAGAATATCTCCGTTGTGGATGCCGATGACTTATTCATATCCATCCTACGGAGTGCGATAAAAACCGGACAGGGTATTTCGGGCATCAGATTCTCCAGGAATACGATAGATGGTATTTTTGTGGAAGACGCCTACATTTACAGACTCATCTGATAAGGATTTATCACCCTATTCCCTGATGACAAGGGGTTAAACATGACGACCAGCGAAAGCAGCACCTATGGACAGATTACCCAGGAAGGCATCCAGCGGATAAGAGACCGCCTGGGAGTGTACTACCACGGCATCCGCCACGTGGGGGAGATCACCGCCGACGCCATCAGGACCTACGCCCAGGGCATGGGGGAGCGAAACCCCCTCTTCTTCGACGAGGAGCATGGCCGGAGGTCGCCCTACGGCAGCATCATCGCCACCCCCATCTTCCTCTGGACAGTGCGGGCCATCACCGCCACCAACCTGGGCGGGCTCCCTGGCGTCCACAGCTTCTACGGAGGGAGCGAGTGGGAGTACTTCAGGCCCGTCAGGCCGGGGGATACCATCAGCGCCACGTACCGCCCCTATGACGTGGTGGAGAAGTCCAGCACCTACGCCGGACGTATGGCTATCCAGTACGCTCAGACCCTCTACGTTGATCACAGGGCCAACGCCGTCGCCAAAGCCAGGGCGTGGAGTATCCGGACGGAGAGGCGAGCGGCCCGGGAGAGGGACAGGTTCCGGGATGTGAAGAAGCCCAGGTATACGCGGGAAGACCTGGAGGCCATCTGGGATGCATACGACCGGGAGGAGATAGGGGGCGCTACGCCCCGCTACTGGGAGGACGTGCAGGAAGGAGAGTCCCTGCCGCCCATTGTGCGTGGCCCTCTGAGAGTGGTGGAGATCATCTTCGGCGCTGGCAGATTCGACGCCTTCAATACTGGTGTGGGAGCCAGTCCGGGGGGCAATCACTATTACCGCTGGAGCTCCTTCCGCAAGCACTTGGGCTTTGCCGAGCCCGACCCGGAGACCGGCGTCCCCGACCATCCCCACCGGGGCCACTGGGAGGAGACCATGGCCAGGCTTATCGCCCTACCCGGAATCTACGACCTGGGGCCTCAGCGTGGCTCATGGCTGGCCCAGATAGTCACCAACTGGATGAGCGACCATGCCTTCGTCAGAAGGTTCTACCACGAGCTAAGGCGCTTCAACATAGAGGGGGATACCACCTGGGTTCATGGCAAAGTCAGCCGCAAGTGGATTGAAGGAGACCAGCACCTGGTGGAATGCGAGACCAACTGCCAGAACCAGCGGGGCGAGACCACAGGTATGGGGCGGGTGGAGGTGATTCTGCCCTCCAGAGGTGCGGAATGAGTGAACAGCGTTATCCAGACCTGACCGACGAGGCCATTGAGCAGACCCGGAAGCTCATCGGGGTGCAGCTTCGACGCTATCCCCGCTGGAAAGAGGCGGGCAAGGAGCTGATTATCCGCTTCGCCCTGGCCATCGGCAGCCGCAACCCCCTCTACCTTTCAGAGGAGCTGACGGCCACCAACCTCTTCGGGACACTGCTGGCACACCCAACCATCCTCTCCTGTTTCGACGATACCTTCATTGCCCCAGGGCTGCCCGGTATCCACGCCCTTTACGCGGGGGCCGACTGGGAGTTCTTCCGTCCCATTTTGCTGCATGACCGGATCACCACCACCGCCCGCCTCCTGGACGTAGCTAAGAAACATGGTGATTTCTGTGGCACAATGGCTCTCCAGACCGGTGAGGTGGTCTACGTAAACCAGGAGGACGAGACCGTAGCCAGAGCTACTTCTTACGTGATGCGCACCCCCAGAGACGCAGCCCGCCATCGGGGCAAGTACATGAACATAACCCGCTACCGCTACAGCCCGGAGGAGTTGGAGGCCATAGACAGGGCCTATGAGGCAGAGGAAATAAGGGGGGATGTTCCCAGTTACTGGGAGGATGTGCAGGTGGGGGAGCAGCTTCCACCCATAGTCAAAGGGCCCCTCTCCAGCGACGATATGTTGAACTTCGTTGACATAGTGCGGGGAACCCTTAGCTTCTCCTATTTTCTGGACCACAGGCGGAGGCACCCCCAGGACGTACACTGGGACCCGGAGACGGGTATGCCCGACTCCTGGGACGCCTCGATGGTCAAGGACTCGGTGGCCCAGGCCTTTGGCTTCCCCTTTGCCCACGACTCGGGTATCCAGAGGGTTTGCTGGCTGGAGAACCTGGTCACCAACTGGATGAGCAATCTGGGCTTCCTGGAGAGCCTGAAGGTAAGGCTGGTTCGACCCAACTTTATCTACGACACCACCTGGTGCCGAGGCAGAGTAGTAGGTAAGGGTGTGGAAGATGCAAAACACCGAGTGGAGCTTGAGGTCTGGTGTGAGAACCAGAGGGGAGAGGTAACGGCCAGGGGCAGCGCCGCTGTGGCCCTGGTCTCCCGCCAAGTGGATATATTCCCGCCCTTTGTGCACTTTCCTTAACGCCCAAGCTCAGCGGCAGCGGGGCGATGGCAAGACTCGCTCCGCCAAGGATCACCTCTAATGGCAACAGATGCCAGTTTTGAGCCAGGCCCCCCCCGTCCGCTGCAGCGCCTTGTTATGCGCTCCCACGTTGGGCAATCTTGATCAGCAGCCGTAGTGCTTCGTTGACTGCCTCGTCGTCGGGGAAAGCCTTAGCCACATCAGGGTCCAACAAAACCAGATTCGTGCCTGTCCTGTAACGGTCTACATACTTACCTCTGACTCCTCCCTCAAGCTGAGAAAAGTCGTACTCCTCACGAAGCTCATCATCAAGCTCGTCCCTAGCTTCCTTCTTCATAAAACCTCCGCTCTCTACGTGTAGCTCCTCTTGCACTAATGATACGTATGCGGTCGTCTCGGTCGGTGTGTGCAACAATGAGCAACCTGCCACGGTAGGATAAGCCGGTCGTTATGTATCGACTCTCTCCAAATGAGTGGTCGGGATCCGGGAAGGTCATCGATAACGGATCACCAAATACCGTGGCAGCTTCATGGAATGTAACACTATGCCTGTTGAGATTCTGGACCGCCTTGTTTGGGTCCCATTCGAACTCCATGCACAGAGTATAGCAGCAGTGGCCGCTCTGTTCTCCATAGTTGGACTGTTCTGACAAGGCAAGAGCTAACGGCTGGCGCCTCAGCCGTGCGCGGCTTCTTGCGCGTCGGCTCCAGCGCGGGGTTAGGCGGCCGTGCGCTTGAGCTTCACGTCCAGGAACCGCAGAAGCGATCGCGCGAGATTGATGACCAGCAGAGCCTCCTCTTGGTCGAGCAGTTCCTCGTTTGGATGTGCGAGGCTCGCCCGGTTCCGTAGCGTGCCCATCGCATCCACAATCGAGGCGCTGGTCCGAATCAGTCTGCGAACTTCTTGACCTTGCGGGCCGAGATCTTGGAGTACCGGGTGTACCTCCAAGAGAAGCTTCAGCAACTGGTTGGGAGTAGCGTCCGTCTCGAACGGTATTCCCGCGTCGGCACAGGCGCCCTTGAGGAATCCGTGGAGCCCGGTGTGAACCCTGTCGACGGCACTCGTCGGCCCTCTTGATTCCAGGAGCGTTTGGGCATCAGCCAGCGCCGCCAGGGCTGCCTGCGAGCCGGTTGGCATGACAGCGGGCACGGCCATTCCATAGATGGCCGCTTGCAATGACTGCAAGGCACCAGGGTCGTTCGTAGCGAGCCAACTGCCTATCGGCTCGTACTCCACGAGGCGCTTTAGGTTGGCCTCGTCGGAGTCCAACATCCGGGCAACAGCGTCAATCACGTGGCCCTTGTAGTCGTCATCGCCCCACTGAAGACTCCGTAACAGGCGGGGATGATTGTCAATGTATTGATCCGTCGACGTAAGATAGCCGATCTCAGTCCACTCGGATGACGAGAAGGTGGCCTGAATCGCCTTGGCAAGTGCGAGGATCCGATGCCCACGTTCCATCATGGCTCCGTTGAGGACCGCCTAACTAGTATTATACCGCTGTATGTGGTATATTGTCCCTCTGAAGGTAATTATACCGCAATGCCAGACCTTGTACACGACCGACCACCGGCCTATACAACCAAAACCTTCCCCTTCCTCGACCAGGTCCGCCAGGTGTTGCGGCTGGAGCACATGAGCCGTCGCACCGAGGCTTCGTACTTGTATTACATTACGCACTACATTCGTTTCCACGACAAGCGCCATCCGCAAAAGGTAAGTGTTCAGAATGCGGATTCCTTCCCCCTTGATGGGGGAAGGTCAGAGCCTGCCCTGAGCGCAGCCGAAGGGATGGGGGTGAGATACCTCTCACCTCAATCCTCTCCCACAAGGAGAGCGGAGGCTCGACCGAGTCTGAAAGTTACCCGCAAGAGATGAGGAGCGTGGAAATCGAGGCGTTTCTAACCCATTTGGCGGTGAAAGAAGTACATGAGCCCAGAAGCTCTCCAGGGAGTCAGAGTTATCGAGCTTGGGGACTACATCTCTGCCCCCTTCTGCGCCAGGCTTCTTGCCGACCTTGGGGCCGAGGTGATCAAAATCGAGCCGCCTGAAGGTGGCGACTCCTCTCGCCGTAACGGCCCCTTCCCTGGCGACGAGCCCAACGCCGAGTCCAGCGGACTTTTCCTCTTTCTTAACACTGGCAAGCTAGGGATAACTCTGGACATCAATACTCAGACTGGGCGGGAGATGTTCCTCAGGCTGCTGGGAGACGCCGATGTGCTGATAGAAAACCACCCCCCCGCTTTCATGGAAAGGCTGAAGCTGGACTATCAGAGCATCGTGGAACAGTTCCCCCGCCTGGTGTTTACCTCCGTCACTCCATTTGGCCAGACAGGGCCTTATAGGGAGTATATCGGCTACGACCTCAACATCCAGGCGGCGGGAGGGATAAGCATCGGCATCGGAATACCCGACCAGCGGCCGCTTGCCATCCCTCTCTCCCAAGCCGACTTCATGGCCGGGCTGGCGGGTGCCGCCTCTACCCTAATCGCACTGTTGGCCAGGGACGTCACCGGCAGAGGGCAGTTGGTGGACGTGGCGGGGTCGCAGGTGCTGTCGGTGCTCATCTCCTTCGTCTACTTCTTGCCCAACTTCATCTACCGGGGCGTCGCGGGTGCAAGGAAGGGCAGGCGCGGTGGAGAGGCCTACTTCCCCAACACCATAATGCCCTGCAAGGACGGCTTCGTCTGCCTCTACCCTCTGCAGCTGGAGCAGTACCTCCGTTTCCTGGAGTTGATAGGCGCCCCCAACTGGCAAGAGACCCCCCGCTACAGGAACCGCCGCGCCATGGCCGAGGAGTACCCCGATGAGGCCGAAGCCCTCATCGCCCCCTGGTTCCGGGAGCGCACCAAGGAGGAGATTTTCAAGCTCTGCCTGGAGGCTAGGGTGCCCTGCGCCCCGGTGAGGACCATCGAGGAGATTGTGAACGACCTTCACCTAAAGGAGCGGAGTTTCTTCGTCGAGGTAGACCATCCGGTTGCTGGGAAGCAGACCCACCCAAGGCCGCCCTTCCGCCTCTCCCGCACCCCAGGGGATATAGGTGGCCCTGCGCCCCTCCTGGGCCAGCACAACTTCGACATTTACTGTGGCAAACTGGGCCTTTCCCAGGAGGAGCTTGGGAGGCTGAGGATGGCAGGTATCGTATAAGGGGCTGAAAGGTGGCGATCAAGTTTCACCCCCATGCCTTAGAGCGCATGGCGCTGCACGGCACCGCTGAGCACGAAGTAGAAGCTACGGTTGAAGGGGGCGAGGAATTCCCAGCGAGGTTCGGGCGCACTGGCTTTCGACGTAACTTCTCTTTTGACAGCACATGGCTTGGCAGGTACTATAGGACCAAGCAGGTGGAAGCCTACGCCGTTCGGGAAGGCGACGACTGGCTGGTTATCACGGTCATCACTCGCTACTTTTGAGTAGCTGGAGAGGTTAGCATACCATGAGATTGACTTATGACCCCCGTTACAATATCGCCTATATTCGCTTTCAAGAGAGGAAAGCTGAGGTGGAGTCCATTCGGCTAAGCGATGAACTCGTCGTAGACATGGCGGCTGATGGCACGGTCTACGGTATTGA
>CAYWGG010000164.1:0-6658 GCA_964457285.1 uncultured Dehalococcoidia bacterium
GGAGAAGAATCCCTCTTTGGGCTTACGTCCTGATTCTGGTGGCAATAGCGGTTGGCATCAGCCTGCCCCTGTCTCTTGGCCGGGGGGCTCCATCTGTGCAACCTACTAGCTCGCCGAACCCTGGCACACCCCTGAGCCGCGCCACCGTCGGCCAGTTGGCTCCCGGGTTCGTGCTAAACGACCCCTACGGCCAAGCCTACACGCTGACGCCTGGGGATGGGCAAGTCCACCTTCTCGTCTTCTTCATGGGGTATTTCTGAGCTGGTTGCAGAGACCAGCTTGGAGAGCTGGCAAAGCGAGCAGATGAGTTCAAGAGGTTGGCAGAGGTGGTTGCCATCAGCGTTGACCCGCCCTCAGAGTCTCAAAAGTTGGACCAGTTGCTTAACCGCGTCTTCCCTTTGCTGAGTGACCCTGAGCTAAAGGTGATAAGCGCCTACCGGATGGAGCACCAGATGGGAGGGGCCACTGTTGGAAACATGGGCTACGCGATCATTGACAGAGAAGGACGAGTAAGAAAGAACGAGGTCGATCCTCTCTTCGGGAGACGTGCCAATGCTATTCTACAGTCTCTCAGGGAACTTCAATAGTGTGGGCTATCAGGAGATATGCCACGGAGACAGGGCAGGTGCCCCTTCGCGTCGGACACCAAAGCTAGACGGGTAACGGGCTGGAAGGTCGGATCGGCGAGAGAGTGAGAGAGATGAAGATTCGTTGGCTGAAGGGTATGCCTGTGGTTTTTGGCGCTCTCGTCGTGGCTCTGGTGCTGCTGGCTGCTTGTGGCGGGCAAACGCAGTCCAGGTATCCATCGGAGCCGGTCGCTCCCAAGAAGACGGGCAGCAGCTTCGCTCCCGACATCAAGATCACCGTCTACCAGGGTGAGGAGGTGCTGGGAGGCAAGGAGGTCTGGTTGTCATCCCTGTTTTCACGAAACTCCGGTGAGGGAAAACCGGTCGTCCTCAACTTCTGGGCAGGAGCATGCCCGCCCTGCCGGGTCGAGATGCCCGACCTGCAGGAGGTGCATGAAGAGTACAAGGAGAGAATCATCCTCATTGGGCTTGACGTGGGCCCCTTTCTGGGGCTTGGCTCCAGGGAGCAAGGCCAGGCTCTGCTGAAGGAGCTGGAGGTCTCGTACCCGGCCGGTACAACCTTCGATGGGGAGGTGGTCAGGGCCTACAACGTCCTTGGCATGCCCAGCACCTACTTTATCAAGCCCAATGGCGAGAGGGTGAGGACCTGGACCGGACTCCTGAACAAGAAAAAGCTGACTGAGCTGGTGGAGGAGCTGCTGGCCGCTTCAGCGGCATCATAGAGGACCCAGGGACAGAGCTGGTTGAGGGGTATGATGGAGACTGAAATAAGGAACCAGGGTCTAAGTAAGCGTCGTTGGTTGTTCGGAGGCAGTATCATCGGCTTTCTCTTAATAGTTATCGCTGTCCCGATAGTCCTGTCACAGGGACTTCTTTCGTCTTCTGGGGCCAATGAGCTACCGGTTTACTGGGAATTACCGTCTTTCTCCTTCACCGACCAGTCTGGCAAGACCGTGACCTCAGAGGACTTGAGAGACAAGGTGATTCTGGCCAATTTTATCTTCACCAACTGCACTGCCTTTTGCCCCACAGTGCTAAGCCCCCGTATGAAAGAACTTCACGAACGGTTGCGCAGTGAGGGGCTGTTAGGCCGGGATGTGATACTGCTTTCTTTCAGCGTTGACCCAGAACAGGATACACCGGAGATACTGCAAGTCTACGCTGACAAGTATGGGGCCGACCCTCAGGCGTGGCATTTCCTTACCGGCAGTGTGGCAGAAATGGAGCGCGTGGTCACAATGGAGCTTAAACTGGGGGTTCAAAAGATCGAGCAACCCGTTGAACATCCCCACCCGGACGCCTCAGTCCATCTTCACAAATATGATGTTACCCACACCAACAGGTTCATTCTGGTAGACCGCCAGGGGCGTGTGCGAGCCCTTTATGATGGGGTCTATGACTGGAAGCTAGACAAGGTACTGGGTGACGTTCGGCGGTTGGTGCGCTCGACTAACTAAAGGGGAGGCTACGGGTGCGAAGAAAATTACTGTTCGTCGGTGCCGTGCTGCTGCTCGTTGTGGGACTGGCCGTTGGGTTGATGCAACTGCTAAATACTGAAGGATAGTCTAAAGATGTGGTGTTCGATGATGGACAGATGGCGATGCGTGTGCAGTTCAAAGTAGAGCCCAATCCACCCACCGTTGGGAGGCTGACTCTGATGGCCAGAGTGAAGAATAATGTAGGCTATCCTATGCCTGTTGGTCACGTCTATTTCGCTATCAGCAAGGATGGCCAGAGCGTGTTAGAAACTCTGGAAGGAGACCCCGTTGGGAACTTTCAGGCCAGCGGCAATGGCTACTACACGGTTACAGCGGAGTTGCAGTCACCAGGGAGCTACCAGGTGAACCTTCAGGTGGAGCACCAGCAGTCCCGTTTCGACTCGAACTGGCCTCTTGAGGTACAACAACGCTGAGCGAGGGAGGAGAACAATGGGCCTGAAGTCCACCAGTAGTGTAACAGTGACAGGGGCTTGGGGAGGCAAATTAGCGCTCCTGGCATCTTTCTTGATCCCAGCAGCTCTGGTAGTGGGGTTCCTCTTTCTGCTCATAAGCCTCCGGAACGGGGCCGAGGCGGCTATGGCTGGGCTGGCCAACTTTCTGCCCGTTAGCTACGCCTTCGCCGCAGGGATGGTTGCCAGCGTAAACCCCTGCGGTTTCTTCATGCTGCCCTCCGACCTTTCCTATCATTTAGGAACGGAGGAGGCCGGTTTCTATCAGTCACCAGCTATCCTCCGGCTGCTCAAAGCTCTCCTCCTTGGAAGCGTGGCAACCGTGGGCTTCATAGTCGTCTTCGCTACTGTTGGGGCCATCGTCGCAACGGGCGGCTACTGGCTGGTCAGGGTCTTCCCCTATGCTGGAGTGGCTATGGGTGTTGCCATGATCGTCCTGGGCCTCTGGCTCCTGGTCACCCACAGGACTATCGGCATCATGGCCGCCAGCCGGGTGTCCATCACACCACAGCGCAACCTGCGAAACGTCCTCATGTTCGGTGTTGGCTATGCCGTCGGCTCCCTGAGCTGCACCCTGCCGGTCTTCCTGGTGGTCGTGGGGAGCGCCCTGGCGACCCGAGGGTTTGTTGCCTCCTTCAGCCAGTTCATCGGGTACGCCCTGGGTATGGGGGCCATCCTGGTAGCAGTGACGGTGGGCGCGGCGATGTTTCGGGGGACGGTGGCCCGCTGGCTGCGGGGAGCCATCCCCTACGTCCACCGCATGAGCGCACTGTTCCTGCTGGGAGCTGGTGCATACCTGATTTACTACTGGGTGTTCTATGCCGACTTTTTCTTCTAGGGGCAGACTCTATAAATCTTGCGAAGATGAGGACAAGGAAATGGATTTGGGGTATTGGGGCCTTGATGGGTGTGAGCCTGAGCCTCCTGGTGGTGGGCTACTGGTGGTTCGTCTGGAGACCTGGTGATGCCAGCTCTGGCAAATCAGAGGGAGACCTCGTGAGGCCCCTTGACCCACGCCAGGTGGCCCGAGGCCAGGTCATATACCAGACCTCTTGCGCCCAGTGCCACGGGCTCAAGGCGGAAGGGCACCCCAACTGGCGTCAGCAGAACCCTGATGATACCTATCCTCCACCACCCCACGATTCGACGGGGCATACCTGGCACCACGCTGACGGCCTCCTGTATCGGATCATAAGAGATGGAGGCACCATATACGAGACACCAGGGTTCAAGAGCGCCATGCCAGCCTTCGGGGACCAGTTGGACTCTAAAGAGATCAAGGCCGTCATCACCTATCTCAAGAGCCTGTGGGGGCCGCTGGAGCGAGCCTTTCAGGCCGAGGTGAGCCAGCAGGACCCTTTCCCGTAGACGTGAAGAGCAGGAACGAGGTCAATAGTTTCATTGTGGAGGTAAAGGATGAAAATCTGGAGGACCAGGCTCCGATTTATGGCCGCCCTGGGGCTTTTGTTTCTAGCCCTGTTGATTACTGCCTGTGGAGGTGGTGACCAGGGCACCGCCCCTCAGTCAGTGGCTAATTTCACTCCACAGCCAGTAGCTACTAATACTCCGCAGCCATCAGCCACCCCTGCTTCGGCAGTAACCCAGAGTATCGAGCCAATTATCGTCTCCAGCGAGCTGAGCGTGGGCCCTAACCGGTTCCTCATCGGCCTTGCGGACGAGGAGAGGCGCACCTTGGTAATAGGCGCCCAGCTCCACTTCCGGCTGTTCAAGCTGGGTGATGATGGCCGGCCTGTAGCTCTCAAGGCAGAGATGGACGCCCGTTCCATCACCGTGGAAAAGAACTACACCCATGTCCACCGGGATGGCACGGCTGAGACCCACGGAGCGGGTATCATTGGTGTCTACGTCGCCAACGTAGAGTTCGACCAACCAGGCGCTTGGGGCGTGGAAATCACAGGCACCTTCAACGGCCAGCCCCTGCCGACCCTCACACCAGGCTTTGAGGTCCAGGAAGAGAGCCTCTCAGTGCCCATTGGTAGGCCTGCTCCCCGCACCGTCCAGACTATCCTCAAGGATGTGAAGGACATTTCTGAGATTGACACCTCTAACCCGCCCGACCCTCACATGCACACCTTGACCATCGCCGATGCCGTCACCTCGGGCAGACCTACCGTAATCGTCTTCTCTACCCCGGGCTTTTGTATGACCAGAATATGTGGCCCCACCAAGGATGTGGTGGACCAGTTGTATGAAAAGTACAAAGGCCAGGCCAACTTCATCCATGTGGAGCCCTACGACCTGGAGAAGGTCCAAAGCGGCCAGGGGCTGATACCTGTGCCAGCTATGGCGGAGTGGGGCATGGAAACGGAGCCCTGGGTCTTCCTGATAGACCGAGAAGGCAAGGTGGGTGCCAAGTTCGAGGGCATTACCTCTTTTGAGGAGGTAGAGGAGGCTTTCACGCCGCTCCTGACTTCGTCCTCTCGCTATTAGGTCGTAGACTCTGGATAACGATAGATGAGTGCCATTGACGAAGAAACCGACTCAGTTGACCAGGGTAGAAGACGACGTGCGGGCCGACGCTTTCTGGTCATTCCTGCCCTGGTGCTGGTGGCGGGGTTGTTCTCTCTGCTTGCCTGGGGGCTAGTCCAGTCGGGCGGGCGGCCAGGGGGTCTGGTCATCAATACCAAGCTGGGTGAGGTGTCCATAAAGCAACTGCCTGCCAGGGACTTCACGCTACAAGTGTTCGATGGCCGCACCCTGGCCCTGTCAGACCTGCGCGGCAAGGTGGTGATGGTGGACTTCTGGGCCTCCTGGTGTCCGCCCTGCCGACAGGAGGCACCTGTACTGGCCCAGGTGTACCGGGAGTACAGGGACAGAGGCATAGAGTTCGTGGGGGTCTCCATCTGGGATGATGAAGGTGACGCCAGAGCTTACGTGCAGCGCTATGGCATCACCTACCCGAACGGAGTGGATGAGCGCGGTGCCATCGCCATTGACTACGGCGTCACCGGCATTCCCGAGAAGTACTTCATCAGCATGGAAGGTGTCCTGCTGAAGAAGTTCATCGGCCCTATGGATACAGGAAGGCTGCGGAAGTTGCTGGACGAGCTGCTGGAAGCCCGTTAACTATAACCCATCATGGGTAAGGAGTGCCAAGTGCTACACGACTACGGGTGTGCGTCAAAGTTTTGGGAGAGCAGTAGAGTAGGATGGTCGGTGACGGGCGCGGCCAATAGAAAAGCGCCTCCAGGGATGATTGGGAGCAGGACGATAAGGCATTCTTGACCCATATTTCCCATTTGGGCTGAAAGCCAGGTTGGAAATGAATGATGGTGAATTTGTAGCCTCAACCTGTTTGGCTGACAAATTTAACATGTGAAAGAGACCACCCACTGGCGTTTGGGAATGGCGGCCTTGCGGCGTGTTGAGCCAGCGAGCAAAGCAACGCACCCGGCTGGCTGGGTATTGAGCTGAACTGAGAACCACTTCTGCCCAGTCAGTAAGGCTGACAGTACGAGAGGAAGCCAGCCCGATGATGGCCCAGGCCAGGGTCATGAGTCTGCGGACATCACCGTAAGCCGTTTTGGGGAGGATTCGGCAAAAGGTGCTTATCAAATCACCATACATTTGGCGGCTATCCATTGGGAAACTCCTGTCGGATTGAGTGGCCTCATTCTACCCTTGTAGCCGCTTTCATGGGATGTTAAATTTGTCGGCCAATCAGCTGTCGCCAACTGCGTCAGCCGAGGGCGCAGGTGTGTCGGCGGCTTCCTTTGGGAGGAATGTACTGATGCCCTTTCGCCAGCGCCACCGTGCTGCACAAGAGCGGCCGCAAAACCGAATACGACTGGAAGGTATCACCCAGAATTCTGCTCCACACCACTCACAATGGACTGACTTCTTGAGCTGGGAGAATCGCTCGGATCTGGCTAGCTTTACATGGGAGAGAGAGTTGACATACTTCATGGCGCAACTCACCAAGCAGAACCTGGGAGTGTTCTTCCCCTTCCTTGTTACCAAAGCTTCAGCATGGCACCACTCGCAAGTGATGGCAATCTTTGAGCGATACTGCCCCAACGTAACTCATCCTCAAAAGGAAGTCCTTCTGGTACGGTCATTATAGGGCCTTCTGTGGATAGACCGCAAGCTACTCCCCTTGTGG
>CAYWGG010000165.1:0-6654 GCA_964457285.1 uncultured Dehalococcoidia bacterium
TCACCAACTCGGGCACCGAGGCCACGTTGAACGCCATCCGTGCGGCCAGGGCCCTCACCGGCAGGGCAAAGGTTGCCAAGTGCGAGGGCGGCTACCACGGGACTCACGACGTGGTCTCCGTCAGCGTCCGCAACGACCCCAGCCTGAGCGGTGATCCCGACCGTCCCACACCCGTGCCCAGCGTCGGCGGCCTGCCTCAAGAAATAGTTGACCAGGTGGTGGTCATCCCTTTCAATAACACCAGGGCGGCCCGTGAAATCCTGGAGGAGAACGCCGATGAGCTGGCCGCCGTCATCCTGGAGCCAGTCCTGGGGGGATCGGGGATGGTGCCAGCGGAGCGGGAGTACCTCGCCATGCTGCGGGAGTTCACCCAGAAGAGCGGCGTAATCCTTATTTTCGACGAGGTTATTAGCTTCCGTGTGGCCCCTGGGGGCGCGCAGGAACACTACGGCATCACCCCGGACATGACCGCCTTCGGCAAAATCATAGGCGGCGGGTTCCCCGTGGGGGCCTTTGGAGGTCGCAGAGACCTGATGGGGCTTTTCGACCCCACCAAGGGGCCAGTGGTGGCCCACGCGGGCACCTTCAACGGCAACCCCATGACCATGCTGGCGGGCTCCATAACCCTGGAGCACCTGACCCCCGAGGTCTACCATCGCCTGGAGGTCCTGACGGAGCACCTCCTCCAGGGGGTCCGGGAGGTGTGCGCCGAGCTGGAGGTGCCCGCCCAGGTGACGGGCCTGGGCTCCCTTTTCGGCATTCATTTTGTAGACAGCCCCGTCCGCTCCTGGCGGGACGTGGCCGCCGCCGACAAAGACCTCCGTCAGAGGGTGTTCTGGGGTCTGATGAACGAGGGGATATTGTTCACCTCCAGCCTGGTGGGCTGCGTCTCGGCCCCTATGGGAGAAGGTGAAGTAGACGCCTTTGTCCAGACCTTCCGCAAAGTCCTGGAGCGTGACCTGGGCCATTAGGTTGATTGCCGTCCCTGAGAAGGCCATGTGAGCTTTTCGTTCGGGGTCTCTATTAGGGAATTCCAGGCTCTCCTCAGTACAGGCTCCAGGATTTCGCGAGCACCGACGTCCCCTTTTTGAGTGATAGCAGTGTGGAATTCGTTGAAAAGCAGCCGTTGGCTTAAATCCTGTCGCAATCCAGGAGATATAGACCTGCGTTGACCATTCTCTATTCGATAGGCATCTGGGAAGATTATAATCTCAAGAGAATTGTCTGTGTGGAATACGGCCACTTCAAGCTTATTAACCCTCGGTCCGATGTTAGACTGAAACCAATCCAGGTCAGTGATTACCCAGGTCGGCGCACCTTTATGCCACAGGTCATAATGGAGTTTTCTGGAGTCTGCGAAGGCCCTTACAGCAGAAGAGACGAACTCTCCCATCTCTTCTGAAATCGCCGCCAGACTATAGACTTGAGGTATCATTTCATCATCACACCATTAGTCTAAGACCTGGGACAAATATAGGTCAAGGACTGGACAATTCTATCCAGGTCGCATGACTAACATCAATCTCCTGTGCGGTATAATACTCTGAGCCACCACCTGTCCTGTTCCTGTTTATATCCCACACTGCCGGGTCTGCTACACGCCGTGCTGAAAGCAATACCCTATTGTCAATATCTATGGCCGGGATGACACACACAACCTCAATTACCTCGGCAGGTATACTGAGATTCCTTACAACATCAACCCCCCGATTATAGAAATCTTCTGTCAGATAGAGCCTTTGTCCTGGTTGGGCTGGCCTTAGCCTACCAAGAGTTATAATCCGTTGGGCGTTCCTCCTCGAAGTGTAATGAAAGTAGAATTGTGGCATCTACCAGCCGATGGCGTAGGTCGTCTTACGCGGGTCGCCGCTGGCGCTCAGCGCCCCGGTATCGGGGTCACGCTGGGTTACGATGGCACCGCTACCACAGGTGTCCACCTCCACAACCTTGTGCCCCAGAGATGCCAGCTTTGAGCACACGTCTCCGGGTATACCAGGCTCCACGTTTAGCTGTCCAGGCAGATAGGCCCTCGGGTAGAAGGAGTTGACCATGCTCCAGCAGGCGAAGCGTGGCGCTTCTACCGCTTCCTGAGGGTCCATGCCAAAGACCAGCACGTTCAGGATAAGCTGGAGGTCGGCTTGGGCCTGATTGTCCCCGCCGGGGCAACCGATGGTCATAATGGGCTGGCCGTCCTTGCACACCATATAGTTCACCAGGGTGGTGCGGGGCCGCTTGCCAGGCCTGAGCCCGTTGGGGTGCTCCTCATCCAAGAAGAACATCTCGCTACGGGTGCTGAGGGCGCAACCAAGCTCAGGGAAGAACACCGATTTGGCGAACACGCCGCCACTGGGGGTGGCGCAGACCATGTTCCCATCCCGGTCTATGATGGCAAAGTGAGTAGTCCCGTCACGGGTGTCCCCTCCATCCCCTGGCGTGAGAGTAGGGGAGACTCGCCGGGTCGCACCTGTTGCCTTGCCTGCCCCCGGCGCTGTTGCTCCATGATTAGAAAATCGCCACGGGTCGCCTGGCTCCGGCAGCTCGGGATAAGCTCTGTCGCTCCGGATAAGCCTGGCCCGTGCGGCGGCATACTCCTTGGACAGCAGGCCATCAATGGGCACGCTGGCGAAGTTGGGATCGCCGTAGTACCTCTCTCGGTCGGCGAAGGCCAGCTTGAAGGCTTCGGTGATGGTATGGATATACTGGGACGAGTTATGGCCCATAGCGCGCAGGTCGAAATGCTCCAGCATATTGAGCACCTGGAGCAGCGTCGCTCCCTGGGTCCAGGTGGACTGGGCGCAGATTTCGTGACCCATGAAGGTGGTCTTTAGGGGCTCCTCGTACCTGGCACGATAGCTAGCCAGGTCATCCAGACCGAGAAGGCCACCCACCCGTTCGGAGCACTGGACAATGGTCCGTGCGATGTCGCCCTGGTAAAACATCTCACGGGCCGCCTGAAGTCCGGCTAGCCGATGGCCGGCTGCGTCACACTCCGCCTGCACCATCTTCTTCATCGTCGTGGCGAGCTGTTTCTGAACCAACAGTTGACCTACCTCGTAGGGCTGGCCTCCCGGATAGAACACATCCATGCCTCCAGGGGGATAGCGCCTGAACTGCTGGATAGTCAGAGAGGATTGCAGCCTGTCACGCATAAGCTCGTACATGGGAAAGCCACGGTCGGCATAGTCAATGGCAGGTGCTATTGCCTCACCCAGGGTCCTGGTGCCATAGGTCTCCAGCATGGTAATAAACGCATCCATCACGCCCGGCACCGTAAAGGACAGCTCGGCATTTGGGCCAGGGCCGGTGGGTATCTTGTCCAGACCCCGCTCTTTGAATAAGGATACGGTTGCCCCTCCGGCGGCGACCCCCTGCCCACTCAGTACCCGAAGCTGGCGGCTGGCGGCGTGGTACACCATGATGGACCCTTCAGCGGCCAGGGAGTAGGATGCGATAGGCTCCACTACCGCAGCGGTGACTCCGGCTGCCGCCGCAGCATCAAAGGCGTTGCCCCCGCTGAGGAGCATACGCATCGCCGACATTGCGGTGAGGGAGTGTCCAGCAGATACGACCCCATGAGAGCCTTGCACCACTGGCCGACCTGTGTCATACAGCTTTACGTGTTTGCGCTCCAATTATTTGCCCTCCTCTCTTTTTCCATCGCTCTCGCCATTCTATCCATAATGGTGAGGAGAGTCAAATCCCCGCCCCGACCTTGGGACATAACGACGCTTCTGTCTGATAGCCCATGAGGGGCTCTGTACTCATGGTCTGAGGCCCGGTCATACTTCTTGACAGAGCTATGACATAGATTTACAATCCCGTCAGATGGTACGACGCAAAGAAAGAAGGAGGAAAGCCATGAGCAGGAGATGGCCTAAAGTGAACTATAAGGAAGAGGGGATGCGGGAGGGGATGCAGATCGAGGACGCCAACATCTCCGTAGATGATAAGCTGGTGCTGCTGGATGCCCTCTCCGAGACGGGCCTCAAGCACATTGTGGTGGGCTCCTTCGTGAGCCCCAAGTGGACGCCCCAGATGGGCCGGATTGACGAGATAGTGTCCAGGTTCCACCCCAAGCCTGGTGTGACCTACACGGCCCTGGCCCTCAACCAGAGGGGCGTGGAACGGGCCAAGCAGTATTCGCCGCCCCTTACCATAGAGCGGGATGAGTGGCCCAGACTCTCATGCCATATGTGCGATGTCTTCACTCGCCGCAATACCAACCGCTCTCAGATGCAAGAGATGGAGCGCTGGCCTCAGATCGTGGCCCAGGCCCAGGAGCGAAATATTAAAGCGGGGGGCATCGGCACCAACGCAAGCTGGGGCTCCAACTTCCTTGGGGATTTCCCCGTGGATGCCCTCATGACCATGCTGGAGAAGCAGCACCAGCTCTGGGACGAGGCCGGGATCAAGGTGATGAGCGTCAGCATGGGCGACCCCATGAGCTGGTGCCGGCCCGACAAGGTGGAGGAGAGCGTAGTCCGGGTGAAAGAGAAGTGGCCCCAGATAAAGCACTTCAGGCTTCACCTCCACAACGGCCGCAACATGGCCATACCATCCGCCTACGCCGCCCTGCGTGTCCTGGAGCCCGACGACACCCTGGACCTGGACGGCAGCATCGGAGGCTTCGGAGGTTGCCCCTACTGCGGCAACGGCCGGGCTACGGGCCAGGCCCCCACTGAGGACCTCCTCCACATGATGGAGGACATGGGTGTCGAGACGAGTGTTGATATTGACAAGCTGATAGAGTGTGTCTGGATGTGTGAGGAGATCGTGGGCAGGCCCCTTTACGGCCACGTATCCAAAGCCGGGCCAAGGCCTAAGACAGTGGACAAGCTCTACAACATTGACGCCCCCTTTATCGAGACCATGGAGCAGGCCAAGCACTTCAAGACCGGCCCCAGGGCCTACGAAGGCAGTATCTATCCCTACAACGAGCCCATAACCAGCCCTTACAGGAATCGAGTGGAGCAGGGCCTACCCGCTTTCGAGCCCTCCGACGGCCAGTGGCCCTGGAAGCAGGACTGGTTCCCGGTGAAGGGATAGAGATGACCAAGCAGGGACGACCCATCGGGTCGCCCCTGCTTTCACCATCAACCGGGTGGGCAGAAAGGAGACATGAGGATGCCGTACAGAATCTCACGACTAGGGTATGTGGAGGTCCGAAGCCTGGACATGGACCGCGACCTGGACTACTACGTCAACGTGCTGGGGTTGCAGTTGACAGCCCGTGAGGGGAGAACGGCGTACCTGAAGGGCTGGGACGAGCGCCATGCCTACTCCTTCTGCTTGACCGAGGCTGAACGAGCGGGAATGGTCCGCATGGCCTTTCGGACGGTGGACCCTGAGGACCTCGACTACTACGAGAGGCGGCTGAAGGATTTTGGGGTGCAGTACGATGTGATTCCGGAGGACTACCGTAGGGGCCGTGCGCTCCGCTTTCTGGCGCCATCCGGACACACCGTCGAGCTGTACCACGAGATGGACTACACGGGTAACCTCCTCCCCACGGTGAACCCGGCTCCGTGGCCTGAAGGTCTCAAGGGCATTGCTCCGCCACGCCTGGACCATACCCTTGTAACGGCGCCGGAGCCTCACAAGGCGATTCAGTTCTTCCAGGAAGTCCTGGAGTTCCGGGCGAGTGAGGTGCTCGTAAATCCCGAAGGAACTCCCATCGCCGCCTGGCTCTGGCAGAGACCAGCGCCCCATGACATCGCGATTGTGCCAGGCAGGGAAGGAGGCTTCCACCACGCAGCTTTTGTGGTGGACTCCACGGACGCGATTTTTCGAGCGGCAGACATCCTGGCGATGCACAAGGTAAAAATTGACCTGGGGCCTGGCCGCCACGGAATCACTCGTGGCACCACCATCTACTTCTTCGACCCTTCTGGCAACCGCCTCGAGACCTTTGGAGGGTACACCGCCTACCAAATGGACCCGGACTCTCGGCCAATCACCTGGACGCTAGACCAGATGGCGCCGGGGGTCTTCTACTACGCACAGGAGCTCAAAGAGTCGTTCTTGAGTTCGTACACCTAAACTGGGGGCTGCGGCGGGGGCCACAGGGCAGCCCAGAGTAGGGGCGCACGGCCGTGCGCCCCTACTCTCTGACGATAGGAGTGGATAAAGGGGTTATAGTATGCGTGCCGTTGTTATAGACTCCATTGCCATCCAGCAACTGGTGGAGCGCAGGAAGAAGTTGGGCATTGACCGCTGGGACGAAGTATGGAAGGGAGAGTGGCACTTGAACCCTGGTCCTTCTATTGAGCATCAACGAATAGTGAAAGGACTCTTGCGTATCCTCATGGAAGTGGTGGAAGATACTGGTCTCGGGCTGGTGCTTCAAGGGGTCAATGTCGCAGACCCATCCCGGGGCCTGTTGGACTTCCGTATACCCGATATATCAATAGTTTTACAGGGAAGCCGCGCCCAGATACAGGAGACCTTCATAGCCGGTGGGCCTGACATGTTGATAGAGATTCGCTCGCCGGGGGATGAGACCTATGAAAAGCTCCCCTGGTATGGGGAGCAAGGGGTAAGGGAGGTCTTTATCCTGGACAGGGATACCAAGAGGGTAGAGCTTTACCGACACGACGGCACCGCCCTGGTCCTCCGCGCCGCCTTTCCTCAGATAGCAGAGAGTCAACTGCTTCA
>CAYWGG010000166.1:0-6620 GCA_964457285.1 uncultured Dehalococcoidia bacterium
GTGCGCTCGTCGCTACCTACAACGAATTTCATCGCAATCCTTCTTTACCCTCACCTCGCCTTCGCCCCCTCTCCCAGTGGGAGAGGGGCCGGGGGTGAGGGTTCAAGCCCTGGGATGGCTTCTATCGTACTCGTTGCGTACGTGCTCCGAGGTGAGGTGAGTGTAGACCTGAGTCGTCGTTATACTGGAGTGGCCAAGAAGCTCCTGCACGTGCCTCAGAGAGGCACCTCCCCTTAACAGGTGGGTGGCGAAACTATGGCGCAGGATATGGGGGGTTATAGGCTTATCCAGGGAAGCCTTCCGAGCGTAGGCCTTCAGGATAGTCCACACCCACTGGCGGGTGAGACGGTCTCCGCGGTGGTTCAAGAAAAGGGCCTTCTCTTCCACAGGAGAGAGTAGAAGGAGCCTGGCCTCCTCCATGTAGGCCCTGAGCGCCTGAACTGCTCTGGGATACACGTAGGCGATACGCTCTTTGGCGCCTTTCCCCATGCAACGTACGTAACCATCCTGGAGATTTGTATCCTGAACATTGAGAGACACCAACTCGCTCACTCTGATGCCGGTGGCATAAAGCAACTCAAGAATAGCGCAATCGCGCTTGCCTTCGGGTGAATCTTCCTTCGCCGCCTGGTCCAGCAGCCTCTCTACTTCCTCTTCGGAGAGGAATTTAGGCAGGCTACGCCCTACTCGCGGAGCGCTCAAGAACTCCGTGGGGTCTTGCTCGATGGCCCCCTCCTGTACCAGGAAGTTGAAAAAGGACTTCATAGCGGCTATCTTCCTGGCGGTGGTAGTGTCGCGGTAGCTCCTCTTGCCCCTGAGGCTGGAGATGTAGTCCGTCAGGACGCCCAACTCCACCTGTCTCCATCCACCTTGCGACATCTTAGAGACGGATGGAGAATCCTTTGCCTGGGCATTCTCACTGTCGGCCTGCCACGAGTTTGTCGAAGGGGTCCATTCCTGGAGGTAGTTTATCAACTGGTACAGGTCGTTTCTGTAAGCCTCCAGGGTATTCCAGGAAAATCCCTTCTCCACCACTAGATGGTTCAGAAAGGAGTCTACATGCTCTCTCACGTTTTGCTCGCTTCTCCGCCAGGAATTGAAGCTGTCTCACGCTCAATTCTATCACAAAGCCTGTCCTTTCAAGTAGCCACCTTTTTTTCAAAGGATGAGAATTAATTTTTTTGTAGTTCATCCATAAGGGAGCGCAGGTCTTCAGCCAGCTCTTCTGCCTCTATCTCCTCCACCCAGGAGGCCAGGGCGAGAAGCCTCTGGTCCACCGCCGTCTCCTCTTCAAAGATTCCCATGAGTGGGTCTATGGAAGATATACCCTTGCCCTCTCCCGGACCCTCCGGCGCAGCCTCAGTCTTTCCATCCTCGGAGGGTTTCTTGACGCTGTCGGCCTCGCGTTCTAGCTTTATGGTGCTTACTCTGTACTTGCTTAAGTCTTTTTTCTCTTCAGCGTCAGTTTCAGGCTTAGAGGATAGGGACAGGTCTAGTAGCTTTTCGTCCTCGTCCAGCTCTTCCTCAGAGCTTTTCTTTTTCATGAGTTTCCCAAGGAACGCCATATCGTTTACCTCCTTCAATCAATGCTATCAGCTCCTCCATGTTCAACCGATGATGGCTGAATGCTGATAGCTTAAGCTAGTACCTTTGCAGCCATTGGGGGGATCAGTAGCAGGTTCAGGCCTGACAGGGTACACATGATGCTGCCGTAGAAGGCCAGCTTCAGGGAGTGGCCGCCGGTGGCGAACTTCGGGGCCATAGTGTTGGCGATGGTGAGGACAATGACAGCCCCCATAATCAGGAGAGAGGTTTGACCCATATCTTTGGACTGAAAAAAAGGCAGGTGAGGTATCTGCGAAGCCATATTACTAGATTTCGACATCAGGTCAGCAGTCGCATCAGCTAGCTTGCCATTGAAAGCCGTCATAATCTCCAGGATGAAGATGAGAAGGGCGCTCATGGCCCCGTGAAGGGGTATAGTAAGATAGGCAAAGGGAGTCGCCGTGACGTAGCGCTTGGCCCTGAGCAGGGCGATGTTCATGGCGAAGTCCGAGGTGATCTCCCCGACTTTGTCAGGGCTCCCCCCTAGATTGATACCATCTACAAACATCCTCGTAGAGCGATTTACCATCTCGCTACCCGTTTCGTCTATAAACCTGTCCCAGCAGACCTTTGGGCTTATCTGATTGCGCAGGCGGGACTGTAGCCTCCTGATGTAGGGCTCCAGGGTCTCCAGGGAGCGCCGGTCTATCTTCGCCATAGCGACAGAGAGGGTTGTCCCCAGGGACTCGGACACGTTCCCCACGGACCGGAGGAAAGTGGCCAGCTCCTGGTCTATTTTGGTCACCTTGATATCGTCCAGATAAGCGTAGATACCGGCCGGCATCAGACACAGGCCCAGGGCCAGAAAGGCCAGGCCCAGACCCGCAGAGGCACCCAGGTACACCGCTGCCAATACCCCTATAGGCCCGAAAACTAAGAGCAGAAAGGTAGCCTTCTGGCGTTCCTTGGGGCCTTTACGTTTCTTGTACGTCTTTATCTCATAGGGGGCTGACTTGTAGATTATGTAGGCCCCGAAGAAGGACATAACAAACATCGTCCCCGTGAGCATAATAATGAAGGCATTGCCCATGTCGTAAAGCATGGTGGAGATCATGGCCACCACTACGATCAGGGATACGGATACCAGGAGTGCAGCGTAGGCATCGCCCCACTTCTGGAGACTCTCCAGGCTCCTCTGATACCGGTTGATATACTGGTCTCTTTCTACCCGGGCTTCCTGGGCCAGGAACTGTTGCTCCGATTCCCCTGAAGATATGGAGCCCGCGAACCTCAGCAGCAGGCTTCTGATGGTCTCGGCCCCGGCCTTTTTAGCGACCAACTGGAAGCTGCGGCCATACTCAAACCCCAACCTCTTTGCTAACAGATATACCTGCCTGAAATATATAGCCGTCTTGTAGGGCTGGGTTATGGCGTACTGGAAGATGACGTCCCGTGGCGATTCCCCAGTAGATAGCGCAGCCATATAGGTGAGGTTGGAGAGAAGGTCAAAGCTTAAGGCGGCGCTATCGGAAGACACCTTCTCGGTACGCTTTTGAGAGGACCTGGTAAAGCTCATAGAAATCTTCTACCTTCTGCTGATGTAGTCTCTTCAGGATGTTAGCTCTACGACTTAGCTCGCTGTAGATAGCCCTTTTTTGAGAAGAGGGAATCCCTCTCCTCATAGCGATGCGCTCCTCCAGCAGATAGCTGTTCATGTTCCCGGTGAACTCAAAGACGTCATCTACAGGGTTCCAGCGAAAGACCTCGATGAAGGAGAAGGAGTCGCTGGAAGAGTCATACCCAACTATCTCATTGATGCTGAGGACCCGCCTCGCCTCTCTGCCGTTAGGCAGCCTGACCATGCTCTGTATAGCTACCACGTTAAGGTTGTCTATGTAGGTCTTGGGTATGTTGATGGGGTTGCCCGTCAGCCTCTGGATCAGCTTCTCCACTGAAGCGGCGTGGAAGGTAGCCATGGCTGCGTGGCCTGTTTGCATAGCTTGAAAGGCTATAGCCCCTTCCTCTCCTCGAATCTCACCGATGATGATCTCGTTTGGCCGCTGCCGTAGGGCGGCCCTCAGCAGGTCGAACATGGTCACAGCCGCCCCGCTGGAGGACTTGGTGCTGCCCCGCACCACCTCCCTTGTCCAGTTAGGGTGGGGCACCTGTAGCTCGGGAGTGTCTTCGATGCTCACTATCTTTGCTGTTGGGTGGATGAAAGTGGTCAGCGCGTTCATCAAAGTGGTCTTGCCGGAGGCTGTCTCCCCTGCCACGAACATGTTCATCCCATGCCCCAGGACCAGGGAAAAATAGGCTGCCATCTCGTAGGAGAGGGTATTAAACCCGATAAGCTGCAGGACGCTCAAGGGGCTGGAGGAGAACTTTCGGATGGTGAAGTTGCTCCCACGCTTGGACAGGTCGCCACCAAAGACGATGTTTATACGGGAGCCATCGGGTAGTGTGGCATCCACGATGGGGTCCCGGAAGGTTACGGGTTTACCGATTTTCTCCGACAGCCTTAAGACGAAGGAGTCCAGCTCCTCAAAGGTGGAGAAGGATATGGAGGCCTTAAGGCTCTTGAAGATTTTGTGCTCAACAAATAGGGGGCCCAGGCCGCTACAGCTTATGTCCTCGATATAAGGGTCGTGTATAAGGGCGTCCAGAGGGCCCATGCCCTCCTTGTCCCTGACCATCAGATAGCGTAGTGACTGGTACTGGCTGGGAGTGAGGACCATTTTCCCATTCCGACTTGTGAGCGTACCAGGGGACTTTAGGGCTGCTTCTTCGCCCCCCCTCCGGCCCCATACCCTGGAGCCGTTCCGCCCTGGTGAGTCATTAGCATTGCCTTTGCGGACGGTGCAGATTTTGCTCAGGCTCTTAAGCAACAGCTGAGTCCGCTTTTTGTTATCTGCGCTGGTGTCATCCATTTCCCCGACAAAGTCCACAAGTCGGGTTTCCACTTCATCCATAACGGTGGAAAGGTCCTGGGTCATGCCCGGCTCGATTGATATATAGTAGTTACGGGCGTCGGTTGGGTCAGGGTATATGTGAACGAAAATTCCCTCTGACACCGGGTATATGAGATTGGGGTTCTGCAAGTCTCCCATGCTTCGGTTCAGGGTCTCGTAGTACTGAGGCGTGCCTAGCTGGTCTATAGGCAAGAGATGCAAGTAGTTCTTCAAGTGGTCTCTTGCCGTTGACTCGTCTCGCAGTTTTTCGGGCAACATGCGGAACACGGGGCATTTAGAAATATCTTCGTCGTGCCCATGGTCTGAGGTTATCTTGAATGGTAAGTTAGCGGTTACCATAGCAGACCAGCCTTCAGCTATCAGCTCTCAGTCCATACCTACCCGATGAGACCTGACTGCTGAGTGCTGGAAGTACCTCCTATGCTTTCGCTTTGGTTATGGGAATGATCCTCATCCCCATCCCTGGTTCCACTTCAAAGCTGACTATGTTTCCGGTGGTACGCTCCGCGTTGCGTACTTTGCTCGCCTCTAGCATCTTTACCAACCTCTCACCCACCTCTTCCAGCCTTAGTTTGAGGTGGGCGTCGCACAGAGACCGAACACGGATGAGCATCTTCTCATCAAAGGCGTACGAATGGACCACCATAAAAATGGTCCTCCCTGCATCACACAGCTCCTTGCAACCTATGAAGAAGTCTATAACGCTGGACTCCTTACTGTGGGTCACGACATTGGTAACAGAGTCTACTATGATGACCTTAAAGACTTCTGGGAGGGCCTCGATATGCTTGGCTAATAGAGCAAAGGCGACTTCGGTGTTGGTTTCCTTGGTGGAAATGTGCAGGGGATAGACTCGTAGGCGGTCTACCAGGAAGTAGTCAGTCACGTCCAGGCTGAGGGAGCTCATCTGAGTCAGAAGGCTCTTGACGGTGTTCTCGGTAGTGTAATAGGCAACACCCACTCCTGAAAGGAGGGCCCCGTAGGTCATGTGCTGGGATAGGACGCTTTTGCCTGCGTCGGACTGGCCCTCGATGAGAGTCAGGGAGCCGATGGGTATGCCACCACCCAGTTTCTTGTCTATTTCGGGGCTGCCTGTGGAAATACTTGTGGACGCCTGTGCGAGTGTGGCTGCCATCCGATCCTCCTCCGCATTGACTCATATATGTCTTCAGTTGGTAACTACTCACCCCCCTGTCATTCTGAGGAGTGCAGCGACGAAGAATCTATCGTAGCCAAAGCGAGACTCTTCGGCTCCGCCTCAGAGTGACAGGTGAGTAGTTACTTCAGTTGTTGAAATAGGCCGAGTCGGAGATGCCATCAGGCACGACTACTGCTACCGTCCCTGACGTGCCAGTCTTTACCGATGGGACTACCCTCAAAGAGATAGTCGCGTTTTCGTTCGGGTCCCACATCTTGGGATTATAGCTGTCCGGGTTGATACTGAAGATAGTCCACTCGTTGTCCCCAGGGTTTCCAGGATTGCCACATAGCTGCTTGCAGACATAGGCCAGGCGTTTGATCTCCTGGTCGCCCGTGGAGTTGGTGTACTTTGCCAGCACATCCATAGCAGAGAAGCTCCCATAAGACATCGCTCCCGTGTTATCTCCCGTCACTGTTATGTTGGTGCCTTCGCCAGAATTTGCGGCGCTGGTAGATGTGATGGCTATGACCCCTGCCACCTGGCCCGCCTGCCGGTCTGAAGCCTCCTGCAAGGATGCGCCCTGGTTGGTGCTGGTGCCCAGGACGGTGCCAAAGGTCAGCAGCGCAACCACGAGGAATGTGGCTATGACAAAGGCCCCGGCAATTACGATACTCACCCTGCATCTCTCCCTTGCGTTGTGCGGGCGGCACGTGTGCCGCCCTACCTGGTTTCTTGATTGGCCGAGCTAGGCCCGACTGGCCGGCCTTTGTAACGACCCTTCGTCAGGCCCCTGGTAGCTTACCCACGCCTGGGGCGTGAGGCCCCTCATAGGCAGGTGCAGGCGACCAGGGACTAGATGCTGAACTCTTTCTCGGTAGTCACAGCATTAGGCACTGCCATAGTGACTTTATGGAGCCCCGTGGTCCCACTGGCAAGGTATATCGTAACCTTTACCGTTACCGTCT
>CAYWGG010000167.1:0-6563 GCA_964457285.1 uncultured Dehalococcoidia bacterium
CCAGGGCCCTGGAGGCCCAGGGTAAAGAGGTGATACACCTGGAGATAGGGGAGCCCGACTTCGATACTCCTGCCCATATCGTAGAAGCGGGAGTGGAGGCCCTGCGCCAGGGCTACACCCACTATGGCCCCACTCCTGGGCTGCCAGAGGCACGCGAAGCCGTCGCCCGGCACGTCAGCAAGACCAGGGGCATCAGCGTGAGCCCTGACCGGGTGGTAGTGACGCCAGGGGCCAAGCCCGTCATGTTCTTCACCATCCTGGCACTGGCCCAGCGGGGTGGGGAGGTAATCTACCCCAACCCTGGCTTCCCCATCTTCGAGTCCATGATACGCTTCTGTGGGGCTAAAGCCATGCCTATGCGTCTCGTGGAGGAGAAAGGCTATCACCCCGACCTGGAGGACCTGGCCTCCAAAATCAACCGCCGCACCAGGCTTATCATCCTCAACTCGCCCCAGAACCCCACAGGCGCTGTGCTGACCAGAGAGGAGCTGGAGGCTGTCGCCGGGCTCATCAGGGGGCGCGATGATGTATATGTGCTCTCCGACGAGATTTACAAGGACATCATATACCAGGGGGAGAACAACAGCATAGCCTCCCTCCCAGGCATGGACGAGCGTACCATCATCCTGGACGGTTTCTCCAAGAGCTATGCCATGACAGGCTGGCGGCTGGGCTATGGAGTGTTCCCGGAATCGTTGGTGCCCCACATCGTGAAGCTGGCGGTGAACAGCGTCTCCTGCGCTGCCTCCTTCACCCAACGGGCCGCCATCGTAGCCCTGGACGGCCCCCAGGAATCTGTGAGGGACATGGTGGAGGAGTTCAGACGCAGGCGGGATATTATCACCAGGGGCCTACGGCAGATACCGGGCATCAACTGCCCTGAGCCAGAGGGGGCTTTCTATGCCTTCCCCAGCATCAAGGGCACGGGAATCCCCAGCCAGGAGTTTCAGGAGAGGGCGCTAAGCGAGGCCGGCGTCGCCCTTCTGTCGGGTGCGTCCTTCGGCAGGTTCGGCGAGGGATACCTGCGCCTCTCCTATGCCAACTCCCAGGAGAACATCATGAAGGCCCTGGAGCGGCTGGGGGACTTTGTGGCTAAGAACCGAATGGATGCCGGATGATTACGTAGAAGTAGATATGGTATGATATGTACATCATATGATACAAGGCCTTAGACACATCATATTCGGTAGCCCCCTCGCTACCTCACAAATCGCGCTGATTCGGTTAGCTATTCCACTAGCTTTTGTAATCGTCTCGGCGAACCCCCTTTCCTCGGTGGCCTACGCGCCTGAAGAGATGATACGTGCTCTCAGTGGCACCGGTGAAGAAGCATTTAGCTACGCTGTTTTTATCGCCCTAGCCATCGTCGTGCTTATGTTTATCGTGGTGTCGTCCTACAGCCAGGTGATTCGGGCCTATCCAGGCGAAGGGGGGGCCTACGTGGTCGCCAGGCAAAACCTGGGGACCTCTCTGGGGCTGGTTGGCTCAGCCGGGCTACTGGTGGACTACATCCTCACCGTGTCGGTTTCCACGACCGCGGGTGTAGCCGCCATTGGCTCAGCTTTCCCGAGCATTACTCATCACCAAACAGAGCTGAGCGTTACCTTCATCATCCTTTTGACCATCATCAACCTCCGCGGGTTCCGGGAGTCAGCACAGATTCTGGCTTTCCCGGTCTATCTATTCGTGGTCAGTTTATTAGTGATGGTCGTCGTCGGGGTTTTTCGCTACTTCACCGAAGGGACCCCCGCGGTGGCCAGCCCACCTGTCCTGGCCGCGGAGGCGAAGGATGTGGGGCCGTATCTCTTACTGCTGGCCTTCTCCGGAGGTTGTGTAGCGCTCACCGGGATTGAGTCCATTTCCAACACTGTGGGAATCTTCAAAACTCCTGAGGCACGCAATGCCAGGGTCACTCTTCTGGTCATGGGAACGTTGCTCGCTACCCTATTTTTTGGGGTGGTGCTGCTGGCCTTCTTTTTCAAGATCGGGCCTTTGCAGGGGCAAACCCTGGTCTCCGGGGTAGCCAGGGGGAGCTTTGGCGTCAATGTGTTCTTCTACGTGGTCCAATTCAGCACGGTCTTCATCCTGGTGGTAGCGGTTAACAGCAGCTTTTCCGCATTCCCCAGGCTGGCTTCCACGCTGGCCCGGGATGGCTTTCTGCCTCGGGCCCTGTCGAATCTGGGCGACCGGCTGGTATTTTCCAACGGCGTCCTGGTTCTTGCGGCACTGTCCATGATCCTGGTCCTGATTTTCCAGGGCGATACTCACCGCCTGATCCCTCTCTACTCCATTGGCGTGTTCATCGGCTTCACTCTTACCCAGTTAGGTATGGTGGTACACTGGCGGCAAAGCCGGGATAAGGGGTGGCAACGCGGCCTCCTGATCAACGGGGTTGGCGCAGTCGTGACCGGCGTAGTGCTGCTGGTGCTGACAGTAACCAAGTTCGCCTCCGGAGCCTGGATAGTGGTCCTCGTCATTCCACTCATGCTGCTATTGTTCCGTGCCATCAGAAACCACTACCACGCTGTGGCCGAGGCCCTCTCCCTGGACCACTATGCCCCCCCGCAGCGAGCGGTGCCAAGGGTGGTCATCTTTCCCATCGGGGCAGTGCATCGAGCGGTGCTCCCCGCCCTGGAGTACGCTCGGGCCATTGGTACGAGGGTCGAAGCAGTACACGTTGCGGTGGATGAGGAAGCATCACGAATGGCCAAACTCCGTTGGGAGAGGTTGGAAACGGGCATTCCTTTAACCATCATCCCCTCTCCCTACCGGGCTGTGGTGCGGCCGCTGGTTGATTACATTCAGGAAGTGTCCAGAGCGTATCCCTCGGAGCATATTACCGTGGTAATCCCCGAGTTTGTGCCCAGGCGATTGTGGCATCAGCTACTGCACAATCAGACCGCCCTTATTCTCAAGCTGGCCCTGCTGTTCCAGCGCCGGGTCGTTGTGGTGAGCGTGCCCTACCATCTCCCCAGGTGAGGCAGTATTAACCCCTCAGCCCGGCCTTCGGCCACCCCTCTCCCCTGGGAGAGGGGCCTGGGGTGAGGGTTTATTACATACATCAGCCACTCCACGCCGGAGCCGCTATCCCCTCTATATCGCTAGCCACGTCAACCACCGCGGGCCTGCCCGAGGCGAAGGCAGCCTCAAGGGCGGGACGAAGCTGGCTGGGGTTCTCCACTCTCACGCCGAAGCAGCCAATGGACTGGGCCACCCTGGCAAAGTCTATGTCCAGGAAGTGCCAGACCTCATCGGAGTTGCCTGAGTACCCAGCATACGCCCTCTCGGTGCCCCGCTTTTCCTGGTTCAGGGAATGGTTGTTGTTCACCACCGTCACGGTGTTGATGCCATAGCGCAGGGCCGTCTCTAGCTCGGCGATGTGATACCAGAAGCCTCCATCTCCCGTGAAGCACAGCACAGGCCGTTGAGGGACGGCACACTTGGCGCCCAAGGCGGCGGAAAAGCCCCACCCCAGGGAGCCAGCGCATCGGATGTAGCTCTGCCCTGGCGATTTCAGGTCCATCATGGTGCCAGTCCATATACCTGCGTGGCCGGTGTCCGATACCACCAAAGCATCGGGGGGGAGGAAGTCCGTGATCTCCTTGCAGATGCGCTCCGGCCTTATGGGCACGGCATCGGAGTTGAGCAGGGGCTCCGCCTCGGCGCGCCACTCTCCGACAAGCTGCTGCGCCCGGTTGACCCACTCGGTCCTGGGTCCTATCGGCTCCAGGGCCTCGATCAATCTCCGTACCGTCACCCTGGCGTCCCCCTGGAGGGCCACCCTGGTGGGGTAGCTTCTTCCCAGCTCCGAGGGGTCTATGTCTATCTGAATGACGGGTGTGCCTACTGGCGGAATCCTCCAGTCGAGGGTGACCTGGCTTCCGGTGTGGCTGCCGATGAACACTACCAGGTCCGCCTCCGCCACGACCCTGTTGGCGCACCACCGAGAGTAGGAGCCGACTACCCCCACCGACAAAGGGTGGTCGTCGGGAATCGTCCCTTTGGCGTTGAGAGAGGTGGCTATGGGGATGGAGAGCATCTCCGCAAGCTCTACCACCTCCTGTTTGGCCTGGGAGGTTGCGACCCCTCCGCCAGCCACGATAACTGGCCTGCGGGCCTCGGACAGCACCCTGGCTGCCTCTCGCACCCGCTCCGCCTCGGGCTCCGGCCGGAAGGCGGGGACCCGGGTAAAGGGCTCCTCCACTATCACCTCAAGACCCGCTTCGGCCTCAACCACCAACTCCCCCTGAATCCCCTGAAGGTCCAGGTGCACCGGCCCTGGCGCTCCCGATGTAGCCTCTCGGAAGGCCTGCCTGAGAAGGTGGGGCAACTGCTCCACGCTGTCCACCACCACGTTATACTTGGTGACGGAGTTGTAGGACACGACGTGCTCTATCTCCTGATATGAGTGCCGGTACTGGTGGAGTAAAGGTCTGTGCCCCGTGATGGCGATGACAGGGGAACGGGCCAGGTAAGCATCCTGTAGCCCTGCCATCAGATTGGTCGCCCCAACCGACTGGGCCATACAGACACCCGGGCGGTTGGCGGCTCGTGCGTAGCCATCGGCCATGTAGGCCGCAGCCTTCTCCCCGTGGGTCACAATCCGCTGTATGCCAACCCTCTCCATCTCCACCACAGCCCTCCTGACTATCGCAGGCACAAAGAAAGCGTGGGTTACTCCGTACCCTTTCAAGGTCTCGGCAAGAAATCGGCCGCCAGTCATCTTAGGCATAGCATTACCTCCTGCAAGTTCATCCTATAGCAAGTGCGTTGGCAATACAGAGCTTCATCCTGGACGTGTTAAAACTGGTTGCCTCCTGGTGTGAGAGGAGTGGCAGGAGGCCGGTTGAGGGCTACACCTTTACCAACTCGATTACCTGGCCGACGTCCGCCACCCGCTCCAGGTTCCACAGGCGGTCCAGGAGGGCCTCTGTCTGAGCCGGGACGAGCAGACCCTGGGCCAGGGCGCGGAACTTCTCCTCCACCTCTCGCCCGGTCATGGGATTCTTCCAGTGGCCCCGGTGGTAGGGGACTTCTGGGGAAGAGAACCTCTCTCCGGAAGACATGACGACCTCCACGGTGCTCAGCATCGCCTCCGGAGCCCTGCGGTTGGCCTCTTCAGATACTGAGACCTTGACCTTCTGCACCAGGTCAAGCAGTTGGGGGTTGCGCAGGTATTCGTCACCAAAGTGGTGTTGCTCAACGGAGCCGTACATCAGGGCCACCCCCACAGTATAGGGCATACTGTGGTCCGCCGTCTCCCGGTTGGTGGGATGCCACTTCTCCTCATCGCCAGCCATAATATCCACGGCGGTCTTGAGCGTCCGGACATGGACCTCGGCTATATTCTCTACGCTAGCCTCTCTTCTACCCTTCTCACCCCCCACCATCGGCGCTCCTTCGGTGAGCTTGTCACGCACCTCCAGCGCCGCCTGCACCACCGTCTGCGAGTACTGGCCCAGGGGAAAGCGCTTGATGCTGCACTCCATAATCTTGAAGGGCCTGCCATCGCCTCCAAAGGGCTCAAGCGTGAAGGGGCCTCCGCCGATTGCTCTGAAGAACCCTCCAGGCCCTTCAAAGATGGGCGAGGGCCCGGTAAGCCCCCTTTGGGCAAGGAGGGCAGCGAAGACGGCGTTGCGGCTGGCGTTGGCGAAGGCGCAACCCTTCCACATGGACACATCGCCGATGCGCGTCTGGTACAGGGCAGCGTTCGGAGCAACGCACAGGTTGAGGGTCTGGATAGTCTGCTCCCTGGAGAGGCCCATAGCCCTGGCCGCCCCAAGGCCACTGGCGATGACTCCCAGGGTGACGTGGTCAAAGCCCCTGCTCCGTACGGACACGGCATCGCACAATCGGCAGAACGCCTCATAGGCTAGGACGGTGGCGGTGAGGAAGGTCTTGCCGTCAGCATGGGCTAGCTCAGCGGGAGAGAGGATGGCTGCGATGGCATCGCTGGGATGGCCCGAGTCCCTGCTGGTGTAGCCGTCGTTGTAGTCCAGATACCGGACCATCACCCCGTTGGCAAAGGCAGCCAGGTCAGGAGTAGTCTTCTGGCCGCTGCCCAGGATAGTGGCGGGTCGGCTACTGGAGACAGTGCTGGAAAGCTCTCTAGCAATTCTGCTGGGCTCGCTGGGAAACCCTCCTATGGCGCACCCTATCGTGTCCACTATCAGACGTTTGGCCTGATGCGTTACCCCTTCGGGAAGGTCATCGAACCTCAAGCCTGTGGCGTAGGAGCTGAGGTAGTCCACTATCTTGTCCATGATGATACCTCGAGCACATCCGCCAAGTATTCACGTAGCTGGCTTTCGGCCAGGCCGTTGGCATCCATTTCAGCCATCATGTGGTAAACTTCAGAGGATACCCTCTGGTCAGTGGTGGGGGACACCGTTGGGACCAGCAAAGTGTCCATGTTCAGACTGATCCAATCCCGAAGGTCGCTAAGGCCCCGTTTGCCAGAGAGATAATCAACCAGGATACTGGACAGACCAAAGGAGATACTCATAGTTGCCTCCCTCATCCACCAGTATACCTCGATGACCCAGCGAGAAAAAGCCCGCCGA
>CAYWGG010000168.1:0-6542 GCA_964457285.1 uncultured Dehalococcoidia bacterium
AATGGGGAAGGGTGAGGAGTCTACGGGGGGACGAGACAGACCATCGAACCTGGCTGCCACCTTCGAGGCTTTGGTGGGGGCTGTGTTTCTGGACCGTGGTTTTGACGCTGTCAAGAAATTTGTCCTGGAGATGATGGGTGAGGAGGTGGAGAGCGCGCTAGAGGCAGGAGTGCCCGAGGACCCAAAGTCACAGCTTCAGGAACTGGTGCAAGGTATGGGCGGGGTGCCTCCCCAATACCGACTGGTGGAAGCGGGCGGTCCGGACCACAGCAGAAGCTTCGATGTAGAGGTGGTAATGGATGGGCGAGTGATGGGTCGAGGCCAGGGAAAGCGCAAGCTAGACGCCGAAAAGCAGGCGGCACGGGAAGCGCTGCGTCGCCTGGGCGACTCCTCCTATGACACAGTACACTCGGACACAAGGCCAACATGTTAGGGCTGCTCAAAAGAAACCGGGAAAAGAACAAAGAAAAGACCCAGGAGGGCGTTCGGCGAAGTCGAGAGACCTGGTTTGGCCGCATTATGGGTGTGCTGCGGTCGTCAAGGCTGGACGACGAGGTGTGGGATGAGCTGGAGGAGATACTGATCTCTGCCGACGTGGGCGTTGAGACATCTCTAGAGCTTATCCAGAGGCTGAAGGCTCAGGCACGAGAAGAGCGGTTTAGCCAACCTCAACAAATATTCGATGCTCTCAAACTGGAGCTGGTGTCCAGTCTGGATGGTAGTGATACGGCGGATGTGTGGTTGGAGACCGAAACCGAGACCTCTCCGTTCGTCATCCTGGTTGTGGGCGTCAATGGCTCCGGCAAGACCACCAGTATCGCCAAGCTGGCTTATCATTTCAAAGAGGCGGGGAAAAAAGTCATCATAGGAGCCGCCGATACCTTCCGTGCCGCTGCCATAGACCAGTTGCAGGTCCTCGGCCAGAGGGCAGGCGTCGAGGTGGTGAACCACCAACCGGGGTCCGATCCCGGGGCCGTAGCCTTCGATGCCTTCCAGGCGAGCAGGGCCCGAGGCGCCGACGTGCTGATAATAGACACCGCAGGCCGCCTGCACACTAAGTCCAATCTGATGGAGGAGCTTAAGAAGATAAGGCGGGTGCTGAACCGTCTCGACTCTTCTGCGCCCCATCAGGTGCTTCTCGTACTGGATGCCACCACGGGGCATAATGGCCTCAGCCAGGCCAGGTACTTCACCGAAGCGGTGGACTGCACGGGCATCTTCCTGGCGAAGCTGGACGGCACGGCCAAGGGAGGGATTATCCTGGCTATAAAGAATGAGCTTGACCTTCCCATCCTTTTTATCGGCACAGGAGAGAAGCTCCAGGACATGGCCCCCTTCGATTCCAGAGAGTTTGTGGAGGCCCTACTGGAACCTGTACCATCTTCTCGCCCTTAGAGTAGCTGACAAAGCCTTCTTCGCTCCCTCGATGGGCTCATTGTATGACACTTTTTAAACAGGGGATAGATTTAGTCCCTTCCCCCCTTTAGGGTACAGAGTAGGCCGTGCACCACGCCCTGATCTGGCTCCTTGTCGTTGAAGTCCTGGGGCTGATAGCATTTCCCTTTGCCTTTAGCCTTTTTCACCGCCTGCCCGACAGGGGCCTCATCCTCTCGAAGCTTCTGGGCCTTCTTGTGTCCTCGTATATCCTGTGGCTGCTGGGCCTGACCCATGTGGCCCCTAACAGTCGCTATACCATCATCGCCATCCTTGTCGTCCTGGCCCTCGCTTCGGCCCTGGTATTATGGCGTAGGTGGCGAGAGATAGCGGCCTTCCTCCGCAGAGAACATACTACGCTGTTAATGGCCGAGCTAGTCTTTCTTGGGTTCTACTTTCTCTGGCTTTCGGTGGCGTCCAACTCCCCAGCCATAAACCACACTGAAAAGCCCATGGACTTCGCCTTCCTCAACTCCATACTCAGGAGCACCTACTTTCCGCCTGAGGACCCCTGGCTTGCGGGCCACCCCATAAGCTACTACTACTTCGGCCATTTCATGATGGCCTTTCTCACCAAGCTTACGGCCATCCCGTCCAGCATCTCCTACAACCTCTCTATAGCCCTGATTCCTGCCCTGGTAGGGGCCTGCGCCTTCAGCCTGGCCTACAACCTGATACGACTCTCCGGCGCCAGCGTTAGGGCCGCCAGTAGCTATGCCCTGGCAGCACCCCTCTTCCTGGTCCTTATAGGCAACCTGGAGGGAGTGCTGGAGCTAATACACGCTCATGGATGGGGTTCGGAGGGATTCTGGCAATGGGTTTCTATAAAAGGGCTCGACGCCCAGGGGTCTGACTCCAGCCTTTTCCCAAATGAACCCTGGTGGTGGTGGCGCGCCACCAGGGTCATAGACACGGTGATGGACGGGAGAAGCCTGGACTACACCATCACTGAGTTCCCCTTCTTCAGCTTCCTTCTGGGAGACCTTCACCCCCATGTATCGTCTTTGCCGTTTCTCATACTTAACCTGGCCCTGGGGCTGAACCTGCTCCTTTCTCGGGAGAGGTTGGGACTCTCCTGGCTCTGCCACAACCCCTGGGAGGTCTTTGCCATAGTGCTATCTCTAGGGGCTTTAGCTTTCATCAACATCTGGGACTTTCCCGTCTTCGCGGCGCTTTACCTCGCCGTGGTGCTAGTCAGAATCTACGGGGACTGGAATGGCCAGGCCACGCTCGCCATTGTCGCCTCCCTTTCCCTGCTCGTACCCGTACTGGCAGGGGCGGTGCTTCTATACACCCCCTTTTATCTGACCCTGGGCAGCCAGGCTTCGGGTATACTGCCCCTCCGGGACGTGAGCACCAGGCCCTTGTTCTTCTTCCTGATATGGGGGCTATTTCTTGTACTTAGCGGTTCCTTCCTGCTAAAGCAGCTCTGGACCGCGCCGAACGCAGGCGGCAAAACCCTGGGGATAATGGCGCCAGTATTGGTAATAACCCTCCTGCCTTTCCTGCTGTGGGCCGGGATCGAGCTGCTTATAAGCCCCTTCGACGACGGCATCGGGGAGGGTGTGAGCTCGGTGGGTTCCAGGTTAGGCAAGCTTTTGCCAGGACTGGCCGTTGTGGGAGTGGCCTTATACAGTGCGCTCCTGAGAGCAAAGCGCGCCGGCCCCGAGGGAAGCCAAAAGGGCGAGGAGATGACTACAGCTTTTTCTCTCCTTGCCCTTGCCCTGGCCTTCTACCTGTTGATAGGAGTGGAGCTTTTTTACCTGGTGGACTTCTTTGGCAACAGGATGAACACTGTCTTCAAGGTCTATTACCAGGCATGGCTGCTCCTTGCTATCGTTTCTGCCTACGGCCTATACTACTGCTGCTCCCGGCCTATGCTATCTTCCTCACCCTCGCCCCGACCTTCGGTCACCCCTCTCCCTCTGGGCGAGGGGCCTGGGGTGAGGGCTTTGGTGCGATTGCCGCTGACTCTATTGGGGAAAACGCTTCGCTATGGCTGGATAGGACTGGTAGTAGTGCTGGTCCTGGCCTCCCTGTATTATCCTCTGGGGGCAGCTCTGGACAGGGCAAAGTACGCAGGGAACGGTAGCAGCCTCGATGGCCTGGGCTTTCTCCGGGGAAACGACTCCGGCGAATACGAGGCCATAAAGTGGCTACGCGACGAAGCCCCCTGGGGCCGAGTGGTGGAGGCCGTCGGTGACGACTACTCGGAATACGGGCGTATCTCTTCCAGCACTGGCCTCCCCACCCTGCTGGGCTGGAAAGGCCATGAGCACCAGTGGCGAGGCTCCACTACCCCATTTCTTGGCAGGGAGGAGCAGGTAGCGCAAATCTACCGTAGCAATGACCCAGAGCAGGTGCGGCGGCTGCTGGACACTTATGGTGTAAGGTACGTCTACCTGGGAGCCAGGGAGTGGGCAAAGTATGGCGGCGGCCAGTCCTTCACTGCCATCAGGAGCAGGTTTGAAGGGTTCGCTCCGTTTTTGAAACCCATCTTCGAGAGGAAAGACGTATTAATATACGAGAGGCTACAACATAGTGACGAGCAAGAGGTCATAGAGAGGGACGATGGAAGCGCAGGCTAAGAGGACGTGTGAGTGGGCCTCCCGCCCGCTGTATGGGCTGCTGGCGCTCTCCAGGACGAAGCTGGGCTGGGAGGCAGCCCTTTTCGCTGGCCTGGCTCTGGCAGCCCTGGGACTGCGGCTGTGGGACCTGGATGGCCGCACTATGCACTATGACGAGAGCCTCCACGTCCACTACGCCTGGCGTCTAGCCACTGGCGAAGGGTATTCCCACAGCCCCTGGATGCACGGCCCATTCAAGGTGGACCTGACTGCCTTGATGCTCAAGATTTCGGACAGCGACTTTGGCGCTCGCCTGGGCTACGCCCTCTTTGGCTCTGCCCTGGTCGCGCTGCCCTACTTCCTGAGGGCTCATCTGGGAAGGACCGGCGCCGTCGTAACCTCTATCCTGCTGGCCCTATCGCCCTCCATGCTCTATCTCAGTCGCTTCGCGCGCGATGACATATTGATGGCCTTCTGGGCCCTGGCATTGCTAGTCCTGATCTGGCGTTACCTCAATGAGGAGAAGGACCGCTATCTCTACATGGCTTCGGCGGTGCTGGCCCTGGCCTTCGCCACTATGGAGACTAGCTACATCGTCGTAGCCGTATTCGGTGCCGCCCTCTTGATGATTTCCATCACCGAAATTGTCCCCTGGGTAACGGGGCGATTAAAGCTGTCAGAGCTGAGGGGGCCCGCCGTCTTGCTCATCCTGATGGTGACCCTGACCCTACCCCAGTGGTCGGCCGTGACCAGCATATTTCAGGATGCCCTGGGCCTTGTCCTGGCCAGCACTGCTGGTGGCACTGGAGAGGTGGGATTCCCTTCATGGGAGGCTCCCTTTGTAGCCTTCCCCATAATCAACATCCCTCTGGCCTTCAACGCGCTGATTACGGCATCCATAGTAGCTATCCCACTTTTAGCGTTTCTGTTCACTGGAATGAGGTGGGGGAGGGCGAAGTGGCTTTTACCTGGAGCGGCCCTGGTGGCGCTGGCCTACGCCCTAATATCTTTCCCTGACGGCATCGTGGCCCGCAACTATCTCGTCTCCTTTGGAGTCCTGTTTAGCGCCCTGATAGTGTCAGCTATTATCGGCATCATGTGGCGATGGAAGGTCTGGCTCCTGTGCGCTGTTATTTTCTACCTCATATGGACCACACTTTACACCAGCGTGTTTGGCCTTTTCGTACAGCATCACGGCTATTGTCCGAGCGAGATAGGGAGCACCTTCGGCTTCCTGTGCAGTAAGCTTGGGGGGGTATTTACGGGCTCATGGCAGGGGCTTGGATATTGGCTGGCCCAGCAAGAGGTGGCCCGGGGTGGGCAGCCCTGGTACTATCACTTCGTAATCGGCTCGGTCTACGAGTTTCTGCCTCTCCTTTGTGGCCTGGCCGCTATGGTCTACTATCTGAAGAAGGGAGAGCTATTCGGGCTGCTACTGGCATTCTGGGCAGGAGTCACCTTCCTGGCCTACACTTTTGCAGGGGAGAAGATGCCCTGGCTCCTGGTCAACATAGCCCTACCTTTCATAGTCCTGGCAGGCAAATTCGTTGGCGACATTATAGAGCGGGTAAACTGGCGCAGGGTGCTTCGGACGGCACCATCGGCCCTTCTGGTGCTCGCCCCTTTGCTGGTACTGTCGGGAGTATACCTCCTTCACCGCTACCTTGACGGCTACATCGGCTCCTGGCAGGACTGGGGCCTCCTGGGTGCTATCGTTATCATCGCCGTGGTAGCGGTAGTTCTGCTCAGCCGCGCCAGACCCTGGTTGGGGGCAACTCTGGCTGGCCTCGGGTTAGGGGCCCTGCTGCTAGGGTTCAGCGCCTTCGTTGCCTTTCGTACCAGCTACAGCTACGATGACTCGCCTGTTGAGATGATAGTGTATGCCCAGGGAAGCGCCGACGTTGTGAGAGCGGTAAAGGCTCTGGATACTGGAATAATCAATGATGAGAAGCAACCCAGGCTGGTAGATGTGGACTATGAGCTTTGGTATCCCTTGAACTGGTACGTGCGCCACGAACAGCGCGAGGGGACCCTGAGATTTCAGTGCTACAAGGACAAAAACGAAGGTGGCTACGCTGCCTGGTGCAATCCTCTGAGCGAACCACCCTCTACTAGGGCCCTGCTTCTCATCGAGTCCCACGCCAACCGGGACTCTGGCCATCTCAGGGGTTATGAGAGGTCGGGCCCCTTCAGAAATCTCCTCTGGTTTCCAGAGAGCTACCGGCGTCCAGGAGAGGACCGCCGGAATGAGGGGCTGGGAGAACAGCTCAAGAAGGACTTTGGGTTCGTTAAAGACAATATTTCCAGGCGAAAGTCCTGGAAAGGGGCCCTGGACTACTTCCTTTTTCGCAGGTTGGGCAGCCAGTGGTGGGACTCCAAATTCTACTCTTACACCTCCACTCAACCCGGTTCCTGAAGGATAGGTCAGGTTATGAAGGAGGAAGGGACCGTGAATAGCGGCGGGGACTGACAGAGGCACAACCCACAGGCTTTGCCCAGGAGGGCTGAAGCCGGACTGTTTGTCATCGAAGCCAGGTTCAG
>CAYWGG010000169.1:0-6377 GCA_964457285.1 uncultured Dehalococcoidia bacterium
CGTAACAAGGTAGCTGTACCGGAAGGTGCGGCTGGATCACCTCCTTTCTAGGGAGTGACGACAGACCCATATCTTTGAGGCATCGGCCTCGGAGGGTGTTCTGTCCATCTCCTAGGTCGGTCGGTGGGTGGCCTGCCTGAAAAAGGCCGTCCGATTGAGCTATGCTCTCGGGCCTTCAAGGGCAGTCCTTCGAGAAAGCCCACTGCTTATATCACGAAGAAAGACTTTTCCTTCCACTATCCAGAGGTTAAGGTGTCTTCTTTTAAGGCTGTCCGAGTGAGCTAAGCTCTCCGGCTTTTGAGGGTGGTCCCTAAACAAGTCCCACCGCTTCAAATCGAAACAGGTGCAAATTCCCTCCTTCGTTTCCCATAGGTTAAGGTGCTTGCTTTTAAAGAAACTGCTGGACCTGTAAATGGCCCGGCAGTTTTTTACGTCGGCCATCACTCGTTGACGCTTGGGAAATAATAATATATACTCCCACAGGTTCATTGATTGACCCGTCTGGTCGTCACTATTTCAAAGTGAGGAGATGTGAGTATGTGGTATCATCAGCTTGTTAAGGCGAGGTCTTTGGTGCTTATCCCCCTGCTGCTAGCGCTTGTGGTAGCCGTGGCCTGTGGGGGAGATGAGGAGACGCCCGCGCCCCAGCCCACTCCTGTACCCCAACCCACCGCTACACCTGTCCCCTCTACGCCGACTCCCAGGGCAGTTGCTACACCCACACCTGGTCCAGGTGCTAGCCCTGTGATCCAACCTACGCCGACTGCAACGAAAGCTGCTGCTACGCCCACCCCTGTGCCTACTGCCACTCCAAGACCAGCTCCAACCTCAGCACCCACAGCTACAGCGGCACCTGCTGTCCCGACCGGGACCCTGAAGCTGGCCTTTGGCGAGCTGGGCTTCCAGTCAATGTTGCCGCGACAGCTGATAGCCTTCGGTAAAGACCCTGCGGTCCTGGTGTTTGACTCCCTGGTGGGCTCGGACACTCGCAGTGGACTTTTAGCGGATCGGGGAATCGCTACAGAGTGGACGTTGGCTAAGGATAACCTGAGCTGGACCTTCAAGCTGCGCAAGGGGATAAAGTTCGCCAACGGAGATGCCTTGACCGCTGAGGATTCCAAGTTCAGCATCGAGCAGATAATTCTCCCAGACAGCGCCGCCGCCTTCGCTGGAAACTTGCGGCTTGCCATCAAATCCATGGAGCTAACAGATGACTACACCCTGGTGGTGAACACAAAAGGCCCGACCCCCTTCTTCCCCTGGGACGTCTCAGGGGTCCGGGGCAGCGAAGGGATGATCATCCCTTCGAACCATGTTAAGAGCGTTGGCGAGCAGTCCTTCGGCCAGAAGGCCTTCGGCAGCGGCCCCTACAAGGTTGCTAGCTTGAGCTTGGGTTCCTCTTTGGTTCTAGAGGCGTGGGGCGAGCACTGGCGCGAGGGGGTGCCCAAGTACAAGCAGGTGCAATACCTGATCGTGCCAGAGGAGAGCACGCGCATCGCCATGCTGGCCACTCGCCAGACTGACACCTCCGACGTGAGCCGGGAGAGGGTGAAAAGCCTGCGAGACCAGGGTTACAACGTCTTTATCAAGGAGAAGGCCGACGTGGCAGGGTGCTACTACCATCAGCAGTGGGAGAACGTGCCCATAGCCAAGAAGGAGGTCAGGGAGGCCCTGAACCTGGCCATCAACCGCCAGGAGCTCCTTGATACCCTATACTCAGGACAGGGGAGCATCGTGCCCATGTATCCCATAGGCTCCTTCTCATTCGGGGCTGGTGGTGACGCGACCCTCAAGCCCTATCCCTACGACCCCAAAAAGGCTAAGGAGCTTCTGGCCAGCGTTGGCGAGAGCAACATGGAGATCAGCATAACCAGCTTCCCCAGGCAGGGCTACCCAGAACTCCCGCGCACCGTAGAGGCTGTCGCGGGTTACTGGCAGTCGATCGGGGTAAAGGTGAAGATCGTACCTATGGATTTCGGGATCTACGTACAAAAGCGGGGCAATAATGAGTTGCCGGGGTGGTCCAGCTGTCTGTCCACGCCGAACCGCGCCGCCCCTGCGGAGATACTCACCATAATGAACCCTCTGTTCAGGTGCAATTACAGGTACACTACCATGTGTACAGCCGAGTTTGACGCGCTGCTCGAGAAAGGGTTTTCTTCCCTGGACCCTGAAGTGGTGAAGAAGGTCATCGGCGATATTCACCGCTATCTGTACAACAACTATTCCTCTATCCCTCTACTGGAACTCGGCAACCCCTTCGCCACCCAAAAGGCGATAACATCCTGGGACCTGGGCCAGGACCTGTACGACTTCAATACTCTATATCTGACGAAGCGCCGGTAGACGGAGAGATAGATAGCCTGGGTTCGTCCGTGACGACAGGGGCTTTTAGGTGTTATGTCATGCCTGAGCGCAGCGAAGCATCTGGTGGGGATGGGGAAAATCCGGGGGTGGTGTGGAGTCCCCCCCAGACCCTTCCCCTTCGATTGTGCTCAGGGTCAGGGTGACAACTAAAAACCCTACCTTAATGATGGCAGAGCCTGGCGTACCGGCCTCGCACCGGCATTGTAATCACCCTGTCCAAGCATTGACATTAGGAGTGCGACTGGATTATTTATGCAAAGATACATCATAATTCGTCTGTTCCAGTCTTTGATCACCTTCCTGGTGTTAAGTGTGGTCATCTTCGTCATCAGCCGGGCCACGGGAGCCGACCCCGTGGAACTGATGCTCCCCGAAGACGCCCCAGAAGAAGCGAGGGTGTCCATGCGCGCTTACCTGGGCCTGGACAAGCCAGTATACGTCCAGTATGGGCGCTACATCAGCAGGTTTCTACAAGGGGACCTGGGGGAGTCAATCCGGCTGCGCCAACCGATTGTAGGCATAGTGAAAGAGCGGGCCGCCAACTCTGTTAAGCTAGGTCTATCGGCTATAGCTATCACCATCCTGCTGGGGGTGCCCCTGGGGGTGGTGGCTGCGGTGAAAAGGGATACCATTGTGGACACCGGGGCTAAGGTAGTTGCTGTCCTGGGCCAGTCCATGCCCGCGTTCTGGCTGGGTATTGTGCTCATCCAGGTGTTCGCGGCCCGACTCAACTGGTTGCCCGCCGGTGGATTAGGGGGACCTGAGCACTACATACTTCCCGCTTTCACTTTGGGCGCATTCCTGGTCACTGGAATAATGCGGCTAATACGCTCAAGTATGCTGGAAACTCTCGACAGCGAGTACGTCAAGCTGGCCCGCGTAAAAGGGCTGCCTGAATGGAAGGTGGTCTGGAAGCACGCCTTAAGAAACGCCCTTATTCCGGTAGTCACCTTCGCGGGTACATACTTAGGCCTGCTGCTGGCTGGCGCTATCGTAGTGGAGACGGTGTTCGCCTGGCCGGGACTGGGTGACCTGGTATACAGGGGCATCGCTTGGAGGGACTACCCTATCATTCAGTCGTTAGTGCTTCTGATAGCTCTAGTAGTAACGGTCAGCAACTTTGTGGTAGACATCCTTTACGCCTATATAAATCCTCGCATCAGGTATGGGACTTAAATGATCATCACAAGGCGAGTCCAAACGATAGCAGGGCCCATCCTTACAAGGGGTGGGGCGACAACGCTGGTCAGGGGATTGCGGCGGGTGCCCATCATCCCACTGTTGATCATAGTCGGAGTGGTTTTCATGGCTGTCTTTGCCGACGTCCTCGCCGCTCATTCTCCCACGTTGCCATCCCTGACCCACCGCCTCAAGCCGCCCTTCTGGGAGGAAGGGGGGAGTCTCTCCTATCCGCTGGGGACAGATCCTCTAGGGAGAGACATCTTAACCCGGATTATGTTCGGCGCCAGGGTATCACTCACGGTAGCGGCCCTCACCCTACTTCTCGGTGGAGTGGGTGGGGCCATCATCGGACTGTTCTCGGGTTACATGGGTGGTAAAATTGACGCTCTCATCATGCGAGTCGCCGATGCCGCCCTCGCCTTTCCCATCATACTCCTGGCAATCCTGCTGGTGGCTACCATAGGCGCTGGTCTGACCAATGTGATCTATGCTATCGCGATGGTCCTGTGGGCAAGGTACGCGCGCGTCATTCGTGGAGAAGTGCTGGCCCTGAAAGAGGCCGATTTCGTTGCCAGGGCCCGCGTCGCTGGCTGCTCCCATGTCAGAATAATGGCGGTCCACCTGTTCCCCAACGTGGTCAACACCCTTATAGTCCTGATTACCCTTGAGGTGGGTTCGATCATAATCATCGAGGCCAGCTTGAGCTTTCTCGGGGCTGGTGTACCACCGCCCAACCCTGCGTGGGGTTCCATGGTTAGCGACGGACGAGATTACATTGTGGATGCCTGGTGGGTGTCTCTAATCCCAGGGCTCGCCATCATGCTGGTGGTCCTTGGCTTCAACCTTTTCGGCGACTGGCTTCGGGACCGCCTGGACCCGAAACGTAGGCAGTTATAACCGAGCTGGCTTCAAACCCTGTCTATGGGTTAAGGTGCTTCCCTTCAGAAAGTCTGCCGGGCCTGCGAATGGCCCGGTGGTTTTTTGTAGGACGCTTCCGGCATTTGCAAAAACACCCTGCCTCGGAGATAATATCCCAAATACCTCTGCAAAGGGGGCTGATGGGTGAGGTCAATGGCATCGCTAAGAGATGAGATAGGACAACAAATAGCGGAGGCAGCGAAAAGAGTCTACGCGAAACTTGGCGCAGGCCATGACGAAGCTGTCTACCGAGAAGCTATGAGTGTGGAGTTACAGGAGAGGGGATGCGTAGTTAAAACGGAGATGCCAGTAACTGTTAAGTATGAGACCACAGAAGGTAAAGAAGTAGCTGTTGGAAGTGGCAGAATAGACTTGTACATCAAAAAAGAAGACGAGCAAGCTATTGTCGAAATCAAAGCGGTTCTATCTCTGATAGGGCAAAACAAGCGATGGAAACTGAAACCTCACGTCCAACTTCGAAGATATTTGTATGCACTCCACGAAGGTACTGGATTCCTTATCAACTTCCCGTTCCCGCCAAAGGGAGAGCCTGAGATAATTTATGCAAGCGATGATAGCAACGAATATAAGGCGTACAGTGTCGAGGAAATACGCCGTAAATATCCAAACGCATATGCGAAATGGACGGATGAGGAAGAGAGACGCCTGAGGACAGAGTATAATCGGGGTAAAGTTATCAACGAACTGGCACGAACTTTCGGACGGAAGCCAGGTGCTATCCGTTCACGATTACTGAGGCTGGGATTGCTAGATTTTGATGATCACCAATAGCATATTTGCACTCGTTGGTGATGCCCCAACCCAAAAGGACATAAGGGAGTGCCATGAAAAACCTATTAGAAAAGCAGTTCCTTGAACTGCTCTTCTCAAAATATCAGGCCGACCCCGATGGTTTCCGATCCTACCTGCCTGAAGTGGCCCAACTCCTAGAGGCCATGTATCCGCCTCAGCACCTCACAAAATCTCCCTTTGGCCTTACGGAGCAGGAGCGCGCCCACCACCAGACTGCCCTGCGGCAGGTACTGGAGAAGCTTGAGCAAGCTTCCCTATCAACCGAGGAAGCAGTTAGAGGCCTGGAACACTGCGCCACCCTGGTCCAGGATGACAGTCTGCCCGATGAAGTTGGACATGAGACTCTGGTAGGCCTCCTCAAGGCTGTAGTGGGCAAGTCTCCAGGGTCCTTTGATTCCACAAAGACAGTTATGGTGAGGAATGGTGAAGAAAGGGAGGTCATGAACCAAGTCTCCCTGGTAAGGGGTGTTATACTTAACCTTGACAGGAACATGCATCTGGTCTCAGTCACCATTACTCCCAGAAAAGTCAAAGAGCGTCGCAAGCTGCTGGGGTTTGTGGGCATAGGCAGGGACGCTGCCTCCGATGTGGCCCTCCGACATGACGACTATCTGGCGGAGTGTGGACCCCATGCCGCTCCCTGAGCGAGTGCTTATAGATACTTCTGCCTTCTACGCCCTCGTTTCCGCCACCGATTCTTTTCACCGACAGGCGGGAGAGACCTACGACCGTCTGATAGATCGGGACCAGGAGCTATGGGCTACGTCATACGTCCTGGTAGAGACCATTGCTCTGGTGCACCGTCGCCTTGGTTTCCAGGCGCTGTCGGAGCTCATGGAGTCAGTCCAGGGGAACTTGAGAGTGTTCTGGGTGGAGAGCACAGTACATACTGAAGCGTGGAAACGACTGACGGCAAGCCAAGGCAGTGGGTTGAGCTTCGTGGACTGGACAACCGCGTTGGTGTCCAGTATGCTCAAGGCCTACGTTTTCACTTTTGACAGGGGCTTTGCTAACCAGGGCCTTGCTGTCTTGCCACGCTGATTCGTTAATCTCGCCATAGCAAGTAGGTATTAGTTTTATGAGGAGGGAGCCATGCG
>CAYWGG010000170.1:0-6296 GCA_964457285.1 uncultured Dehalococcoidia bacterium
GCTGTATCGCCGTTGACCTCAATCAGGCGCTCGATGTCCTCCCTCGTCAGCGGCTCTGTGCGGCCCCACTTCTTCAGCCACCAGTCCACTGCCTCACTGGTGCGAGGCAAGGGACCTTTCTCTTCCTGCCATTCCTCTTTTCCCATGACATACCACCCATGTCGGGATACCCCTATTTTACCCCAAATCGGTGGAGGTTGCTCACGGGAAAGTCGCCGCCCAGCAGACACGAGGGCAGTCCTACAGGTTGCGGCGAGGGACTCCCAAGGCAGGTCTCCTTGACACGGGCAAGTGATGAGTCTACAATCCTCCCTGAAGACCTACCAAATAGGCTGGAAAGGGATATGTCATGCCAATGCATGTGGTAGAAGACATCGCCTTCATGGACAGGGACCTCATACCCATATGGGAGAAGGTGCTGGCCCAGGAAAGGCTCTCGCTGGAAGACGGGATAAGGCTCTTCGAGACTTATGATTTCCCCGCCGTGGGACGTATGGCTGACCACGTAAATAGCCAGCTCAATGGCAATCGGGTGTACTTCGTGCTAAGCCGCCACCTCAACCCCACCAACATCTGCGTCCTCTCCTGCACCTTCTGCGATTTCGCCAAGAAAAAGGGGGACCCGGACGCTTACGAGATGAGTATGGAGGAGATTCTAGGCCACCTGGACGAAGAAATACGTGAGGTGCACATGGTGGGGGGCCACCACCCAGACTGGCCTTTCGAGAAATACGTCGACATCGTAGGGACCATCCATCACCACTTCCCCGATGTCCAGATTAAAGCCTTCACCGCCGCGGAGATAGATTACTTCCACCGGCGGTGGAAGGTCCCGCCTGAGGAAGCCCTGGCCCGGCTCAAGGCAGCGGGGCTCAACTCCATGCCTGGAGGTGGGGCCGAGGTCTTTTCCAGCCGGGTTCACAAGCTCCTCCTCCCTGGGAAAAACAACGCCCAGAGATGGCTGGAGATACACCGGCTTGCCCATAATATGGGTATCTTCTCCAACGCAACCCTGCTCTACGGCCATATTGAGACCTACCAGGAGCGGGTGGAGCACATGCTGCTCCTTCGAGAGCTCCAGGACGAGACAGGTGGGTTCCTGGCGTTCATTCCTCTGGAGTACCAGGTAGGGGACACCCATCTGGTCCCCAGGCAAGCATCCGCCATAGAGGACCTTAAAACTATTGCCGCTGCCAGGCTGATCCTGGACAACTTCCCCCACATCAAGGCTTACTGGGTAATGATCACCGAGGAGACGGCCTCCGTGGCCCTTCACTTCGGGGCCAGCGACCTCGATGGAACTATCGGGCGGGAACGGATAGCCCACGCTGCCAGGGCTGACAGTCCGGCAGGTCTGGCCAGGGAGCGCATGGTCAACCTCATCAGGGATGCCCAAAAAGTGCCCGTGGAGCGGGACGCACTTTATAATGTGGTGCATGTGTATGGAGAAGATTAGAGTTGGAAGAATGCCATATCTTAACTCAGAGCCCTTTTATTGGGAGCTGGTCCGTGACGATATAGAGCTTGAGTATCTGGTGCCCAGCGCCATATCTCGTGCAGTGGAACAGGGGGAACTAGACGCAGCTCCACTTCCACTGGTGGACTACTTCCGCCTCCAGGACCGGTTTGCCCAGTTGGGGCAGTTCTGCATAGCGACTATGGAAAAAGCCAGGAGCGTCCTCCTCTACTCCAAACGCCCCATTCAGAACCTGGATGGGGCTACAGTGGGAGTGACAGGAGAGACCTCTACATCCAGACGCCTCCTGGAGGTCCTCCTCACCCACAGATTTAAGGTAAAACCAGCAAGCTATGTGACTCTCAGAGAGCCCAACGACGCCTTCCTTCTGATAGGAGACGAAGCCTTACGGCGGCGCTACGGCGTTCCCTCATACCCCTATCGCTACGACCTCGGCGAAGAGTGGTATCGCTGGACCCAAATGCCTTTTGTCTTTGCTTTGTGGGTAGCCCGCCGAGATATGAGCGCCAGGCAGGTGACTTACCTGGAGAACGTCCTTTACTCCTGTGTGGATGAGGGCCTGGAACACATGTACGTCATCGGTCAGATGCGACAGGATGTAAGGATGAGTCCCAGGGAGATAGTGGAGTATTACCAGGGGTTCCGCTACTGGGCTGGCGTTAGCGAGATGAAGGCCATAGAACGGTTCAAGGGATACCTGGATTCCCTGAATCCCACAGGGGCCGTATGATGCTGGATGTCATACGGGCTAAAGTCGAGGCAGGGGAACGGATCACCAGTGAAGAGGGTCTTTTCCTTCTCCACAGCGCCAACCTTTTGGACACGGCCCCCCTGGCCCAACTGGTCCGTTACAGACACAACCCGGAGCGGGTCGTCACTTTCGTCATAGATACCAACCTCAACTACACCAACGTCTGCGATGCTTACTGCACCTTCTGCGCCTTCTACCGCACGGAGAAGAGCCCTGAAGCCTATACCCACTCCGTTGACAACATGATGGAGATGATAGGAGAGGCCGCTTCCAAAGGGGTGACCAGGGTTCTCATCCAGGGTGGTCTGAACCCTAACCTGCCCCTGGAGTATTACCTGGACCTGGTGCGGGAGACACGGCGGCGGTTCCCTAAAATTCATCCCCACTTCTTCTCCGCCCCCGAGGTCATGAAGATGGTCCAGGTCTCCGGGCTGCCACTGCGCGAGGTGCTGCTTGAGCTTCAGAAAGCAGGCCTTGAGACTATCCCTGGCGGAGGCTCCGAGGTCCTATCCAACAGGGTCAAGCGCAAGATAAGCCGCCTCTTCCCCAAGGGCAGGGTGGATGATTGGACTGCGGTACACCGGGAGGCTCACCTGCTGGGGTATCACACCACTGCCACTATGATGTACGGTCACCTTGAGGAAGATGAGGACGTTATCGAGCACCTGGAACACTTGAGGTCCCTACAGGATGAGACAGGCGGGTTCATAGCCTTTATCCCCTGGAGCTACAAGGCAGAGAACACGGCGCTGGCCCGTAGGGTGAAGCGCCTGGCAGGGCCTAACCGCTACCTGAGGATACTAGCTGTGTCTCGCATTTACCTGGACAATTTCCAGCACGTTCAGGCTTCCTGGTTCTCTGAAGGGAAGAAGACAGGCCAGGTGGCCTTGCACTTCGGGAGCGACGATTTCGGAGGCACTCTATTCGACGAGAACGTGATGCAGGAAGCAGGGTTTTACAACCGCACCACCGTCGAAGAGGTGACGAACATCATCCGGGACGCAGGCTTCACACCTGCCGAGCGCACAAGCCTCTACGAGATTTTGCGGTACTATTGATGCAGGCGCTCCACCAGCATCTTCTGAGTTCGCGGCCAGGGTTTGACCCTTTCATCAGCAGTCACGTTTTACGGCTTGCGGCCCAGGGCAGGCTGAGACAGGCATATCATACCAAACTGGGAACGATCGCAGACCATGAAGGGCGTCTTGAAACATACAGAAAAACAGCCCTGACTGAGATTGCTTGGAATCGTATCCACTCTTTTGAGAGGGAAATCGAACGGCTGAAGATTGAGCGTGATATAATTAAGGCAGCCATAGACTTTCTAGGCATCGCCCCTTAACGGGAGGGCAGGATGTGTGAAACTCAGACATTAGATATATTCTTCTTCAGCCGCTTGCTAGAGAAAAAACTACCTGGGTTTATTGAGCTAGTGGACGAAGAAGACCTAACAGCGGTAGATTTAGCCATTCCAGATATTCTGGCAGACGCCGCAAGATTAACCTCCGATATCCTGCCTTCGCTCAATGCTGTTCCGCAAGGCGATTTGGACAAACTGGGAGACGCCCTCACCGACCTGCGCGAAGTGTTGTTGCATACGAAGGAGCAGGTGAATGCCGCTGAAAGGGCTTTGGGTAAACTGGTTGATGCTTGCACAGCCCAAAGGGCGTGAGCTATGCACAAACAAAATGCGGCTCAACTAGAATGCTATAACCCCACAATATCCAGGGGTGGGACGCCCGCGGTAAGTCCCCGCTCATAGGCCCGTTGATAGAGGGTCTCCAGTGCCCTCCGCCCTTCTTCTCCCATGTTAACGGTATCCTGGTTTACGTACATACGGACGAAACGTCTACAGGTGTCCCTATCTACTCCCCGGCCAAAGGGGAGGGCGTACTCTATAGCCTCCTCCTCGTGAGCGATGGCATAGCGGATGCTGGTTTCAAAAGCGTCCTTGACCCTCCTTGTAGTGCCGTCGCTGAGCCTCCGGTGCACCACATCCAGGCCCAGGGGGATGGGTAACCCGGTGTCCTCGCCCCAGGTCTTGCCCAGGTCCAGCACTTTGGTATACCCCTGCGCCTCCAAGGTAATCTCTCCCTCGTGGATAATCAATCCTGCATCAACTCTCCCTATCCTGACAGCTTCGGTAATCTCGTCGAAGCGCAGGAGTACAGGTATAAAGGGCCGGTCCAGATAGATACGGAGGAGGAGATAGGCAGTGGTGTACTCGCCTGGTATAGCGATCCTTTTACCCCCCATGTCATCTGCCGACAAGATAGCCCTGGATATGACAATGGGGCCGTAGTTCCTACCTACCGAAGCACCACAGGCCATCAGCCGGTACTTATCGGCCATCTGAGGGTAGGCAGCGGCTGAAATGGCGGTAATCTCCAACTCTCCCCTCAAAGCTCGCTGGTTAAGGGACTCGAGTTCCTCAAGCACCTGCTCGATCTCAAAGCCCTCGATAGCCACCTTCCCGGTGACAAGGGCATAAAGCATAAAGGCATCGTCAGCATCGGGGCTGTGACCTATTCTCAGTACAGTCACGGCATCCTCCCTCATGGAATTGGGGTTAAGTATAGGAGATTGGGGGTGGGGAGTAAAGGACTGTTGACAGTCAGTACAGCCCAGCATAATATGATGTTGGCTTCGGGCAAGCGCCAGGAGCCAGGGGAGTTGTTTCCCATATGCAGGATGTCGGCAAGACTCCTGGGGGGTCGGTAAAGAAACCCACCAGGATATTTTATGGCTGGTGGGTAATAACGGCAGTATCCGCCCTTTATGTTCTTGGCACCGGTATCTACTGGGTCGGCTTCAGCTTCTACTTCCTTCCTATCACCAGAGACCTGTCGCTGAGTCGCACCTCTATGTCCCTGGCCCTGGGGTTAGCTCGGCTGGTAGGTGGTCTTCAGGGGCCCTTAGCCGGATACCTGGTAGACCGCCTGGGTCCACGTCGCATGATTATATTCGGCGGCTTTCTTGGGGGGCTGGGGTTCATCCTGCTGGCCCTCACTCACAGCTATCTTACCTTCTTACTGGTCTATCTGGGTCTAATAGTCACTGGCTTCAGCGGAGGCTTCGACCAGGGTATCATATCGCTGCCCAGCCGGTGGTTTGTGCGCCGTAGGGCCCTGGCTATGTCTTTCTTGTGGGTGGGAATCTCCCTGGGCAATGCTGTGGTTGTCCCGGTTGTGGGCCTGATGGTGGTGAATCTGGGCTGGCGCGACACTGCTACCCTTTCTGGTGTGGTCATGATTGCCCTGGTGGTCCCTGTCTTTCTGATTGTACGCAATCTGCCAGAGGATATGGGACTGAAGCCCGATGGGCGGCGAAACCCATCCTCCTCTTTGAGTGCTCTCGGAGAAGGAAGCCAGGCGGACCCATCGGCAGAGCAAGTCCCTCCCTCCGGGCAGGAATATTCACAGGTAGACTTCACAGCACGACAAGGGCTCAGAACAGTCAGCTACTGGCTCCTGGCACTGGCAATGGGGCTGCGGATAGCGGCGGGCGTAGCCTTATTCACACACTTCGTACCCATAATAGTGTGGAAGGGCCAAACCGAGACCAAAGCGGCGCTCCTCCTGGCAATCTATGGTACTGCTTCCATATTCCTGTGTCTCCTGATTGGCGTGGCTGGAGACCGGTGGTCGAAGCAGAAGATGACCAGTTGCGGAATGCTTCTGGGGGCGCTCAGTATGCTCGTGTTAATCGTCAGCGACGGCCAGTTATGGCAGCTCGTTATCTTTATGCTGTTGTTGACCCTTGCGGATAGCACCGGGGTCGTTACCTGGGCCCTCGTTGGAGACCTATTCGGCCGCAAGGCCTTCGCCACCTTGCTGGGTGGTATGACGCTGGTGTACAGCCTGTTGTCCGCGGCAACTCCAATAGTAGCTGGCTGGATTTTCGACTCTACAGATAGCTATTTGTGGGCCTTGCTCCTCATAGTCATCCTCTACGCTGGCGCTTGCCTCCTTTTCTGGAACATTCCCAGGCCAAAGCTGCCCTCTACGACACTATGACCTCTACTGTTCGGGTGCGATTAAAAGTAATATAACATCGTACATCCGCCGA
>CAYWGG010000171.1:0-6264 GCA_964457285.1 uncultured Dehalococcoidia bacterium
GCACGCCGAACTGGACCCTGGCCTGGCTGTAGGCCACCGACACCTCGAAGACCGCCTCGCATCCCCCGACCGTGTAGGCGCACAGGACAGGTATGGCTTTCTCCATCGCCCGCTCCAGCACTTGCCATCCGTTGCCGCTAACTCCTCCCAGCAGGGCCGAGTCAGGGACCTCCACCGAGTCGAACCTCACCTCCCCGACCCACCCCAGCAGAGGGCCAGGCAGGTTGCGGACCGATATGCCAGGAGACCGGGCGTCCACCAGGAATAGAGAGACCCCATCTGCCCCCTCTCCCGTGCGGACGGCGCAGAGGAGGTGGCTGGCCGTGCGGGCGTCGTGGACAAAGAGCTTCACACCATTGAGGACGAACCTGCCGTTCCTACGGGTGGCCGTCATCCTGACCCACTCTGGTCCCCAGCCGTAGTCCGACTCGGCCACCGCCAGGGCCAGGGTCTCTCTGCCCTGGGCGATGGCGGGGAGTATCTGCCGCTTCTGGGCCTCCGTGCCGCCCTCCAGCACAACTGTAGCGCCCAGGACACTGGAGGAGAAATAAGGCCCGGGGACAGGCCCACGGCCCAGCTCCTGGAACAGCACGCCCGCATCCGTCAGGGTGCTGCCTTCTCCTCCGTACTCCTGGGGGATGACTATCCCCAGCCAGCCGACGCCAGCTACTTTATTCCAGAGGTCTGAGGTATAGCTGACCTCCCTCCTGTCCAGGTCCAAGAGCACCTCCTTGGGGTACTCCCGCTGTATGAACTCCCTGGCGGAGCTTTTGAGCATCTCCTGGTTTTCGGTAAGGGACAGGTCCATGTGATACACCTCTCGTAGAACTTGACCTCAGCCTTATAGACACTCTTCTGAAGTGGGCATCAAAGTGGACTACTGCTATTCACCTTACTCCAAGCCGCTGTTTGAGGGTTGCTGCCTGAGTAGCTGCTCTTTGTTCAACACTTTCACCAAAGAGCTCCACAACACTGTCCAGAGTATAGCCGACAAGAAAAGCATTGAAAACTTTCACATCATCTATTCCAGATGCGAATACCAGGCCAAAAAAGCCGATCAGAGTGAACAGAATCTTTAAGAGTATCGGGCCAATCTTTGCGTCGACCAGGAGTGGGAGATCGCCAATCGAGATGATGGGTGGATGTCCTCTTTGTGACTGTATGCGCTTGCCGATTCCTACTCCCATGTGGACAACCACTCCAGCTACAACGGCAAACCAGCCAATAAGAACCACGGACAGGTTACTCGACTGAAGCGGCCAATCCTTGAGCGGCAAATAGCTGGCTCCAACTATGATCCCTACAGCTACCCCTAAGGCTGCCGCCAGTAAAAAGAAGCTTTTTCGACGAGACTTTGGGTCCTGAGAGTATCGGTATATTAGCCCATTTTCTACATCTACCAGTCCATTCTTTACAGCCTCTGGGTTGGAGGCAAGGAAGTTCAGCAATTTTACTCGGTCTTCAAAATTTGGCAGTTCATCCTCGAAAACGGAGTGAAAGGGAATATAATAACCTGGCCTTGCTCCTCTTAGCCAGCTATTCAATCTATCGGGGATTGTGATATGGCCAATTATGACAACCAGTTTCCTCCATTGAGTGTCAAGGGTGCTCAAGTAGTGCACCTGTTCCTGCGCATTGAACTCGCCCCTGGGGTTTTTGAGTAAGGGGCACGCCTTCATCTGCTCCCAGATATTATGCAAATTTCGGTAACTGTCAGCAGAATCCCCACCGTCTTTAATTTTATCCATAAGTGCAGCGATGTCGCCCATCGTCTTCTCAATGTATTCAGCATACGTCCTGAGAGTAGCCTGACCGCTGCTAATGTCTCCCATAACGGCTTGAAGGTCTTGAATCTCAGCTCGCAGTTCACGAAAGGGATTTAAGTCAACGACAGAAGCTGGTGAGGTAGGAGGCAGTTCACCAGCCAGTTCCTGGTTATCCTGCCCCTCGTGCTGCGCTCCATCTCCAGGTGATTCCGCCCCGCCTTCCGGCCCTTGTTCTCGCATCCCAGGTGGTGGCATTACCATTGTCACATCCTCCGATAAGAGACTGATAGGAGGTGCGCCATTCTACACCAGTGCCCCCGCTTGCTCCCTGGTGGCCCGCCCGATGCCTATACGCCTTGCCATGATGACCTTCTGGATGTCGGCGGTGCCGCCGGGATGGACGGCGACGATGCTGGAGCGTTGATGAGCCTCTACCTGTCCTTCCACAGGGCCCCACTGGGGGTCGTTGGTCAGAGCGTAGGGGCCCAGAATCTCCAGAATGGCTTTCCCCATTCTGAGGCCCGACATCTTGCGGTAAAGGGACAACTGGGGCCCCTCGTAGGAAACGGGCTTCCCGGAGTGCCTCAGCCAGTAGTTGCGCAGGCCGAAGAGCCGCACTATCTCGGCCTCGATGTAGATGTCCACCAGCAGGTCACGCACATCCGGGTCTTTACTGAGGGTCTGGCCGTTGTGCTGCGTCGTCTTGCAGTGTTCGATGAGGCGGTCTACCAGCCAGTTCCTGGCTATTCTGCCTCCTGTGCCGTGCTCCAGCTCCAGGTGAGTCTGACCTACCTTCCAGCCCTCGTTCTCCTCGCCGATGAGGTGGAAGCTGGGGACCCGGACGTTGTCAAAGTATACGGTGTTCTTGACCCCCGACCCAGCACCTCCCTCTCCGCCTGAGATGAGCAGGTCCATAGGGGCCACGGAGATGCCTGAGAGGTCCGAGGGCACCATGAACCAGCCCAGATTCTTATGGCGGGCTCCGTTGGGGTCGGTGACCGCGACCATCCAGAACTGGTCGGCACCGTGGGCGCTCCCCACGAAGATTTTCTGGCCGTTAATCAGGTAGTCATCCCCATCGCGGATGGCGGTGGTCTTCACGTTTGCCAGGTCGGAGCCAGCCTCGGGCTCGGAGAGCAACTGCCACGTCCTGACCAGCCCCTTGAAGATGGGAGGGAGGAAGTGCCCCTTCTGCTCTTCGGTCCCCCACACCAGGATAGTCGCGCCGCCGAGCCTGCCCCCTGAGTCGTAGTAGGGAGGTAGCGTCAGACCGTAGCTATCCAGCTCCTCCTCGACGATGATGGCGTGGTCCACTCCCAACCCACCACCACCGTACTCCACGGGGGCGGTAGGCCACAGCCATCCCCTGGCACCCAGGTTGCGGCCCAACGCCCTCCGTTTCTGGTACTGCTCGTAGGAGAGGTCGGCGGGATCGGCGGGCTCAACCAGGTCTGTGGGGACGTTCCCTTTCAGCCACGCCCGCACCTCCTTCCTGAACTGTTCCTGCTCCGGGGTGTATTGCGGCTCGAAGTCCATAGCTCCCTCCGTACCCTCACCCCGACCCTTCGGCAAGCTCAGGGTCACCCCTCTCCCAGTAGGAGAGGGGCAGGGGGTGAGGGGGTATCCCAACGAAAGGATTTTACTCCCGCAGAAGGATGCCGTCAAAGGGTATAGAAGGCTACGGGTTCTCTTGCCAGAGGGACGCGTGATGTCTACAATGGTCATTGCAGAAAGTATTTGCAAACAGGATGGCTCTGAGATATGGCCCACCACGGAGGAATAGGGCCCGAAGGCCCTGGAGAGACGGTGACCAGGCGAGGGATTTCCCGCCTACAGACCTTCTCTGCCCTCAGACACAGGAACTACCGCTACCACTGGACCGCTTTCAGCTTTAGCAGCGCAGCTGGCTGGGTCCAGCAGGCGACCCTCGCCCTGCTGGTGTGGGAGATGACGGACGGCTCTCCTTTCTGGGTAGGCACAGTGTTGGGCGTAAGGGCGTTGCCTATCCTCCTCATCGGCCCACTGGCTGGCGTTGCCGTGGACAGGCTGGACCGCAAGAAGCTGCTCATAGCAACCCAGGTCTTTCTGGCTACGATAGCGCTCCTCTTCGCCATAGGAGTGCAGCTAGGCGAGGTAAATAAATTCTATGCCCTCCTCTTCAGCTTTTTGCTGGGGGTGGACCTGGCTATAAACCAGCCAGTGCGCCAGGCCCTGGTAGCCAATGTGGTCCCCAGGGAAGACCTGCCCAACGCCATCGCCCTGGAGAACACCATCGGCACCTTGATCCGGGCTATAGCCCCTATCCTGGGGCTGCAACTGATCACCCCATTTGGCTTTGCGGGCAACTTCTACATACAGGCGGCTGCATATCTGGCCGTAGTCCCGATAGTCATACCAATGAGAACCCCGTACCGTGAGGACGTTACCGAAGGGGCCACAGTGGCAGGCCAACTTATGGAAGGGTTCAGGTATATTAGATCGGATACGGTGCTGCTACTGCTCATAGTCCTCATCATCATACCCTCGGTGTTCGTCCATTCTACCCAGAACCTGCTGGTGATATTCGCAGGGGATATACTCGAAGGGGATGAAAAGCTGGTGCTGGGGTTGTTGTACCTGTCTATGGGGATAGGCTCCCTGATTGCCATCTTCACCTTTGCTTCTCTGAGCAACTTCCAGCGGAAGGGCCTGGTCAACACCAGCTCTATCCTGCTGGTGACTATTCTGCTTATCTTTTTCGGCCTATCTTCAAATCTGGCCCTATCGGTGGTGTTGATCGGGTTCCTGGGCCTGTTTAACATGAGCTTCCACATTGCCAACAGCTCCCTGGTACAGACCAGGATTCCCGACGCACTCCGAGGCAGAATCACCAGTATCTACTTGATAGACCACGGAGCTATTCCCCTTGGTAGCATTCTGCTGGGGTTGCTGGCGGAGCCAGAGGTACTGGGCGCTAGATATGCAGTGGCCGTAGCGGGGCTCACGGCCTTAGCCGCCACCGCCTTTATAGCCTTGCACTGGCGAGAACTGTGGCGGCTGAGGTAGAGCTGCACAGCCTTGATCCCTGTTCACTTCCGGAGCCTCAAGTGCTTGAACAACTGGGGATGGGTCTCCCATGCCAGGCGCAGGGCCTCCTTCACAGGCTTCTGTATGGAGAAGTGGGCCTGGGGCTGGGTGCGTAGCTTGAAAAGGTGGTAGCACTCCCGCAGGTTCATCCTGGAGAGGACGCGCCGCTTGTGTGCGTGGGTGACCAGGTACTGGGCGACCACGGGTGAGACCTCGTATACCTGCCAGAAGGCTTTATCTACAAGCCCCATCGCCTCCACGAATTCCCCCTCCAACCCTGCCTCTTTCAAGAGGGGTGGTATCAGATACCCGTTGGCGACGGTGAGGGGCTGGGAGATGTAGGTCTGCATCCGGTGGCGCTTGAACTCCCGGTAAGCGCCGTAGTCCATCAGGTACTCGAAGGTGTAGTCCACCACCTCCAGCTCCCTGGGTAGAGGGTCGTGGTCGCCCAGCTTTTCCAGGCAGGCGTCAATGACCTCACAGCGGCGTTCCTGGCCCATGTCCTCCACCTGCCGCCACACCTCGGCATAGGGGAGGCCAGAGAAACGGTATAGGAGCGCGGCGCACAGCTTTAGCTCGGCCTGGGGGTCGTAGTGTACCAGGTTTACCTCTACCCCATCGCCAGTAGGGGCGTACGGCCGTACGCCCCTACTTGAGGGAACTGACCGCTTCCTCTGAGCCTCTCTGGAAGCCATCAGGAAATCGCTTTTCTCTGCATATTTGATCAGGGTTGGGGTAATCTCCTTGCCCTTCCCCTTCAGCTCCTCGCCTAGCTCCCGCTCCTCGGCCATCTCGGAGGAGAGGAGCTTGGTGATGGCGTGCTCCATAAGTCTGGCGTTCATGGTGACGCCCACGTTGGTGAGGGTCGCGGCAGGGAGGAGGAAACGGCAGCTATCGGTGGCCTCTCGCCGAAGGCGCAAGGAGTAGGCCGAGTCCCTTTCCCCCTCCTGCTGAGACCTCACTGATCTCAGGTATGCCATAGTGCGATCTATCGTGTGGCTGTAGGCTTCAAAGAGGTAGTCACAAGTGGTTATGTAAAGCTCTTTGAGGTCGGGATGGGGCTCAAGCTCTACGGGGACGTGGTAGTATCCTTTGGGGAGCACCTGAAAGCGGGAGGACTTCTCGGTATAGGAGGCCAGGCGGTTGTCCTCCAGGGAGTCGCAGGCCAGGCGGGATACGTTCTCCACCGCCATGTGGATGATGGCGTGCTCCGCGACGGAGGCGTGGCCGTAGCCCAGGACCCACCGCTCGTGGAAGTCCGCTGCCTTCTCCTGAGTTACCTGGTGGGCGATCTCGTCGAAGGGCTCCGGCCTGCGGGAGGTCATGGCGAAGACCACCGCAAGCTGCTCCTCGGTAAGCTCCCTGGGGCTCAGGGGGTATACTGTCTCTTATACACATCTCCGAGCCCACAAGACTAGGCATGATCTCGTAT
>CAYWGG010000172.1:0-6222 GCA_964457285.1 uncultured Dehalococcoidia bacterium
CTTTCCACCCATCCAGAAACCGCCCCAGCATCTCCAGGACCTCCTGATCGAGCCCTGCCTCGGGCTCGTCCAGCAGAAGGATAAGGGGTTCATGGAGGATGGCCCTGGCGATGGATAGCCGTTTCTGCATACCGTGGGAGAGGGTGCGCACCTTCTGGTCTCTGCGAGCCTCCAGTCCCACGAGGCCCAAGACCTCTTCCACTCGCTGGCTCGAGTCCTTCAAACCGAACATCCGGCTATAGAAGTGGAGGTTCTCCTGACAGGTCATATCCTCATAGAGGAGGCCCCGATGGGCCACCACTCCTACCATACGCCGTATGGCAGCGGGGTTGCTCGTCCTTTCCACACCACCAACCCACACCTCTCCCCTATCAGGTCTGGCCTGGGTGGAGAGGACTTTGAGCAAGGTAGTCTTGCCTGCCCCATTGGCGCCGAAAATGACCAGGAACTCGCCCCAGTCCACGGTGAGGTCCAGGCCACACAACACCGGCCAGTCCCCAAAGCCCTTATAGAGATTCTTTACCTTGATGGCGTGTGCGTCTCGTTCCTCTTTCACGTCTACCATGATAATCCCTTCGCTATGCTCAGGGCAAGCTCCAGTGCGCGTGTGCGTGTTTCAAGTTCTTCCCAAGGAGCATCATTTTTGATATACTGCCGAGGGTTGACATTCAGGCAGTCTCTAGCTATTGATTTATATTTGGCTTCGTTGAGAGGACTGTGGGGGTGAGCGGCCACAACGCGGCCATGCCGCAGGACGCTCAGTCGAAGGCCTGCTACGGGGCGGGACTCGCAAGCCAACGGAGGAGAAATGCCGGCTTACGCCGTAATAGGCGGTCAGTGGGGGGATGAAGGCAAGGGGAAGGTAGTGGACTACCTTGCAGAGAAAGCTCATTGTGTGGTCCGGTACTCGGGCGGCAACAACGCCGGGCACACTGTGGTCAACGAGCAGGGGCAGTTCAGCCTTCACCTGGTGCCCTCTGGCGTCTTCTGGCCACAGGTTACCTGTATCATTGGCAATGGAGTTGTGGTAGACCCGGATGTGCTCCTGGGCGAGCTGGATAATCTGGAGTCCAGGGGCATTGATACCAGCCGCCTCTATGTCAGCGAACGCGCCCACCTCATAATGCCTTACCATATTCTGCTGGACCGGCTGGAGGAGCGCTCCAGGGGCTCAGGGGCTATAGGGACCACTGGAAGGGGGATAGGCCCCGCGTACATGGACAAAGCGGGGCGGGTAGGGATAAGGGCGGGGGAGCTTCTGGATGCTCCTTCGCTACTGCCCCGACTGAAGCAGGTGGTAGAGTTCAAGAACGCCATAATTACCAGGGTATACGGCGAACCCCCCATCTCCCTGGAGGAAGTGTATGACAAGTGCATGCACTGGAGCCGGCGTCTGAAGAGCCATCTATGCCCTACGGAGCTGGTAGTCCAGGAGACCCTGGCGAAGGGCCAGAGCATCCTCCTGGAAGGGGCCCAGGGGACCTTGCTGGACCTGGACCACGGAACTTACCCCTACGTCACCTCATCCTCGTCATCCATCGGTGGGGCTTGCACGGGCCTGGGCCTGAGCCCGAAGGATATTGCTGGCATCACCGGCGTTTTTAAAGCCTACTCTACCAGGGTAGGGGGTGGGCCCTTAACCTCGGAGATGAATGACAGCACAGGCGATGCTCTGAGGGAAAAGGCCTGGGAATACGGCACTACTACCGGGAGGGCCAGGCGCATCGGCTGGTTCGATGCCGTAGCGGGACGGTATAGCGCCCTCATCAACGGCTTTACTTCCCTGGTGCTGACCCGGCTGGATGTGCTGGACGGCTTTCCAGCTATAAAGATATGCGTAGGCTACGAGGTTGATGGCAAGGTTGTTGACCACTTCCCGGCAAGCATTGCCTTGCTGGAGAGGTGTCGGCCCGTATATGAGGAGCTTCCAGGTTGGGACACACCCACCGCCAGCGCCACCCAGATGTCAAAGCTGCCCCGAGAGGCAGTAGCCTATATAAGGCGTATCGAGGAGCTGGTGGGGTGCCCCTTCCACCTCATATCCACTGGCCCTCGCAGGTGGGAGACTATTCCGATAAAGCCTATCCTTTGATGTCTGGGGGTGACCGAAGTAGGGGCACGGCATGTTGTGCCCCTACCAGTAGTGGTTACAAATGGCCGTGTAACGGTGTAGGCAGACGCACCAATCGCTCGTTCACCGTGTCCACAGATAGGCCGAACTCCTCCAGGGTAATCATCCCGAGAAGTATTGGACTTCCCTCGTCCCCGAAGATGATTAAAGTCGGCAGTGTCTCGCCATCAATGCGAACTGGCGCCACCGTTAAGCCCCGCTCCACAGTCCTTCCATCGGCCATCACAAAAGGCCGGGTCAGCGTTGGCTCGAAGCCCAAACCACGGAGGACGAAGTCTGGCACCCATGAATACATGGCACCCGTATCCACCAGTGCCTCTACCCTCTCGTGGCGGCTCCCGTCGGCGCTAGCTATATCCAGCGGATGTTTGAATACTCCCATGTTACCACAAGCCTATTTAGGCACCGGCAGGTCTATCTCGTAGCGCTTCAGCACCTCGTCTATCTGTTTGGCGGACCGCTCATCGGCAGGGACCAGGGGCAGCCTGGGGTTACCCACGTTGAATCCCACCTTGTTGAGGGCGTACTTGACGGGGATGGGGTTGGAGACGACAAAAAGCACCTTGAACATGGCATGAAGCCTGCGGTGCTCTGCCCCGGCCTTCTCCACATCTCCTTCCAGCAGCAGGCCCATCATCTGCTTGATCTGGCTCCCCACCAGGTGGGAGGCCACGCTGACCACGCCGTACCCGCCCATAGCCATGATGTAGAAAGTCTCGTTGTCGTTACCGCTCCACACGAAGAAGCCATCCTTGGCCCCGTCTATGATGCGAGCTATCTGGTCCATGTCGCTCCCCGCCTCTTTCACGCCCACGATGTTGTCCACGTGGCTCAGCCGGATGGTGGTCTCGTGGGACATGTTCAGGCTGGTCCGGCTGGTGACGTTGTAGACGATGCAGGGTATATGGACGTTCTGGGCGATGGCCTTAAAGTGCTGGTAGAGACCCTCCTGGGGCGGCTTGTTGTAGTAGGGCACCACCAGCAAGAGGCCATCCACACCTGCCCGCTCGGCCTCCTTGCTCAGCTCTATGCTCTCGGCGGTATTGTAGTTGCCCGTGCCAGCTATCACGGCGCCTCTATCGCCGATAGCGCCCTTCACCTCGGCGAAGAGGCGAAGCTTCTCCTCGGTGGACAGGGTGGGTGACTCTCCTGTGGTGCCTGAAACGACCACGCCGTCGCTGCCTGAGTCCAGCAGGGCGTTGGCCAGGCGCTTCGCCTGCTCGTAGTCCACCTGCCCCTTTTCGTCAAATGGGGTTACCATAGCCGTTATAAGCCTGCCTATCTGTACCATACTGACCCTCCTCTTTAGCTATCGGTTCCCAGTGGTCAGTTTCGTATTATACATCATATCGGGCAACGTTACACCGTTCTTCTGCCTCCCCTTTACCCTTCAACTCCGGCCACGCCAGTAGAAGGGACGTTGCAGCATCGTTTAACTCGTCCTCAGCGGGGCGATGGCATCAAAAAGCACTCAATAAGGCAGGCTTGGCGGCTTCCGGCAACTCGATCAGCACAAAATAGCTCGCGGGATATAAATAGTCCTCGCCCGACTCGTCTATGACCCTGATGTAATTATCCTTGGCTGCGGACTCATCCGGCAGGACTTGATACACCTTGCGGCGTTCCAAGTCCGGCTCGCAATCTGTGATGCAGATCGCGAATCGGATTTCATTGGTGTGGTGTTTGTGCATGAGCGCTCATCGGGTCAAACCTGTGCGAAAGCCGCCTAATATACCGAGGACATCAGCGGCGAGCGCTAGCTCGTCCGCTGTAAGCCCTGGTTAGGTAGCCTCTTCGTGCTACCTTTGCTTGCGCCGCTGCAACCATCGCTCGAACGAGGCGGCACTCTCTGTCGACTTCTTGCCAAGTAGCAATCCTTCTACGCCGATATCCTCGTCGAGATCAGGCCAATGAATTCCATAACCTGCGCCGCTGATCTGAAAATTGGCGCGCTCCACCGGTGTGCCATACGCCAGGCGCGGATACCAGCCGATGGGAACAGCGATTGTGCGACCGTCTTCGAGGTCAAGAGACAGGGTATCGTCTGTCACCGTGACACTTATTACTCTAGGCAGAGTGAGTGGCACCGCAGCAGAATGCGTCCCATTCATTTCTCAAGGCCTCCAGATTCTCACGCATGATGCGCTCGATTTCACGTAACTCTCTGCGGCTATAGCCGTGATTTGCTGCCAACACGACATCGGGGTCAAGCCAGAATTTGGCACTCCGGTTCTCTCGGTCTACGTGCATATGTCGCGGCTCATGGCAATCGTAAGAGTAAAAGTAGAAGCGGTAAGGGCCAGCTCGTAGGATAGTTGGCATCGTCCGATCTTAAAGTTTGCCTTGCCCGTGCTCATAATAAAATGTATTACAAGAAACAACCTCTATGCCGCCCAACAACCAACATCACCCGCTGGCGCGGATGTCGCACGAACACCCACAGGCGTATGACTTTCGTCCGCCCGAATGCCTGCGCTAATTTCCAGTAACGGCGAACCAGCGGAATGGGTCAGCGCCTCGTCCGACAAAGATAATAGGAGCTAAACAGGGACTGGGCAGGGATAGAGTCTCCTCTATGTCAGCGTCGCCCCCGAGGGTGGCTGGGACGGGAGCTGTCATGACGTTGACGACGTTGGCGTTACCTGAGCCATCTATGCTCTGACAGCTAACTACAGCTCGGAAGGTGGCGGAGGGATTAGTGCCGCCGATCGCAGGCACGACCAGGCCCTGCACGGTGACTTCCAAGTCTCCATCAGTTTGAAGCTCTCCCCTGCCTTGGTTGATGGTCCAGGCTGCACCACCGCCGGTTAGGTTTCTGATGGGATTACCGGCGGCACCAAGATAAGGCCCAGAGACTCCCACCATTGTGTCAAACTCAAGGATTTTGTCTTCCGTTCCTCTCACAGTTGACCCTTGAGTCACCACGCCAGTGATCAGGAGAAAGGCACCAAGCATCAGAATCACTAACTTTTTCATGGTCTCCTCCTCTTCGTGAATTTGGTAAATCCTCTGAACTCTCCCAGTCTTCTAGGGAAACCGATACACTCCAGAACTCTCTACTCCTTGATGACGGACCTGTATGGTGGCTTCATAGTGAGGCCCGTGCCGTCGGTGAAGATTTGCTTGACCTCCACGAAGTCATCCAGCCCGTAGGGGCCCAGCTCCCTACCTATGCCGCTCTGCTTGAAGCCGCCCCATATACCCTCCACCGGCTGGGCGTAGTTATCCCATATCCACACCGTGCCTGCACGAATGCGCCGGGCCACCCGCATACACCGCACGTAATCCCTGCTCCACACCCCGGCCACCAGGCCATAGGGCACGTCATTCGCCAATCGTACCGCCTCTTCCTCATCTTTGAAAGAGGTAGCCACCACCACAGGGCCAAAAATCTCCTCCTGTCCCAGCCGCGAGGAGTTGTCCACGTTATCGAAGATGGTAGGCTCTATGTAGTAGCCATGCTCGAACTCGCCGCCGTGGAGCTTGTTGCCTCCCAGGGCCAGATCAAAGCCGGCATCTACGCCGAATTTTATATACTCCTGGATGGTAGCTTCCTGGGACCGGGAGATCACCGGGCCCATGTCGGTGGACTCCCTGGCCGGGTCGCCTACCTGTATCCTCTTCACCAGCTCCACCACATGCTCCAGGAAACTGTCGTGGATGCTCTCCTGGATGAGGAGGCGGGTGGTGGCGCCACAAGCCTGGCCAGCGTTGCGGAACATGCCGAAGATGGCCGCCCTGGATGCTGCGTCGAAGTCGGCATCCTCAAAGACCACGTAGGGGGCCTTGCCCCCCAGCTCCAGGCTGAGGCGCTTTACATCAGCAGCGGCCTCGGCAACGATCCTTTTGCCGATGGCCGTCTCACCAGTGAAGGAGACCTTGTCCACCTTGGGGCTGCGCACCACCTCCGAACCCACGCTGGAACCTGGCCCAGAAATGAAGTTGACCACGCCTTTAGGGGCTCCGGCCTGGTGGAGGAGCTTCACCAGCTCATAGGAGGCGGCAGGGGTATAGCTGGCGGGCTTCAGCACCAGGGTGCATCCCACGGCGAGGGCGGGCGCGACCTTGCGGGCCGTCTGGGTCAGGGGGAA
>CAYWGG010000173.1:0-6221 GCA_964457285.1 uncultured Dehalococcoidia bacterium
ACCTCAATCCTCTCCCACAAGGGGAGAGGAGGCCCGATGGAGTCTGAACAGTTACGAGATTCGTAAGCACTTGACAAAACAACAAATTATGAGGTATAAGTGAGAGCGGATGACCCATTGAATTTAGCTGTGAAGAAAAGGAGTTTAAAAGTGGCAGAGTATGACGTTATCATCAGGGGAGGCACGGTGGTTGACGGGCTACGTACGCCGCGCTACATAAGCGATGTAGGCATCAAGGATGGGAAAATCGTCCGGATCGGTGGTCTGCGCGGTGCCAGGGCCACCAGAGTGCTGGACGCCTCTGGCCTCATCGTTGCCCCCGGCTTCATTGACCTCCACACCCACTACGATGCCCAGATATACTGGGACCCCTACTGCACCCTGTCTGGCTGGCATGGCGTGACCTCAGTGGCCATCGGCAACTGTGGCTTCGGGTTCGCCCCGTCCCGGCCGGAGGACAAGGAGCGGGCGATGCTATGTATGACCCGCAACGAGGCCATCCCCCTCAGGGCGATGCAGGCGGGAATGCCGTGGGACTGGGAGACCTTTCCCCAGTTTATGGATAGCCTGGACCGCCTCCCCAAGGGGATAAACCTCATTACCTACGTGCCCCTGACGCCCCTGTACGCCTGGGTGTTAGGTTGGGACGAGGCCAAGAAGAGGCGGCCGACGGCGGCAGAGCTAAAGGAGATGGTCCGGCTGGTGCATGAGGGGATAGATGCCGGGGCCTGTGGGTGGTCAGCCCAGATTCTGGGCACGACATCCGTGCAGCGGGACTACGACGGGACACCTATGATCACCGACCTGATGACGGAACAGGAGGCTCTCACCTTTGCCAGGGTGCTGGCCGAGCGGGACGAGGGCTTCATAGAGCTGGCCTACGAGGAGACGGGCGAAGAGGGCCGACCTCTCCCGGAGAACGTCCGGGGCTTTTTTGAGAGGATGGCGGCCACTGCCCGCAGGCCCATCCTCTACCAGGCGGTGGCACCCAACGCCGTCCATCCCGAGCAGCACCAGGCAAGGCTCCGCTGGCTGGAAGAGTCCAACAGGAGAGGGCTCCGCATCTATGGTCAGGGCGCTACGCGTCGTGGCGGCTTCGAGCTGACCTTCGAGGACTGGAACCTCTTCGACGAGACCCCCGCCTGGCGGGAGGTGACCCTGGGTTCACGGGAAGAGCGCAAGACCAAGATGATAGACCCGCAGATGCGCAGGATGCTGAAGGCAGAGTGGGACGCCGGAAACCGGCCCACCCGCGTTATCCAGGGCTCTGTGGGAAGCCTCATCGTTGAGGAGACGGCCAGTCCCGATTTCGAGCACTACTGCGGTATGAGGGTTCAGGAGATTGCCGACAAGGAGGGCAAGCACGTCATTGATGCCCTGCTGGACCTGGTAGTGGCGGACGACCTGGGCACCGAGTTCATAGGCGAGACCCAGGGCCGTGACGTCGCCCGGTACACGGCGGAGGTGCTGCAATCGCCCTTCACCATTGCTGGGGTCTCCGATGGCGGCGCCCACGTCAAGTTCCTCACTGCTGGGAACTACCCGACGGACATGCTCATGTGGCTGGTCCGGGACGAGAAAGCGTTGAGCCTGGAAGATGCCCATCACAAGCTCAGCTTCCTCCCTGCCCACTTCGGTGGGTTCAAGGACCGGGGCTTTATCCGCGAGGGTGCGCCGGCTGACATAGTGGTGTACGATCTGGAGAACCTGAAGTTGCTCCCTGACGAGGTTGCCTACGACCTGCCTGGTAACGAGTGGCGGCGTATACAGAAGGCGGATGGCTACCGCTGGACCCTGGTGAACGGCCAGGTGACCTTCGAGGATGGGGAGCCCACGGGCGCGATGCCTGGCAAGCTCCTGCGCCACGGTAGGGGCTAACGATAGAATACGATCATAGCAGCGCACGGAACAAGAGAGTAGGGGCACAGTACGTTGTGCCCCTACTGAGTTTTTGCGATGACCTCGCGGCCGAACCGTTCGATGATCCGGTCCGGGTCGGGCCCTATGGCGGTGATGAGAAATCTCTCTACACCCGCCTCCAGCAGGGCACTCACCTTTTCCTGGCACTGCTTAGGGGTGCCCACTATAGCGAACCGGTCGGCAAGAAACTCGGTGAGCCCCAGCCTGTCGGGTAGCTGGGCATTAATGGTAGCGCCCAGTTGCTCATGCTGGGCAGGCTGGTACTCCCTTACCAGCCTGAGCACTGACGCCTTCAGCTCCTCAGGCACGTGCTTACCCTCCAGAGTGTGGCTGAAGGCGTGGTGGCCGCTGGCAGCCAGCGCCTTGTTCCCATCACGGGAGGTAAAGGGTAATGGACAAGGACAAACTGCTGAAACACATCGTGATCAATCCCAGAGTGATGGCAGGAAAGCCAGTCATTCGTGGAACGCGGCTGACGGTCCAATATGTTCTGGGACTACTGGCCCACGGTGCAACGATGGATGAAATTCTGGAGGAGTATCAAGGGCTAACTCGTGAAGATGTCCTGGCATGCCTTCTGTTTGCCGCCGAGGCCCTGGAAAATACCACCTTCGTCCCTTTGGCCGTCGAGAGCTAAATGCAGTTCCTTGTAGATGAGTGTACCGGCCCAGGGGTCGCTCACTGGCTACAGCAGCTTCAACATGACGTCCTCTCGATCTACGAGGAGGCTCGCGGCCTTGATGATAATATTGTCCATTTTCCTCCTCAGCCCTAAGCAGACAGAGCCCTGGCAGCCTTGTAACATGCTGCTAACCTTGCCAGGAACTTACGGCCCGTTCAGGTACTCGTCGCTGCGCTTGATGCTGTGGGCCTCTGTGCCCATGAGCAGGCTCTCCACGGCGGCCCTGGCGGTATCCAGGGATGTGAAGCAGGGGATGCGCCTCTCTACCGCTGCCCTGCGTATGTAGAACCCATCTCTGATGGTGGAGGTCACCTCGGACACGGTGTTCACCACCACGCTCACCAGACCATCGTTGATTACGTCCACCACGTTGGGGTGGCCCTGGCTCAACTTCTTGGTAATCATGGTCACTGGCGCGCCCATAGCCTGTATCATGGCCGCCGTGCCCTCGGTGGCGTAGAGCCTGAACCCAGCTTGAAGAAGCTCCCTTATCAGCATGGCCGACTCAGCCTTGTCCTTATCGGCTATGCTCAGCAGGATAGCACTATCGGGCTTCAGGGTGAGGTCCGCCGCTTTGAGGGCCTTGGCCAGGGCTGACGGGAAGTTTTGGTCTACGCCCATGACTTCCCCCGTGGACTTCATCTCCGGCCCCATGTACCAGTCAACGCCGGTGAGCTTGGCCATGGAGAACACGGGGGCCTTTATGCCCACAATCTTCTGCCGCTTCCACAGGCCGCCCTTGTACCCCAGCTCCTTCAGGGTCCTGCCCAGCATAACCCTGGTGGCCAGGTTGACTACGGGCACGCCGGTCACCTTGGATATGAAGGGTATAGTACGGCTGGCCCGTGGGTTGACTTCCAGAACGTAGACCGAGGTATCGTGGGAGCTGTCCCTGGGCAGCCTTGGGCTCCTGTAAGGCGCTCCCCCCAGGATAACGAACTGCACGTTCATCAGGCCGCTCACTCCCAGGGCCAGGCCAATGCGGGTGGTGTAGTCTACGAGGGTATCCACCTCTTCCTCGGTGAGATTCAAGCCTGGGTAGATGGTCATAGCGTCTCCGCTATGGACTCCGGCCCGCTCGATGTGCTCCATTACGCCGGGGATGAGCACATCGTGGCCGTCACAGATGGCGTCCACCTCGCATTCTCTGCCTTCCAGGTATCTGTCAACGAGGACGCGCCTTCCTCGGCCCACCTCCACGGCCACCGTCAGGTAGCGTATAAGCTCGGTGGCATTCTGCACTATCTCCATAGCCCTGCCACCCAGGACATAGCTAGGGCGCACCACCACCGGATAACCTATATCCTGGGCCACCCTCAGCGCCTCCTCGACGGAGGCCACGGCGGCACCGGGGGGCTGAGGGATTCCCAGCCGGGCCAGAAACTCCTCGAACTTGTGCCGGTCTGAGGCGATGTCAATGGCTTCGGCCCTGGAGCCCAGCAGGGGCAGGCCAGCTTGGGCGAGGGCCTGAGAGAGGTTGATGGCCGTCTGCCCGCCGAACTGGACTACCGAGGGTGGCGGATGGTCGCCATCCGTTTCGTTCTCTATGACGTCCCGCAGGCCCTCCTCGTCCAGGGGCTCGAAATAGAGCCGGTCGCTGGTATCGAAGTCCGTGGAGACGGTCTCGGGGTTGGAGTTGACCATTATGCTTTTCACACCCTCTTCATGAAGGGCCCAGGCGGCGTGGACGCTACAGTAATCGAACTCGATGCCCTGGCCTATCCTTATGGGGCCGCTGCCCACGACGACGGCCTTGGGACCCTCCAGGGGTAGGGCCTCGTTTTCCTGCTCGTAGGTGCTGTAATAGTAAGGCGTCGCCGCCTCGAACTCGGCGGCGCAGGTATCTACCATCTTATAGACAGGTCGGATGTTCCAGGAGCGCCTCCGGCCCCTCACCTGCTCAGGCAACATATCCGCCAGGACTCCCACCTGCTCATCGGAGAAGCCCAGCCGCTTCGCCCCTCGTAGCAGATCAGGGGTGATGGGCTCTCCAAGCAGCCTGGCTTCCATGTCTACGATTCGTTTCAAGGCATGGATGAACCAGGGGTCTATCAGAGTATGGCTGGCAACGGCCTCGGGGCTCATTTCGCGGCGGAGGGCGTGGACTATAGTCCACAGCCTTGTATCGCTGGGCCGGAAAGGTGAGGAGCTATCATGGGCGAACCCAAGGGGACGGTTCAGGAAGTCCTCATCCCGCCTCCAGGCCGGGTCCTCCCACAAGAGGGAGCGGCCTCCTATCTCAAGGGAACGGACCGCTTTCTGTAAGGCGGCCTCGAAGCATCGGTCAATGGCCATCACCTCACCCGTGGCCTTCATCTGAGTGGTTATAGTCCTGTCTCCTGCGGGGAACTTGTCGAAGGGCCATCGGGGTATCTTCACCACGCAGTAGTCCAGGGCCGGCTCAAAGGCGGCAAGGGTCCTTCCGGTAACTGTGTTGGGTATCTCATCCAGCCGCTTGCCCACGGCTATCTTGGCAGCCACGCGAGCGATGGGATAGCCTGTGGCTTTGCTGGCCAGGGCGGAGCTGCGGCTCACCCTGGGGTTTACCTCGACGACGTAATAGGGGGCATCTGGCTCCCAGTTAAAGCCATCGGCCTTGCTAACTACCGGGTGGGGAGGCAGGGCAAACTGGATATTGCAGCCGCCTTCGATGCCCAGGGCGCGTATTATCTTCAGGCTGGCGGAGCGGAGCATCTGGTACTCTTTGTCGGTGAGGGTCTGGCTGGGGGCCACCACTATGCTGTCTCCGGTGTGGACGCCCATAGGGTCCATGTTCTCCATGTTGCACACGGTGATGCAGTTGTCGGCGCCATCCCGCATCACCTCATACTCGATCTCCTTCCACCCCTCCAGGGAACGCTCTAGGAGCACCTGATGAATGGGGCTGGCAGCAAGGCCACCACTGGCTATGCGCTCGAACTCCTCCACCGTACGAGTCAGTCCGCCGCCGGTGCCGCCCAGGGTATAAGCAGGCCGCACTACCAGAGGCAGCCCCATCTCCCTGACGACTCTGTGCGCCTCGGCCATGGAAGAAACGGTGACGCTAGGTGGCACCGGCTCCCCTATGCGCAATAAAAGGCTTCGGAAAAGCTCTCGGTCTTCGGCGTTGCGGATGGTCTCCAGAGGCGTGCCCAAGAGCCGGACTTCGTATTTATCCAGTAGCCCCGCCTCAGCCATAGCCACCGCCAGGTTCAGCCCCGTCTGGCCGCCCAGGGTAGGTAGGATACCGTCGGGACGCTCCCTGGCGATGATTCCGTCCATCACATCCACAGCGAGGGGCTCAATGTAGACCATGTCCGCTATACCCGGGTCGGTCATGATGGTGGCGGGGTTAGAGTTCACCAGGACGGTGGTGACGCCCTCCTCTCGAAGGGCCTTGCAGGCTTGCGTGCCAGCATAGTCGAACTCCGCTGCCTGGCCGATGATGATAGGCCCCGAGCCGATAACGAGGACTTTACCCGGCTTGCCCTGAGTGGAGCCGAAGGGTTTCTGCGGCATTATCTCTCCCCTTTACGTCTCTGTCGGGTATCATACCTCCTTGGCTGTGTGTCACACAAGAGGGGTCTATCTACCTGGCCGGAGCTTCTAGCGAACGGGTAGCTGCCCTGGCAAGTCTATG
>CAYWGG010000174.1:0-6170 GCA_964457285.1 uncultured Dehalococcoidia bacterium
TTCCTCAAGCTCACTACCAGTGAAGAGCTTGTCTCACCCTGAGCATCTGGCCGGACCTTCTTGGACCCTTTGATGTTTAAATACCTGGTCCCATATCCAGGGCAAAATAGGAGTCTAAAAAGATGAGGGTCTCCCTGGCCATAGCGTGGAAAGAGATACAGGCCTACTTCACCAGCCCTATGGGTTACATCGTAGGTCTGGTATTCCTGGCCCTCACTGGCTTCTTCTTCGGGCTCAGTATTAGTGGAGTCTTTCCCGAGGCGAGCGTAGAAGGCTATATCCAGCCTAGTGCCTTTATGCTGATCCTGCTGGCCCCGGCCATGACCATGCGCCTTATGGCCGAGGAGCAGAAGCTAGGCACGGTCGAGTTGCTCCTCACAGCCCCGGTGAGGGACTGGGAAGTGGTGCTGGGGAAGTTCCTGGCCAGCCTCGCCTTCTTCCTTGGGACGCTGGCCTTAACCCTCTACTACGTGCTGCTTCTCTACGCCTTCGGCGCGCCTGATTCAGGACCAGTCTGGAGCGCATACCTTGGGATAATCCTTTACGGGGCAACCGCCCTCTCGGTAGGGCTTCTGGCCTCCTCCCTTACCAACAACCAGATAGTCGCTTTGGTAGTAGGGTTTGGCATCCTCCTTATCCTGGGCCTCATAGACCAGGCGTCCACCCTGGTGGATGGCGTCGCCTCTACAATCCTCTCCCAGATAGGCCTGACTGCCCACTTAGACGATTTCTCCCGAGGGGTGATAGATACGAGCAACATAGTTTACTACGTGACCGCGACCGCAGTCTTCCTCTTTCTGACGGTGAGGTCACTGGAGACCCGTCGCTGGAGGTAGGATGAGCCAGGAACCCCATCCCGAGCCTCAACAAGATGAGGAAAGGCTGTCAAGAACTCTATTCGGCTCGCTGAGAGAGGGCTTGCGAGGCCTGGCCAGCCGACTGAGGCCGCGCCCTTATCAAGAGGGGCCTCAGCCCGAAGGTCCGGGCGGCCCCATCTACGGAATATCCACGGTCCTCACCCTGGCTGGCATCGCCTGCCTGGTCCTGGGGCTGGTACTTCTCATCTTCATCTCAGACCTGCGCATTTACAGCTACATTATCCTGGGCATCGGGGGCGCTCTCATACTGGCCTCGATGGTTATCTCTTTCCGCACCGTGAGCAGGGCGGTAACGGGCCGCCGGGGCAGGTACAGCACCAACACTACCGTAATGGTCGTCGCCTTCGTAGGCATCGTCGCCGTGGCGAACTTTCTGGCCTTTGAGAACTCTACCCGCATGGACGTCACCGCCACCAAACAGTTCAGCCTGGCCCCGCGCACCGTAGGCCTGCTTAAGGACCTTAAGGAGCCAATAGAAGCCAAAGCCTTCTTTGGCCCCACAGGGAGCCCCGAGGAAGGGGCGTTCCGGGGTCAGGTGGATAACCTCCTGCACGAGTTCAAAGCCCGCTCGGAGAAGTTTTCTTACGAGTTCCTTGACCCGGACGTAGACCCGCTAACGGCGCGGGAGTACGGCATCACCCGATACGGCACCGTCGTCTTTGAAGGTATGGAGTCCAAAAAGAGGCACCAGGTATCCCCTTCCGCAGCCCTGGAGCAGGAGTTCGTCACAGGGTTGCTCATCGTCACCGGCCAGGAGCAGAAGTACGTCTACTTTCTCACGGGACATGGCGAACGGGATATTCAGAACTTTGATAGAGATACCGAAGGCTTCGGCCTCGCTCACGACGGGATAACCAGCGAGAACTACGCCGTCTCCCCTCTGGACCTGCTGATCACGTGTGACAGGCGAGACCTCAGGTGTGTCGAACCCGTGACGGGGCAGGAGAGGCTGAAAAGGGACCGACAGGAGAAGAAGGTCAACATGCTGGTGGTGGCCGGGCCTACCAAAGACCTGCTGGAGGGGGAGCCCCAGGTCCTTGACGATTACCTGAAGAACGGTGGCAACGTGCTTTTCCTTCTGGAGCCCGATACCCCACAGAGCTTCCGGGACTTTCTGGCACGGTGGGGTATAGTGGTGGGCGACGGCCATATCGTGGACAAGGAGCGGTCCATTCCCGACAACAATGAGTTCCTTGTCCTTGCCAGAGACCAGTATCTCAATAATCTGGGTATAACACCCGATCTCTTCAACACCGTGCTTGGGCTCGGCGGGCTGACGGGCCGTCTGGAAACCACCTACTACCCTGGAGCCGTCTCTCTGGGGCCAGCGGAGAAGGGCGTAGTATTCTTTCCGCCAAGGCCAGGGGAAGATGAGAAAGAGGGCGAGGATGAGAGCAGGGCTACCATCATCGGCTCAGCTTTAGCAGTGACCTCCACCGAGAGCTGGCTGATAAAGGACCCCACCAGGAGCGAGCCCCAGGAAGGCGATCCCAAAGGCGTCTTCTTCCCAGCCGTCGCTTTCAAGGCGATAGCTCCTCTAAGTGAGGAACCACCCTCAGCCCCAACTGGCACAAAGCCGGCCTCCATAGTGGCCTTTGGGGACTCAGACTTCGCCACCAACAAGTACTTCTACACCTCCAGCAATAGCGACTTCTTTCTCAACTCCGTAAACTGGCTGGTCGGAGACATACCTCTTGCCAACATCAGGCCCAAACCCCTTGCCTTCCGGCAACTGGTGACGACTCGCAACGAGTTCAATTTCATGCGATTCTCAGGCTGGCTCCTTCTCCCGGCCCTCATGGCCCTGGCAGGAGGCTTCGTCTGGTGGAGAAGACGGTAGTATGAACGTAAGGCTCACTATTTTGCTGGTGGTAGTGCTGGCGATCATCGGTGGCTCCGTTGCCATAGCCCAGTCGCTCCGGACCAAGGAGCCCAAGACGCAAGAGCCCTGGATGTACAAGGTCAACGAGCAGGACATCGCCAGCATATCGGTAATCCACAAGGACGAGCAGGTGGACTACGCCCTGGAAGGCGATCATTGGGTAATTAAAGATGGCAACGACTCTCAGGTGTTTATAGACAAGTGGTCAGGCACCACCTTGCTCCTCAGCGGCCCCAGGTCCGCCAGGTTCCTGGCCGACCAGGTTGATGACCCCGCCAGGTACGGGCTAGACTCGCCTCAAACGAGAGTAACCTTAGTAGACAAGAGTGGCTATCCTCTGGGGTTCTACCTGGGCGACCCCACACCTGACGGTCAGAACTGGTACGCCGGAGTAGTGGGCTCCCCGAGACTCTTCACCGTAGCCTCTGTCTGGGGTGAAGTGGTCTCCAGGCTGGCCTCTGAGCCTCCATACATGCCTTTCAAGATCAACCTGGAGAACATCAACAACCTATCGGTGAACCACAATGGCAAGTGGGCGGACTACCTCTTTAAAGATGGGCAGTGGGTGATCAGGGGTGAAGGTGAGGATAGCAATAATACGCCAGTGTTTTTAGAGAAGTGGGCCAGCACCACTCCGCTCCTCAACAGTCCCAAGTACAGCCGGGCCCCGGTTGAGCGAATAGATGACCCCGCCAAGTATGGGCTAGCCTCGCCCCAGACAGAAGTACTGATAGGTGATAAAAAGGGCAAAGTCGCGGAGGTCCACCTGGGTAGTCCCACACCCGATGGCGAAAACTGGTACGCTAGACTTAAGGGCTCAGAAGAGCTCTTTACTGTGGCGTCTGTATGGGGTGAAGCGGTCTCCAGGCTGGCCTCCGAGCCCCCGTACCCGCCCACCCTCGGCTCTTCATCTGCAGAGTCTGCTAGCGCAGGTCAACAGGCAGGGAGCAGGTAGGTTTATACCTCCCTGATTGAACTTACAGCCCACGCACTTTATAATACCGCTTGCTATTTATATTCCACGTGGCACCTGCCTGACCTGCGGGTGAGGATTGAAATTATGAAAGCTGAGATTATCTCCATTGGCACGGAGCTTTTAATGGGCGAGCTTACCGATACCAACGCTACGTTCATCGCCTCCCGGTTACCTCCACTGGGCATACAGCTACAGTGGGTTTCCCATGTGGGCGACAATCTGGACATGCTGGCGGAAGCCTTCACAAGGGGACTCAACCGTTCCGACATCATCTTTACCTCTGGTGGGTTGGGCCCCACCCAGGACGACCTTACCCGTGAGGCTATCGCCAAAGCGCTGGGTGAGGAGATGGTAGTGCAGGACGACCTGCTGGAGCAGCTGAGGGGGTATTTCCGCCAGCGCGGGACGGATAATATGCCCTCCACCAACATCAAGCAAGCCACCCTTATTCCATCTGCCAGGACTATCCCCAACCGCCGTGGCACAGCGCCGGGTTGGTGGGTGGAAAGTGGAGGGAAGATCGTCGTCACTATGCCAGGGCCACCGTCGGAGCTACAAGGCATCTGGGAGGAGGAGGTGGTCCCCCGGCTGCAGCAGGTGGCAAGAGGCGAGATCATCCTTACACGCAGTCTTAAAACGACGGGCCTCTCCGAAGGAGGGCTCGATGAGATGATCTCCAGGCACCTGGGCCCAGTTATGAGGCAGGAGAACCCCAACCTGGGCATCTACGCCAAGGCCGATGGCATACACCTGCGCATAATAGCCAGGGCACCTGATGAGGAGGCAGCCAGGAGGCTCATCCAGCCCCTTGAGCAGGGACTGGTCTCTCTGGTGGGGCCCTATATCTGGGGGTACGATGATGAGACCCCGGAGCAGGCAGCGGGGCTCCTCCTGACCCAGAAGCACCTTACCCTGGCCACGATGGAGTCCTGCACTGGCGGGCTCCTGATCAATAGCATTACAGAGGTGCCGGGGAGTGAGGGTTACTTCAAGGGTGGGATAGTAATCTATGGCAGTGATGGCTCGGCCTGGATAAGAAACGGAGTCCCATCGGCCATCATCGAGGATCACGGCATCATAAGCCAGGAGGCGGCGGGGGCCATGGCCCAGGCCGCCAGGGAGCAGCTCAAGGCCGACATCGGCATAGGCGTAACCGGAGTGACAGGGCCTCAGAGGATAGAGGGGAAGCCCGTGGGGACGGTCCACATCGCCATAGCCCTGGACAAGACCGTGAACCAGTTTCCCAGCCGCTGGCCTCCGAGGCGAGTGACCATAAGGCGCCGCGCCGCCTCTACCGCCCTTATAGAGCTAAGGAGGTTGCTAAACACGCTGTAGAAGCTTCGACTGAATCTCACGAAGCAGGTCTATATTCGGGTCCCAATCAAAGCGGCGAAATAGCTCCAGCGCTGGCTTGAGCGCCAGTTCCTTGGCATTGGCTATCAACTCAACTCGTGGCAAGTCGGCTTGGTACGGGAGCTTCTCTATGGATGCCTTTCGCTTGCGGAAGAACCCGACTCGCCCAGGAACATCAAAAACCAGTTCACGTCCTTTGAGCCCACTTGCTACGACTTCAATATGAACTGACTCATCCCCTGCATCTGTGAACTGCAACCGTGCGCCGAACTCAAATATCTCAGTAAATCGGAATATCGTATCGGGGACGCTGAGAGTTGCCCCAGGTCTCCAATCTTCAGAAGGAGGCCAAAGGCTAGACTGGTCGCGCCAGTCCTCAGCCATCCCGAAAAGGTCAAAGAACTGGCCACTCTGATATAATCGCCACACTTCTAAATACTGTTCCCACCGGGATTCTTGACCTACCCAGTCCACACCTATGTGGGGTTCAACGTGAGGGTCTATGTGAGGGAAATCCCAGCCTCTAAGAAGGACTGATCTTCTCTCAACAAGGGGATAAAGTTCGGTTATTACAGGAAGCCTCTTTTCAACAAACGTGTGTGGACGAATGATTACTTCCCAGTATCCACGAGAGCGAATCTTTTTGACCAGATCATTCATCTCAAGTCATCCCGTTGCCTGTCAAATTGCTCTGCTTGACTTTCGTCTGTGGGGGCTATAATCCCTGGAATTTTAATGCCAAGAATTTGAATGCCAATCCGCCGCGCTTGAGCCATCCATTGAGGGCGAGTAGTGCCTCGAACTCTTCGTCCGTCATCACATATCGAGAGATCATGACTGACGGAGCTTTTCAAGCACCCATTCCCGGATCAAGGTCGCAGGCCCAATACCCCTGGCCCTGGCAAAGCGCTTAAGCGCTTCGACCTCTTTGGCAGGCAACTGGACCATCACCGGCTCTTCCTCCCGGCGCTCAAAGACAGATTCACTCACCTCTTCCAGCTCGTCTTCAAAATCTGTCAGATCGTGCGTGTCCCAGAACTTCGCCAGTTCTTCAATCGAATCTGTATGAGGAATCTTTGGC
>CAYWGG010000175.1:0-6057 GCA_964457285.1 uncultured Dehalococcoidia bacterium
TATACAATACCCACGTGCTCTACCCACCTTAATAATCGGTGGGTGAGGGCTGAAACGGGTATCGGATATATGGAAAGGCTCAGACGCCTCTACGGAATGCGCGACCTCCCTCAGGAGTCCTGGCGGCCCATGAAGACAGCCCAGGACCATCTAGGGGAGTCCTTTTCCCTCTACGGCTATCAGGTCCTCGAAACACCTCTCCTTGAGCCTACAGAGCTGTTTCTGCGCAAGTCAGGGGGAGAGCTGGCCGCCCGTATGTACACCTTCACCGACCCAGGTGGCAACCAGGTGAGCCTTCGTCCCGAGTACACCGCCTCCATAGTGAGGCATTACCTGGAGAAAGCTGCTGCTGAGCCCCTGCCCATGCGTGTCCAGTACGCTGGGCCGGTCTTTCGCTATGAAGGAGATGGCAACTCATACCGCCAGTTCACTCAGATGGGGGCCGAGCTTCTGGGCTCCTCTAGCACCAGGGCCGATGCTGAAATCCTTTCTCTCAGCTTCATAGCCCTGACAACCCTGGGATTGAAGGGTCATCGCCTGGAACTGGGAGACCTGGGCGTGCTGCACCAGCTTCTTGAATCCCTGGGCCTCTCAGAGAGGGCCGTAGTGTTCATACTGGGTAGCATAGCCGAGCTGAAAACTGGACGTGAAGGATTGGCGAGGGTAAGGGAGAGGGCATCCCAACTTCGTCTCTTGCCGTCCGATAGAGCAGAGGCGAGCTTGAAATCTAGCCCAAGCTACCTTGGCAAGGCCATCGGGGCTATGGGGGAGGAGGAGGCCAGGGAGCTGCTGCACGGGCTTCTCCAGTGGGCCGAGGCCGGTCCGTTGGGGGCGCGGCAACCTTCAGAGGTAGTCGAGCGACTGCTACGAAAGTTCCGTGGCACCGATGACCCGGCCAGGCTGGAGCTGGGACTGGAGGTAGCTCATATACTAGCCGGGGTCAGGGGAGAGCCAGGAAGCTGCCTGACAGAAGCGGACAGGCTCATCCATTCCCAGGGGTTAAAATCCTCGGCGCTGGACAGGCTGAAGGGTCTTATAGAGCTCCTGGAGATGGAACAGCTAGACGGCTCCGCGGTAGTCCTTGACTTCGGCCTGGCCAGGGGCCTTGCCTACTATACCGGCATTGTTTTCGAGATAAAGCACCCAGCCATCGAGTCCTCCCTGGGCGGAGGCGGCAGGTATGATGGCCTGGCGCGAGCCCTGGGCAGCTCCTCAAACGTCCCGGCCCTTGGCTTCGCCTACTCTCTAGAAACTGTGCTGGACGCCCTTGAGTGTGAGGGAAAAGCGAAAAAAAGCCATGCCCCTCGGCCAGCAGCCGTCCTGGTATTATCGCCCCATGGCAAAACCTACATGGAAGCCATGCGCCTGGTCCGCGAGCTACGCAACGGGGGAACGCCTGTGGAGGTGGACGTGTGCGGCATGAGCCTGGAGGAAAGCCTGTCATATGCCAGCGCCAGGGGAATACTGGAGGTAATCGCAGTAGATGGCAAGGGGGAAAGCACTACCTATCGGGTGTAGGCTGGTATTGCCCAGTGACGGCGACCTTTATGAGCCGTCCCTGGCTTTCCTGCGGGGCTGTGGCATCCCTGTTGACCGGCCCAGCACTCGGCGTTACACGGCCAGTATCCCCGCTCTGCCTGGAGCAACCGTGCTGTTTCAACGCGCCGCCGACATCACCCAGAAGGTGGAGGAAGGCAGCGCAGAGCTAGGGATCACGGGCCTCGACCGTGTCCTGGAGTACCGGAGGGAGGGAAGCCCCGCCATACCTATCATAGAAGACCTGGGCTTCGGCCACTGCGAGTTGGTGTTGGGAGTCCCCGACTCGTGGCTCGATGTGGTCTCAATGGACGATCTGGCAGACCTGGCGGTGGAGTTCCGTCAGGAGGGGAGACAGCTACGCATCGCCACCAAATACCCTCGGTTGCTGCAAAGATACCTGTACAGCAAGGGGATCAACTACTTCTCCCTGGTGCAGGCCAGCGGCACCCTGGAGGCGGCCCCCGCCGCAGGCTACGCCGACCTAATCGCCGACATCAGCGCCAGCGGGACGACCCTTCGGGAGAACAGGTTGAAGACCCTTGAGGATGGCTCAATTCTGGTATCCCAGGCCTGCCTCATAGGGAACCGTGAGCTACTGGGAGCGTCCCCCAGGAGCCTGGAGCTGTCCCGGGCGATGCTTGAGATAATGGAGGGCCATCTGAGAGCGGGCTCTTTCTACCGCCTCACCGCCAATGTCAGGGGCTCATCCCCGGAGATGGTAGCGTCCAACATTATGGCGAAGCCCCAGCTTGCAGGGCTTCGCGGCCCTACGGTGTCGAAGGTATATAATGTAGAGGAGGAAGACTGGTACGCCGTCAGCCTGGTGGTGCCCAGAGAGAAGCTCCTTGATGCGGTGGACCACCTGCGCCAGGCAGGAGGCATAGATGTATCCGCCTCTCAAGTAAGCTATCTCTTCAAAGACCATTGCCTGGCTTACCAGAGGCTCATGGAATCTATCAGCTATCAGCCTTTAGGTTGAGGGCTGACAACCCCGTAGAGGGGCGCACCTTTCGGACTGAGCCCTCAGGGCAAAGCCTATGTGTGCGCCCTGGAAAGAAACGCCGAAGGGGGGGAGGGGTGAGGGCAGAAGGGAGGCCGCAGACATGCAGGTCTGCCCCTACATCGAAAGCTGGGAGTTGAAAATATGCCCAACTTGCCAACCCATTTAAGCCTGGCCTTTCAGGTGGCTCGCACCATCGCCCACCCCACCATTGATAGGCATCTGGGCAGCCTCCTTTTGGGGTCTACCACGCCCGACATCAGGATCATGACCAAGTGGAAGCGTGACCAGACCCACTTCGCCCCCCTCAACATCGAACACATCGGCACCGGGGTGGAAAATCTCATCCAGGCCCACCCCAACCTTGCCAACCCCGATGGTGAGATGGTCAGCGATGCCACCAGGGCTTTTCTTTCAGGCTATTTCACCCATCTGGTGGCCGACGAGACCTGGATTTTCGACATTTATCGTCCCTATTTCGATCGAGACGGCCTATTTGCCAACCGGGTCCAGGCCAATATATGGGATAGGGCCTTACAACTGGATATGGACAGGGCAGCCAGGGACGAGCTTGACACGGAGCAGATGCGCTCCTTCCTTGATAGCTCAGAGGTAGGAGTAGAGGTAGGTTTTATCAGCCCTGAGACCCTGGGCCAGTGGAGGGAATGGGTAACCAATTTCACCACCTGGGAGTTCACGTGGGAGCGCCTGCGTTTTATGGCGCGCAGAATGTATCAGGACAACGCTGAAGCGATGGATATGGTGGAGGAGTTCCTTCAGGGTGTGCCAGGAAGCCTGGAGCGAGTATATAATAAGATACCAGCAGAGAAGATAGCTGCCTACCGAGAAAAGGTTGTCGGAGAATCTGCACGCTTGATAAAGGAGTACCTGGGTGTACCTGAAGGTTATTAAGGGCCTGGCTCAGGCCAAGGCCGAGTTCTCCCGCGTAGACCCTCTGGACTTGAGTTCGCTACCCCCAGAGGTTATGGACAGGACCGAGGCGCTGTTTGGAGAACGGCTCTCGCCCCAGGAGTCGGTCCAGCGTATTCTACAGGACGTTCGACAGCAAGGTGACAGCGCCCTCAGATACTATGGCTGCCTCCTGGATGGGGTTGAACTGGAGGGCCTAGAGGTCTCTGAGCAGGAGATAGTCCAGGCTCACCAGCAGGTGCCGGAGGCCCTGGTGAGGGCCCTTGAGCTGGCAGCAGGGCGAATAGAGAAGTTCCACAGGGCAACGTTGCGTAAAAGCTGGGTTGACCTCTCTTCTGGCCTGGGTGAGCTGGTGATACCCCTTGAGCGAGTGGGTATCTACGCCCCCGGCGGCACCGCCGCATACCCCTCCACGGTGCTCATGACGGCTATACCCGCCAGGGTAGCCGGAGTAAGGGAGGTAATACTAGCCACTCCGCCCAGGGACGGGGGCGTTCCTAACCCGGCCGTCCTGGTGGCGGCAAGGTTGGCAGGAGTGGACCGGGTCTTTCGAGTGGGGGGTGTACAGGCCGTTGCGGCTATGGCCTTCGGCACGGAGACCGTACCGAGAGTGGACAAGATTTGCGGCCCTGGCAACATCTTCGTTACCCTTGCCAAGAGGCTGGTCTTCGGCCACGTAGATATAGATGGCCTCTATGGCCCCACGGAGACGGTAGTAGTCGCCGATGAGACGGCAAGCCCTGCCTACTGCGCCGCTGACCTGCTGGCCCAGGCAGAGCATGACCCTCTGGCTTCTCCTATCCTGATAACCACATCGCTGTCCCTGGTGGGAGAGGTGGAGGGAGAAGTGGACAGACAGCTAGTCTCCCTGGAGCGGGGTGACCTGGCCGGGCTGTCTCTGGAGAGGCAGGGGAGGGTTATCCTCGTGGACAGCATCGAGGATGCAATGGAGCTGGCTAACACCATAGCCCCGGAGCACCTCTGCCTGATGGTCAGAGAGGCCTGGGCCTGGGTTGGTAAGGTGAGGCACGCTGGAGGAGTGTTCCTGGGCCCCTTCTCTCCGGAAGTGATGGGTGACTACGTAGCCGGCCCAAGCCACGTGATGCCCACCGGGGGTACAGCCCGCTTCAGCTCTGCTCTGAGCGTGCACCACTTCCTCAAGACTATGCCAGTAGTGGGCCTTAAGCCGGAGGAGTACCGAGAGCTGGCCGAAGCCGCTGCCACCATCGCCAGGGCCGAGGGCCTCACAGGGCACGCAAGGGCGGTGGAGGTTAGACTGAGTGATTTATCTAAACCCTCTCTCTAACTCTAGCCATCAGCTATCAGCGGTCAGCTCCGGCCATGATGCTGAAAGCTGATAAAGGGGAGGAAGTATGACGGACGTAATGGACCTCCTGCAACCCCACATTCGCCGCCTTGAGATGTACCAGGGCGTGGACCCGATGGAGGTGCTGGCGGAGAGGGCAGGAATACCACCGGACAAGGTGATAAGGCTTAACGGCAACGAGAACCCTTACGGGCCTTCACCCAGGGTTATGGAGGCGCTGGGTAGCTACAAGCTCTACAACCTCTATCCCGATGCCGAACAGCGGCGGCTGCGTGAGGCCTTGTCCGACTATCTGGGCATAGGGCCTGAGTATATTGTGGCTGGCAACGGCAGCGACGAGATCATAGACCTGACCCTCCGGATGTTCCTGGGCCCTGGGGAAAAGATCATAGACCCAGCTCCCACCTTCGGAATGTACGCGGTCTGCGCTCGTATCTGTGGTGGCGAGGTCGTGACCGTGCCCCGAGACGAGTCCTTCGAGATAGATCTGGAGGCCACCCAGCTGGCCCTTGACTCAAGGACTAAAGCCATCCTCTTTGCCTCTCCCAACAACCCTACAGGGAATATCGCCCCTGAGTGGCAGGTACGCCGCCTCCTGGAGATGGGAATTCTGGTGGTGGTGGACGAGACCTACTACGAGTTCTGTGGGCAGACTGTCCTGCCCCTGGTGCAGGAGTACTCCAACCTCATGGTGCTCCGTACCTTCAGCAAGTGGGCTGGCCTAGCCGGGCTGCGTATAGGGCTTGGGGTGATGCACCCTGAAGTCGCAAGAGTCATGATAAATATAAAGCCTCCCTACAATGTGAATCTGGCGGCGGAGATAGCGTTTCTGGCCTCTATAGAAGGCCGGGAGGGATTGATGGAGCGGGTAAGGGCCATAGTGGTGGAGCGGGAGCGCATGTTCTCCCTGCTGAGCAGTTTGCCTGGCTTACGCCCGTGGCCCTCTCAGGCCAACTTCATCCTCTGCCAGTTTCCTCAAGGGAAAGGTAAGGATGTGTATGAGGGCCTTGCCCGCCGTGGGATATTTCTGCGGTATTTCTCCAACCCCCGGCTGAGGGACTTTGTCCGAACAAGCGTGGGACTACCCCATGAGACCGACGCGTTAATAGAAGCTCTGAATATTATCCTTAGAGAGTAAGTAATAGGGTGTGAAAACTATACTGCACCCCTTCGGCAAGCTCAGGGCAGGCTCTAAAGGGCGCAGCATATGCCCCACCCTTATGAACTTTAAATAATAAATGCCGTTACTGTAGGGGCGCAC
>CAYWGG010000176.1:0-6000 GCA_964457285.1 uncultured Dehalococcoidia bacterium
AGCCTATGCCCTCCCACTCTGCCCTGGGAGGCCTCGCCATAAGCTCTGCCACCGCCTGTCTGGGGTACAGCCCTTCAAAGAGCACCTGGTAGGTGGCCCTGGCGATGGGCATCTCCACGCCAAGCTCCTCGGCCATCTTGAGCGCAGCTACGGTGGTGTATACGCCCTCGGCCACGTTTTTCATTGAGGCCAGTATATCCTTCAGGGGCCTGCCGGCAGCTAGCTGTTCACCCACGAAGTGGTTGCGGCTCAAGCGGCTCGCACAGGTAGCTACCAGGTCACCCACTCCTGCCAGCCCTGCGAAGGTGATGGGACTGGCGCCCGCGGCAACCCCAAGTCGGGTTATCTCCGCCAGGCCACGGGTGATGAAGGCGGCCTTGCCGTTATCTCCGTACCCAAGGCCGTCGCATATGCCCGCCCCCAGGGCGATAATGTGCTTCAAAGCCCCGCCCAGCTCCACGCCTATCGTATCGGTGTTGGTGTACACCCGGAAATAAGGTGACATCAGGATTTCCTGGGCCTCTGCGGCAACGCGGTGCTCCTTCGAGGCCACTACCGTAGAAGCTGGCTTCCCTTCCACTATCTCCAGCGCCAGGTTGGGGCCCGAAAGCACGCAAATCTTTGGGTGGAGGCGCGGAGGAAGCTCGTCCTCCAGGACCTGACTCATGCGTTTCCCCGTGTCCATCTCCAGGCCCTTTGCAACGCTCAGCACTATGGGCTCACCCTCTATGGCCCTTTGATAGCGCCTCACGTTATCCCGGAAGCTCCTGGAAGGCACGGCCAGGATGACCATTTTCGCCCCGCGCAGGGCCTTTTGGGGGTCGTGGGATACTCTCAGGGATTCGGGGAACTCGATACCTGGCAGAAAGCGGGAGTTCTGCCTTTCGGCTTCCAGCTCGCTGGACTCCTCGGCCGTGCGGGCCAGTATGGCTACCGGATGGCTCTTTCGGGCAAGGATTATGCCAAGGGTGGTGCCCCAAGTGGTGGTCCCTATCACAGTGACCTTGTCCAACTTGCTCAACCCCGCTGTCTCAGGCCCTGGTTAGAAGTGCTGGAGGCTTCGCCAGTTCTCTCAGAAGGTTGCCCCACCCTGCGCTCCTTCCCCCGAAGGAGGCGCTGGATATTGTCCCTGTGCTGCCAGATTATCATGGCGCCGCCGATACCGGTATAGAGAAGGTACATGGTGGAGGACTGGTCCAGAAAGGCCATCACCAGCGTGGAGAGGAAGGCCACTACTACTGCCGTCATCGAGCCCAGGGAGAGGTATCGGCTGAGGAGGGTAACGGGGATGAAGCTGGCCACGGCTATAGCTCCAGCTATGGGTTCCATCCCCAGCAGCGCACCCAGTCCCGTGGCTATACCTCTGCCTCCCTTGAAGCGCAGAAAAAGGGACCAGTTGTGTCCTGCCAGGGCGATAAGGCCAGCAGCCACCTCGGTGATGGCTGAATCTGCAACGGCCCTTGCCAGAAATACAGCCAGGAGGCCCTTGCTCAAATCAAGGATAAGGACCAGGGAGGCAAGGGGCCCACCAGCAGTCCTCAGAACGTTGGACATCCCCGTCTTTCCGCTTCCGTACTGCCGTATATCAACCCCTTTGACTACCAGGGTCATAAGGTAGCCCCAGGGTATAGAGCCCAGGACATAAGAGATGGGAAGGACAAGGGCGTATTGGGCATAGGACTTGTCCATATCCAGCGCAAGGAGCACTACCAGGACATATATGGCTAGCAAAGGCGGCACAAGGAGGCTCAGGACAACCATAGCCATCTGCTCATATCCTTCCCCTGAACACCAGCCTTAGATGAGTGTGAGTAAAGCCGAAGGTTGACCTCAGCCGGTTCTCCAGGTAACGCTGGTAAGAGAAATGCACCCGTTTTGGGTCGTCAACGGCAAAGACGAAGGTGGGGGGATTTACATCAACCTGTCTCACCTGGTTAATCTTCACCCGCCTGCCTCCTGCGGAAGGAGGTACATGGTCGGCCACAGCGCCAATGAGGGCACGATGAAGCTCTCCAGGTGGAATGCGCCTCATCCTCTCCTGGTAGACGTCTATAGCCAGTGTCATCAGGTCCTGGATACCCTCTCCAAGGAGGGCTGAGGTGAAGCATATGGGAACGTAGGGCATGAAGTGGAGCCTCTGCCTTACGGTCTGGATAGCTAGCTCTTGCTCCGTGCCATCTATCTTCGGCACCAGGTCCCATTTATTTACGACCACCATCAGCCCCTTGTAGTCATCCCAGACATAGCCCGATATATGAGCGTCCTGAGCTGTAGCAAGCTGGGCGCCATCCATCACCAGCAGGGATATATCACTCCTCTGCACCGCTCGCATGGCCCTCAGAACGCTATAATACTCGATACCCTTCTCTACTTGACCTGGTCGCCGGATGCCTGCGGTGTCTATCAACACCACAGGCTGGCTACCATAGGTGAACCGGGTATCCACAGCGTCCCTGGTAGTGCCTGGGATGTCGCTTACGATTGCCCGCTCCTGGCCCAGGATGACGTTGAGGAGCAAAGACTTGCCTACATTAGTCCTGCCGACAATGGCCAGCTTCATGACCCCTTCGGTTTCGCTCAGGGCAGGCCCTTCCTCCGCAGCCTCCTCAGGACCGTCGGCGGGAGGAGGCAGGAGGGATACGATCCTCTCCATCAGGTCATGAATGCCCAGGTTATGGTAAGCGCTTATAAGCAGGGGGTCTTCAAGCCCCAGCCGGTAAAACTCTGGCGTGGATACCTCCTGCTTTATGCCGTCTACCTTGTTTACCGCCACCACCAGAGGCTTACTGGTACGCCGGAGCCACTCTGCGATCTCCTCGTCCATGGGCGTCAGGCCGTCCCTCGCGTCCATTAGAAAGATTATCAGGTCAGCCTCGGAGACCGCCACCTCCACCTGGGCCTTTACCTTTTCCCGAAGTGGGTCCTGGGGCCTGGGCTCAAGGCCCCCGGTGTCCACCAGGGTGAACTGCCGTCTGTGTGGCGCTCCGCCCTTTTCCAGCCCTCCCCCCCTCACAAACTTTCCTTCCCAGGACACCTCTGCCATAAGGCGGTCACGGGTGGTGCCGGGCACATCAGCGACAATGGCCTCTCTAGTGCCCGAGAGGCGATTAAATAAGGTGGACTTGCCCACGTTGGGCCGTCCGACGATGGCTACAAGAGGGATAGTCATATCATCTCTTCGGCATTGAGGGTTTCATCTACCTGTCTCTGAATCTTTGTCTAAGGCCATTAACTCTGTCCTTACCGATATGATACTCCAGTGCAATATTTTATTGTATCGATAGCAGCTGAGTCAGCAGGACTAAGATTTCCCGTGATTTAAGGATGTCTCTAAAATCGGAATGATATATTCTCACTTTACCATTTCTCTGGGGATGAGCCTTAGTAGCTTGGACAACTTCACATCTCCAACTCTACATCAGAATAACCATAAGGGCTGCTAAACCGGGAGCCTCCAGCAATTTCTCTGGACTTAAGGAAATCTCGCCACTAATCTTTCTGCCGTTATATATAAGGCTGAAATACTCTTGCATGAGCCTATTGTGAGGAAGAAAGTCAGACTTAAAGTCCAGAATTTCAAAGCCTACAATTTTTAGTGTGTCAGGGTCTATACGGTACAAGACATTATCAAGCAAAGGTTCTGTAATTGCTTCCTGAGGAGTGCCTATTATTATGGACATGAGGTCAGCATCCTCATTATAAGCAAGTATAAGACCCTCTCTTGAAACCCTCCCCATGAAATCTTTATTCGCTAGCGCGACCTTTCTATCACTTATGACCTTCTTCTCCATAATACTTGCCCTCTTTCTCTCACCCTGGTAGTGAAATAGCTCGTAGCGATTCGCCCTTCCACCTCACCAAGAGGGCCTTCCCGATAGTAGATTATCACGCATATATAGCACCCTATGAACCTGCCTCGACCTAAACCGAACTTATAGAGGTGTACTTGACTTTGCCCGACATTCACTATTACATCGGGGTCTGAGACGGCTATTCCAATCTGCTCTATATAGTCCTGAATTTCAGGGTGCTTTGGAACGTGTTCCTGGTAGCTACGCTGTGTCCATCTTACTGACCGCCCCTCCCAATCCTGAGCTTCTAGAGCAAAATCCTCGCTTTGCCCATCCACCGAGGCCCTATCCCCTATCTTCCATTATAAGCTCTAGTATAGCCTTCTGGGCGTGGAGGCGGTTCTCTGCCTGGTCGAAGGCCACCGACTGGGGATGCTCAAGCATACCCGGCGGCACCTCCTCGCCATAGTGAGCAGGCATGGGGTGCATAAGCAAGGCATCCTGGCGAGCACAGGACAGAAGGGCCCGGTCCACAGTGTAGCCTTTAAAGGCCCTTCGGCGTACCTCCGATTCGGCCTCCTGCCCCATGCTGGTCCAGACGTCGGTGTAGGCAACATCGGCCCCTGTAAGGGCCTCCTGGGGGCTGGCAAGGGAAATCACCTCTGCATTCCACGCCGATGCCCGCCGCCTGGCCTGTTTCAGAGTCTCCTCGTCCAGGCTGTAGCCCTGCGGCGAGGCAATGGCGAAGTTTGCGCCTACCGATGCCGCCCCCAGACACAGACTCCGAGCTACGTTGTTGCCATCTCCTATAAAGACAATCTTAAGTCCCTCCAGCTTACCCTTGTGCTCATATATGGTCTGGAGATCGGCGAGGGTCTGGCATGGGTGCTCCCAATCGGAGAGAGCGTTGATAACCGGCGCAGAGGCATATTCCCCCAGTTCCTCAAGGCTGGCGTGGGCAAATACCCTGGCAACGATGCAGTCTACATACCGAGACAGGACACGGGCCACATCGGAGACGGCCTCCCGCCTCCCCAGCCCCACCTCATCGGGGCCCATATAGAAAGAGTAGCCGCCAAGCTGGTGCACCGCCACATGGAAGCTGGCCTTGGTGCGGAGAGACGGCTTCTCGAAAAGAAGGGCCACCGCTTTCCCCACAAGCACCGGCCCCACAGGCTCCGTGGTCATCTGGTGGGCCCTGTGGATGATGCGGTTTATGTCCTGGGAGCTTAAGTCTAAAATGGAGAGCAGGTCCTTACCTTGCATTTTTTCACCTTGGGCAGCGACTTTGCCTTCCTCAAAGCCAGGTTGTCCGAAGAACACTCAAGCCGCATCACCCTCTATCCGGCCAGCATCATATCTCAAAACGTCCCGTTGTTCAAGGGCCTCCCAATGGGTGTAAAGCCCAGTAGCAAAAGCCCAGGATTTTGCACTATGCTAAACCACAGGGCGACCTTCCAGACAAGAGGCATGGACAAAAAGGGCAGCCTATGGTGGTGTTGAGATTAACACTGTGCAAAAACCTTGAGATTAGCAGCGCGACTTAACACAATGGGGGCTTACACCCCTGACAGTCGGTCTGTAGATGCTGGAGTTATAGCCCATATCAAGGTAGAATGGGTGAGTAGACTTAGCCATCTCTAAAACCGTACCATCCTTCCATAGTCCTGGTGAGCACTGTGTAACCGAAGACGGGAGACCAATATAACGATGACTACAGAAGATGGACGCATTGGACGCGAACATAGGCTTGAAGCCAGGTTTAAGGAGTTCGAAGACAGGCTTGAGGCCAGGTTCAGTAGCCTGGAACACAGAATCGATGACAAATTCAACCTTACCATCGGCATTACCGTTACCCTCTGGGTTATATACATCGTCGCGATTGTAGTGACTCGATTGGTCTAAAGGAGGCCGGGATGGTCAGTGGAAAGATAGTGCCAGGGCTGAAAGGCCGGACAGAGACCGTTGTGTGTGAGCATAATGTGGCAAGCCATGTGGACAAGTTCAGCACTCCATCTATGATCTTGCTCATGGAGCGGGCTTCCATGGCTGCTATCCATCCTCTGCTGGGATCCAACCAGACCTCGGTAGGCTACGAGGTTAACGTGCGCCATCTGGCTCCAGCATCCATAGGGGCCAGGATTATCGCCCACTCGGAGCTTACCGAGGTGCAGAGAAACCGGCTCACCTTCAAGGTGGAAGCATACGA
>CAYWGG010000177.1:0-5950 GCA_964457285.1 uncultured Dehalococcoidia bacterium
GATCATGCCTAGTCTCGTGGGCTCGGAGATGTGTATAAGAGACAGCAGTAAAACCTGGAGACCGCTTCTTATCCTCTTGGTCGCCCTGGCATTTTTCTTGGGGGCGTACTTCTTCTTCTACCGTGGTGGTGGCTACGATGCACCCTCGACGGTGCAGATCCCCTTCGAGAGGATCAGTATGCCATCCTCCAGCGTCAGCAGTTTTACCGAAGTCCCTCCGATACGAAAGGGAACACTCCTGGTAGACGGCGCTCACAGCAACGAGTTCATCAAAGGGGAGGTCAGCGTCCTTCTCTCCCGTGTGACAGACCGCGGGTATACCGTTGAGTTCCTTGGTGAGCCCAGCCGGTTCGGAGGCTTCCGACGCCTCGCCCTGGATGAACGGCTCTTTTTGCTGGACGAGAAGCTGAGGGGAGCTGACAGCTTCGCCGTAATCCTCCCTGACGAACCTTACGATCGGGAGGAAGTGGACATGATAGAACGGTACGTTCGCAAAGGGGGCAAGCTCTTGCTGATAGCCGACCCCGCCCGAGACCATCAGATTAACACCCTGTCAGAAAGGTTTGGAATATCCTTTCAGCCGGACTATCTATACAACGTGGTGGAACACGACGTAAACTTCCAGAACATCTTCATCAAGGATTTCCGTCCAGACGAAATCACCAGGGGGCTGGGCCAGATCGTCCTCTACACCGCCGGTTCCATTCAGTCGTCGGAGGCCGGAATTGCCTTCACCGATGGAAACACCCGGTCCTCTATGGTAGACCGCCCCCAGCTTTTCTACCCCATGGTCAAGGGAAGCGATGGGCGAGTCCTGGCGATTTTCGACCTGACCTTTATGATACCCCCTCAAAACTCCATCGTGGACAACGACAGGCTCGTCTCCAACATAGCCGATTACCTTACATCCACCCGGAGGGAGTTCGAGCTGAGCGACTTCCCCCACTTCTTCAAGGGTGACGTTGACATCCTGCTCGGCAGGTCCGCCCTGTTGGATATGGGCGCCGAGCTCAAGAATATCCTATCCGCTTCCCGGATCGTTTCGGAGCTCCGTAGCGTCGAGGACCTCACCAGCGATACGGTGTTCATCGGACTTTACGAAGACTCCCCGGATGTGGCCCAATACCTCGAGGTGGCCGGTATCCAGGTCTCTGACACCCTTCGCACGCCCTTCACCCACTCCATCGCCATTGACGGGACTGCTATAATACTACTTCACAGGACTCAGCAACGACACGTCCTGATAGTCCTGGGCGATTCCCAAGGCGCACTGGCAGACGCGGTAAGGCGTCTGGAGTCAGGCCAGTTCAGGAGTGGTCTGGTGAGTGAGGTGCTGGGCATCTACTAAGGGTTTCTGACACGTGGCCCATCCTTCTGTTCGGTCGAGGCATCCTCCGCCTCTCCCCTTGCAAGGAAGATCAGTAGGGGCGTACGACTGTGCGCCCCTACGACTCGGTTCGAGAAGGTGCTGAGTGAAAGCAGTGAGGGTCTATATGATAGGTAAAAGGAGTCTGATTTGCCTCCTGGCTGTAGCCGTACTCTCCCTCTTCCTGGTGGCTTGTGAAGAAGAAGATGCCCTCACGCCTGCTACAGGAGGGCCTACGCCCACACCGGACCGCCAGGCTACGATCACCGCGCTGGCCCAAGCCACGAGGGGCGGGACGCCCACCCCAACGCCCGTCCCCGCTGAGGAGAGAAATGTAGTCCTTGACTTTGCCAGGAGTCACGCCGCCATCTCCCAAGACTGGGAACGGTTCCATACCGAATTCGATGAGTGGAAGGAAAGTCTGGTCACCTGCGACGCCAGCTCGATACAGGTGTCTTTGAGGCAGTTCGCTGGTCGTTCCAGAGATATAACCGAGTCGGCCAGAAGACTCCAGCGCTCTCCCATCGTAAAGGGGCTGGCGGACAAGGTCATCGAAGCTACAGAAGGAGAAGAAAGGGCCCTTCGGCTGCTCAGGGACAACTGGCAGCCTGGTGACACCAAGGTCTTCGAGGATGTGGATAGCGCGCGCTCCGCTGCCCAGGCCCTTCAGAAAGAGGCGCAGGATGATCTCATCAGCCTCCAGAAGAGGACAGCAGCGTCAACTCGCCAGTCAGTAGAGGTTTACTCATTGGCCCTTCTCCAGCTCGACACAGACTGGGATAAGTTCCACCAGGACTATGACGACTTTCGTGCTCAAGAGGCCGACCTCACCCCTGCGCAGACCGTGGCTCGCCTCAGCCAGTTGATTGACCAGTTCACGGAGATCGCCGCCGCAGTGCGCGCCCTGCCTGCGTCTGAGACCACGCGCCCGGTTTCTGAGGTGCTAGCGAAGGCTGCGGAAGCTGAGGAGCTGTCGCTACGTAAGCTGAGGGGCACTTTCAAGAAATCGGAAAGCACCCCGGGTGAGGAGGCCACAGCCTCTGAGGGTAGTGAGGCAACCTTCACACTGCTAGACCCCACGCTCTTCGACGCCTTCAATGCCCAGCTGATAGAGAGCAACGGGATGCGGCGCCAGGCCGGGCAGGGGTTGGCGGATGTTCTAGGGATCACCTCTGAGGAGAACCAGGCCGCCGTGGAGGATTTCACGGGGCAGTACGACCTCCTCCTTCAGGGGTGGGGCCAGTTCCACAAGGACTACGACGCTTGGCGCCGGGCTGACGGCGGATGTGACGTGCCCCAAGCTATATCTACCCTGGGGGGCTTCACCCTTCGGTTTGGGGAGCTTGCTGGTAGAGTCAGGGACTTGCCCCGGGACGCCTTTTTACGGCCACTAGGGGAGCTTCTCGTGGAGGCTGCCGAGAGGGAGGAGCAGGCGCTCAGGGACCTGCGCAACGGGTGGCGTCCCTTTGATGCCGATGTCTACGAGGTCCTGGACCAGGAGCGTAATATATCGGGGAAACTCAGGCGACAAGTGGCGAGTGGGATCCTGGACCTGCTGGCCCGATACAAGTAACTGTTCAGAGTTACTGACAAAGAGTACGTGCCATCAACTCTCAACAGCTTCGTTTTGTCCAGAAGTCTGAATAGTTACGCCTCACCTACTAGTCTCCAATGGAACCTCTATATAGCGTTCCCTCGCCATCTCAGCTCCATAGGCAATGCACGCTAGCACGTCAGCCACTTGAAGGCCTGGATACTGCTCCAGAATGTCTGTGATTGTCCAGCCGCTAGCCAGGAAGTCCAGGATGAGGGAGACCCAAATCCGGTGGTCACGAATGCATGGCTTGCCAAAGCAGACGTGCGGATTGATGGAGATCCTCTCTAGCAATTCCTGTCTTGTCATGGGAGTCCTCCTATTGCCGAAAGGACATCACGCCTTCAGAATCTGTCGCCAAGTATAGTATCGGGTTTCAGGGCCGTCAAGCAGTTTCATAGCTATACCAGTCACCCATGCCGGTAACTTTAGCGTGGGGAACAGGCGTTAGACAAAGGTTGACACAGCATGATGTCATGGGTAGACTCACCTCTGTCAGGAGCAACACCACTATTTGGGGGTGGCCAGAATCCCGCTCCTGAGTTACACCTCTAAAACTATAAAGGAGCGCCCGATGAAAAGTATCGAGATAGACCGCAGCAAGCGGCTCAAAGAAGTACAACGCAAGGGCCACAATCGCTGGCATCCTGATATTCCACCAGCCCTGGAGGTGGACCCTGGCGAAGAGGTGGTCCTGGAGACCCGCGACGCCTCTGACAGCCAGATAAAGCCTGGTATGGCCGTTGCCGACCTGGAGCACATGAACACGAAGGTAGCCCATCCTCTGACCGGACCGGTTTATATAAAGGGGGCCAGGCCTGGTGACCTCCTGGAGATAGAGTACCTTGACGTCATCCCCCAGCCTCATGGCTGGACCCGCTTCCGTCCTGGCGCTGGCTTCCTGCGCGACCTCTTTACCGAGCCATATCTGGTCCATTGGGAAATTAAAGACGGTTGGGCGACCTCACGACAGCTTCGTGGCGTCCGTATTCCCAACGGCGCCTTCATGGGGACCGCTGGAATCGCTCCATCCCACGCCCAGATGGAGGAGTGGACACGCCGGGAGGCGGAGCTGGTCCGGCGGGGCGGTATCGCCTTCCCTCCGGACCCAGAGGATGCCGTGCCCCTCGTGGAGCCTATCGCCAGCCAGGGCCTTCGCACTATTCCCCCACGAGAGAACTGCGGCAACGTGGATGCCAAACAGTTGACCAAAGGCTCTCGCCTGCTGATACCGGTCAATGTTGATGGCGCCCTCTACTCGGTGGGCGACGGCCACTTCGCCCAGGGCGACTCGGAATGTTGTATTACTGCCATCGAGATGGGCGCTACCGCCGTAGTCTGCTTCCTGGTCCACGAGGGCGAGGCGGCCCGGCGCAACATCCGCTTCCCCCGATTCGCGCATCCTGGCTACTTCGCCCCTCCTGAGTGGGCAGCCCCGCGCAACTTCATCGCCACTATGGGTATGCCCATCCGAGAGGACGGCACCCAGGAGGGCGAGGACCTCACCCTGGCCGCTCGCAACGCCTTGATTAACATGATCGAGCTACTCCAGGAGCGGGGCTGGACTCGCCAGCAGGCGTATATCATTTGCAGCGTGGCAGTAGATTTAAAAGTCAGCAACATAGTTGACCTGCCTAACGTCACCGTCTCGGCCTTCCTACCTGAAGACATCTTTCAGGGATAGAAACGCCGATGGTGGGGGATAAGTGGGTAGAAGGGAGGCTGTAGAGGTGTTTAGAGATGCAGAAACCAACCGAGGCCGAGGCCTATTACCGGCGGGCCAACGCATATGACGATTCAGGAGAGCATGAGCTGGCCCTGGCAGACTACGGGCGAGCCATCGAGCTAAAGCCCGATTACCTTCAGGCGTTCTATAACCGGGGTATAGTGCTGGCCCGGCTGGGGCGGCATCAGGAGGCTGTGGAGGACTTCAGCGAGGTCATCGTTCTCCGGCCAAACCTGTCCAACGCTTACCTCAACCGTGGGGCATCCCTGGACGAGTTGGAGCGCCACGAAGAGGCCATCGGCGATTATACCTCAGCCCTCCAGCACAACCCTTCCAATGCTGGCGCCTTCTTCAATCGGGCAAGGACTCTCTACTACCTTGGATATATCGAGGAGGCCATTCAGGACTACTCGGAGGCCATCCGCCTCGTCCCTGATGATGCCGAGGCGTTCAACAACCGGGGGCTGGCTTTCGACGCCCTGGGCGATTACCCCAAGGCGCTGGAAGACTACGGACAGGCGGTAGCCCTGCGGCCCGATTTCGCCGAGGCGTTCAACAACCGGGGGGCGGCGCTGGAGGTCATGGGAGATGGGGAGAAGGCCCTTGAGGAGTACCTGGCAGCCGTGGCAGTGGCTCCGGACTACGCCGACGCCCACTATAACGCTGCTCGGCTGTATTCCAAAGGCGGTAACCTCGACCAGAGCATCCACCACCTGGAAAAGGCGATGGGCCTGGCGCCAAATCTGCGGGCCGAGGCCGCTCAGGATAGCGACCTGGGCTGGGTCTTGAGGCTTTACCAGTTGAAGGAAAACAGGCGAAGGCGGGCCCGACACCAGCGGGGCTAGGGACCTTGCAGTTTATTTTCATAGCACCCTGGCCTCCCTCCTCGGACGGCTTTTATAACTGCACCAGGGGTTGTACAATAATACTGTTAATACTCTTGGGTATGTTATGACATTCAGGAGTGAGCTATGGCTAAGAGAGATATCCAGCGACGAGAGCGGAAGAAAGTCAAGAAGGGAGATGGGAAAGCAGTGCCCCTGAGTCCCATCGTCGCCAACCCTCCAGTCGAGGTAGTGCCCAAGGGCAAGGCTGGCAAAGAGCCCAAAGAGTAGGCGTCAGGTAGCAGGACCTTGAGGGACTACGGGTAATGCCACAGAAGGGAGAGAAGGCCCCACCATTCAGTCTGCCCAGTACTAGAGGCGAGTTCCAGCTAGAGGAAACGCTGAAGGAGGGCAGGCTTATTCTGGTATTTTATACTGAG
>CAYWGG010000178.1:0-5931 GCA_964457285.1 uncultured Dehalococcoidia bacterium
CGGGGTGAGGTGCGCCCCTACAGTAACGGCATTTATTATTTAAAGTTCATAAGGGCGCAGCATGTGCCCCACCCTTCAAGGTGGGATAGCTTTCGGATAGGTTTTAAGTGCAGAACAATGAGAGACGCAGACATTAAGGCCCCTCCGGTCAAACGGATAATGGCAGCCACCGACCGCTCTGAGAGCGCCGACAGGGCAGTCCGTTGGGCGGCTAACATGGCTACTTCGTATCAGGCGGAGCTTCTCCTCTTTCAGGTCCTACTTCCAGTAATCCAGGATGGGAGTGACACCAGCATAGCTGAGGCCAACCACAATCAGGCCGCCGAAGAGCTAAGGCAGTTCGCTGAGGAAATCGCGGGCGAGCGGGGTCGGGCACGGGTAGTCGTAGGTGCCGACCCCGCTGTAGCGATACTGGATGCCATCGAGGAAGAAGCGGTTGATGTGGTCGTGGTCGGCAATGTAGGTATGGCTGGCCGCAAGCAATTCCTGCTGGGCAATATCCCCAACCGTATTTCCCACAACGCACGCTGTGCGGTCATCATCATCAACACGGCTCAGATGGATGGGAAGACTGACGCTCCAGGACGCCCCAGGTGGAGTTCCCGTGATGGCGCCGCTCCAGCCGGGGTGGAGGGGCAGCTCCTGGGAAGAGCGTTGCGAATCGGCCGGGTTCTGGTCAAGGCTGGTGTCCGAGAGATGCTGAAAAAGGCGCAGGCGGGAGACGAGACCGTGATGCGAGCCAGGGCCAGCCGGCTTCGTTCTGCGCTGGAGGAGTTGGGACCCACCTTTGCCAAGTTGGGCCAGATCCTCTCCACGCGGCCAGACTTGCTTCCCTCTGTCTTTATCGAGGAGCTGTCGAGCCTCCAGGACCGCGTAACCCCTCTGACCGAAGCCGAGGTCGTCTCCGTGATGGAGCAAGAGCTTGGCGTACCCTGGGAGGACGTGTTCGGGAGCATCGATCCCGAACCTCTGGCGGCCGGCACCATCGCCCAGGTCCACAGAGCAACGCTGGAAGCTGGTGAACGAGTAGTCGTGAAAGTTCAACGACCGACCGCCGAACATAACATTCTCCTGGACCTGGGCCTTCTCGAAATGTTCGCGCAGAAGATAGCTGACCGCCCTGCCTTTCGGCAGGTGTTCGACATACCAGCAGTCATCCGCCATCTCTCCGAGTCCCTTCGCCGTGAACTGGACTTCCAGCAAGAGGCCGGGAATATGGAGCGGATGCGGGAAGTGCTTTCACCCTTCCCACGCCTGGCAGTACCCAAGGTGTATAAGGAGTACTCTACCTCTCGACTCCTCGTTATGGAGGAGGTCCAGGGCATCCCTGTTCGGCAGGCTCCTCCGGGGCGCGCGCGCACGGAGGCGGCCCGCCAGCTCCTGGAGTCGTTCTATCGGCAGGTCTTGGTCGAGGGTTTCTTCCACGCCGATCCCCATCCCGGGAACATGAAATGGTGGAACGACAAGATCTACCTTCTGGACCTGGGCATGGTAGGCGAAGTCGAACCCAAAGTACGCGAGCTGATGCTCCTGCTCTTACTGGCGTTCTCTCAGAAGGACGCCGCGTTCCTTGCGGATGTTGTCCTGATGCTCGCCGACGAAGGTCAGCGTACCGATGAGACTGACCGGGAAGCGTTCCAGGAGGAACTGGGGCGTCTCATCGCACAATACCAAAACCTGTCATTGAATGAGGTTCAACTTGGTCCGACGCTTCAAGAGGTCACTCGGATCTCCCTCCGCCACAACGTTCGCTTACCGGCATCGCTGGCACTGGCGGGTAAGGCCTTCGCTCAGATGCAGCCGGTCGCAGTCGAGCTTGATCCGACCCTCGACCCCTTCTCTGTCGCCAGTTCTTTCGTGGTGAGGAACACGGTGCAACAGATGGCCGCTGGACTGGACCCAAAGAAGATATTCTACGAAATACAGAAAGCAAGGGTTCGGCTGTCACGGCTGGTTGAAGCCATAGAAGGGGTAACGGGTGCCCGGCCGGGAGCCAGGTTGCAGGTGCGCTTCCTGGGTATGGAGGAGCTCGAGAAAACGGTGTCTCGAGCCAGCCGTCTGCTATCCCTGGCTCTGATAGTCAGCGGGGCACTGGTAGGAACCACTGTGACTGCGCTCTCGGACCAAGTGCCAAGGGGGGTGCCGGTCGCTATGGGCATTGCTGGCTTCGTGCTGGCCGCTCTACTGGTCGCCGACCTTATGCGCCGTTCTCGCTAGGTGGCATCCCCCTTTGACCGGAGGCGGCGGAGGGATGGTTTCGCTTTGTGGCCCTTGATGGATTTGGTGAGCTGGCGCTCGACCACGAAGGCAATCACGCCCAAGGCAGTGCCTAGCACCATGCGTTCTACTATGACGCCGATTCTCTTTCTTCTCATGTCAATCGGTCCAGCTTCAAAAGCCTGGTGAGGTTACCAGTGGTCACCTTCGCCACCTCCTCCAGGGTAATGCCTTTCAGCTCCGCCAGCTTCCCCGCCACATCCTTGACATGGCGCGGCTCCGTCCAGTTGTGCCGGTGCTTTTTGAAGGGCTGGGGTGCGGCGTCGGTCTCCAGCACTATACTCTCCAGGGGCAGCTTCCGGGCCACCTCCTGAAGCTCAGGCAGTCGCAGCAAAGGCCTGGCCAGGGAGATAAAGAAGCCGGAGTCTATAGCCTCCCTGGCAGTAGCCTCGTCGGCCTGGAAATAGTGCATCACCCCACCCACCTCGTAGCCTTTCTCCTCCCAAAGCGTGCGGAACACTTCTGGATGGGACTCGCGGGAGTGGAAGATGATGGGCAGCCTTAGCTCCCTGGCCAGGCGTATCTGTTCCCTGAAAGCCTGGTACTGCAAGCTCCTGTCGGGGGACTCCGGGAGGAAATCAAGGCCGATTTCGCTTATGCACGTCACTCTGGGGTTGCTCAGGGCCAGGTCTCGGAGGGCGTTGTAGGCCTCCTCATCCACAGGGCCCTCTACCTGCATAGGGTGTATGCCCACGCCCGCAAGGCAAACGCCGTACTTCTTCGAGAGCTCTATGCAGGCCCTGGAGGAGGCGATGGTAGTGCCAGCGCAGACTATAAGGCCGACCTGGGCACTCTGGGCCCGCTCCAGGACATCCGCGATTTCCGCCGGGGAGTACTGGTCCATGTGGGTATGAGAATCGCCGAGTATCATGTTCGGTCCCTCTATGCGTGTTTGTTGAAGTTACTCTATACTATACTGCGGGGTAGAGCAAGGGGGTACGACTGTAGCGATGGCACTCAACGCTTCGGCAAGACTTATGAAGCGCTGGCTGTGGGATACACAAGCTCGGCTGCTCATCGGCGTCGCCATCAGCCTGACGCTGGGGTGGCTGTCGGTGCGGGGGATGGACTGGGGCCTGGTGGTGGACCAGTTCCAGACTTTCCCCATAGGATGGGCGGTTGCTTCCCTGCTCATCATCCTTCTCGCCAACTTACTCAGGGCCTACCGATGGCGGGCCCTTTTTGTTGGGCAGAAGCTCCCTCTGATGCGGCTTTTTCTGGTGCAAAATGCTGGCATCGGCCTCAACAACATGATGCCCGTACGGGTGGTGGGCGAAGGAGCGCAGTTCGCCCTTCTCACGTTGAGGTACGGCGTTAAGAGTGGAACCGCCCTGGGCACTCTGGGCATGGAGAGGATACTGGACATGGTGGTCACTGCGACCCTTCTGATGGCTGGCCTGACCCTTCTGCCCAGCAAGGGAGAATTCCTTCCCTACGTCGTAGGGGCCTTCGTGTTCGCCGTGGCTTCGGTGATAGCGGTCCCTGCCCTGATATGGCTCAGCCGCAAATCATTCCTTAGCCGAGTACCCATCCTGGTCTCCACCAGCGATTTCCTTTTAAGCCTGTCCAGAAATAAGGCTGCCCTCTCTTACGCCTTCCTGCTGACCCTTGCCCATTGGCTCCTGATAGGCGTCTGTGCCTGGGCTCTGGCCTTCGGGATGGAGCTGGGAATCACGCCACTAGTAGCTACCCTGGCAATCCTGGGGACCATTTACTTTACCACCGCCATTCCCGGTTTACCGGCGGCGGCAGGCACCTTCGAGTTCGCTATGGTATACGTGCTAAAGGTCTTTGGAGTCTCCCAGGCCCAGGCTTTTAGCTACGGAGTAGTGATCCACACGGTGCTGTTCCTTCCTCCCATCGTTATCGCCATTGTGGTCTTCTCCAGCATAGGCCCCAGTCTCCTCAAGGAAAGAGAGTCCTCCAGGCCGACGGAAGGCGGCAAGACCATATCTATTGATGACCAAGAAAGGAAAAATGAATGAGGCCCTTCTTCACCGTGGCTTCTCTCTCGGTGGCCCTATCTATGCTAGTCCTTGTGGCTTGCGCCTCTTCTACTCCTACTCCTGCACCAACCCTTACGCCCATGCCTACTCCCTCGCCTACCGCCGCGTCTACACCTACCCTCACTCCCACCGCTACACCTCCGCCGACCTCTACGCCCTCACCCACGGCCACTCCCGCGCCTTTACCGACGGCCACACTCACCATTACCCTCCTACCCACCCCGACCCCTACACCTACTCCCGTAGTCCATCCTCTCCCCTCTGGAAGGCCGGGCGGCAGGCTCACCACCGTAGCTCTTGCCAACGTACCTCACCTGGATATACATCAGGAGGTGCAGGAGACCCTCGCCTCACTGGGACCAGGAATAGCCTATAGCCGCCTCCTCCGGCTGCGGACGGGGCCTGAGGGGGAGCTTCCCCAGCCCAGCCTCCTGCTGGAGTGTGAGCTTTGCAAAAGCTGGCAGATGTTGGACTCGCTGACCTATCGTTTCCAGCTAAGGGAGGGTATCCGATGGCAGGACATCCCCCCCGTGAGCGGCCGGGAGCTCATCGCTCAGGATGTGGTTTTCAGCTATAAGCGGCAGAGCACGCCAGGCTGGGCCAACGCCCCCTTGCTCCAGAACATACGGGCCATTGAGTCAGAGGGCAGATATACATTGAAAATAACCCTGAGCCCCGGATTCCCCGACGCGGACTTCTTGATTTCCCTGGCCGATGGACATACCAAGGTGGTGGCAGAGGAGGCCGTAGGTGTAAAGGGCCATCTCAGGGAAGGGCCGGTGATAGGAAGCGGCCCGTGGATATGGAAGAGCACCCAGGACGACGTTGGCTCTGTCTTTGTGAAAAACCCCACCTATTTTGAGAAGGCGCTGCCCTTCCTGGATGAGCTCACCATAAGGGTTATAAAGGGTGGAGAGGAGAGCCGTCTTGCTGCTTTTGTCACCAAACAGGTGGACGTCTACCGCGTATCGCCGGATGCCTGGCGCCAGCTTAATCAGGCCGACAGGCAGTTCAATTTCCTATCCAGGCAGGGTGGCGCTGGCCTGATTCTGACGATGAACGTCTCCGCCCCACCTTTCAATAACCTTCAGGTACGGAAGGCTGTGCTGAAGGCCCTGGACCCCTGGGAATACGTGGATACCATCTGGGCAGGGCAGGGCCTTGTCAGCTTGGGGATGCCCGTGGAAAGCTCTGACTGGCTCCTTACCAGGGACGAGATGAAAGGGGCCTACTTCGACAACCTTTCGGAGGCCAGGAGTTTGCTGTCGGGTTTGGGTCTGCCCGCGCCTGTCAAGTTCGACCTTACGGTGGCAGATTTTGGGGATATATATATCCGGCAGGGAAGGCGCATAGAAGAAGACCTGAGGTCTGCGGGTTTCGACCCCATTTTCAAAGTCCTTAACCCCACCCAGTACGCCGAGACGGTATGGCGGGACAGGAGCTACCAGCTTTCCGTCGGCCAGCTACCGCCCACCTCCACTACCAACAGCTTCCTTTTTGCCATACTGCACGGCACACAGGGACGCTGGAACATACTGGCGCATTCTGACAAGCGTCTCGATGAGATGATCGTTAATCAGGCTGTGGAAAGCAGCTCAACCAGGAGGAAGGAGCTGGTCAGGGAGATACAACGCTATCTTCTGGAGCA
>CAYWGG010000179.1:0-3617 GCA_964457285.1 uncultured Dehalococcoidia bacterium
CTGAATTTTTTGTGATGGAGGTGAATCATGATGGCCTGGAGGGCTTTAAAACAAGGATGGTCAAGAATCCAGCTGGCGCTCAGCATAGCTGCAGCCATCTCTTTCATCGCAGGGTATCTAATTGCCCTCATAGCAGGTATCTGGTTTCCTGAAAACGATGGCCTGATTGCCACCCTGGTTATAATGGGCGTGCTGGTGGGTTTGATGAACATCACCGGCCGCGAGATAATCCCCTACCTTGTGGCTGCAATAGCCCTTGTGCTGGTAGGAAATGTTGGGGCCTTCACTCCCCTTAACGATGTGAAAGGTGGCCTGGGAGATACCGTAAACGACATCGTAGGTATGATGGCCCTTTTCACCGCACCGGCGGCTGTAGTTCAGGCTATCCGCGCTGGCATTGTGCTGGCGACGCCAGGCGGCCCCAGGGAGTAACTCAGGAGGTACGCTATGTCTGGTATCTGGCCCGGTAATCTACAGTGCGTTGCCATGCTCACCTTCGACGTGGACGGCGTATCCTCCTGGCTGCGCCGCAATCCCGACTTCGCCAAGCTACCCAGCCTCATGTCCATGGCCGAGTACGGCCCCAGCGTCGCCACGCCGCGTATCCTGGACCTCCTGGACAGCTACAACATCAAGGCCAGCTTCTACGTTCCGGGGTTCGTGGCCGAGACCCATCCCGACCTGGTCAAGGAGATCGCCCGACGAGGCCACGAGGTGGGCCATCACGGCTACATGCACGAGCCTCCTGCCTCCATGAACCCTGAGGAGGAGGAGCATGTCCTGGAAAAGGGCATCAACATCCTTGAGGGACTGACGGGCCAGAAGCCGATTGGCTACCGTTCGCCCGGCTGGGAGCTGAGCGAGGTGTCCCTGGAGCTACTGACCTCCTACGACTTCACCTACGACAGCAGCCTCATGGGCGACGATGCACCCTACACCGTGGATACCTCCAGGGGCAAGCTGGTGGAGATTCCCATCACCTGGATTCTCGATGACGCCCCCCATTTCGTGTATGCGCCTGCCGCCAACCGCACCAGCCCCATGAAGAGCCCCAACGAGCTTTATGAGATATGGTCCGCCGAGTTCGAGGGGCTTTACCGCTACGGGAGAGCCTTCACCCTCACCATGCACCCTCAGTACATAGGGCGGCCTGGGAGGCTCCTCATGGTGGAGCGGCTGATTAACCACATCAAGACCTTCCCCAACGTGGCCTTCATGCGGATGAGCGACGTGGCGGAGATGTGGGCGGGCCGGTAGCTCTACAATGCACCACAAGCCACAATAGACCTCTCTCTATTCGGCTCGCCTCAGGGCACGCTGCGCCTCCCGGTCCTTGTCCCGGTCTATGATAGCCCTGCGTTTGTCGTACTCACGTTTGCCCTGGGCCAGGGCTAGCTCCACCTTGGCTACATGGTGCTTGATGTAAAGCCTGAGGGGCACAATGGTATACCCCCTTCGATTGACGCTAACTGCCAGGTCCTCTATCTGGTCTCTGTGCAAAAGGAGCTTTCGGGGCCTGATGGGGTCGTGGTTAAAGATATTACCAGCATGGTAGGGAGCTATGTGGGCGTTGTACAGCCATAGCTCCCCATCCTTGGGCTTGGCGAAAGCCTCTCGAATGTTCACCTGCCCCGCCCTTACGGACTTTATCTCCGTACCTTTAAGCACCAGCCCCGCTTCCATGCGTTCCAGGATGTGGTAGTCGTGGAAGGCTTTTCGGTTGACTGCTATCGTCTTGTCGTCGTCTGTGTTCTTATTCAATGGCCTTCACCTTGGCTTCCAGAAGCTCGATGGCTTTATCCAACTGAGTGTCTTCTGCCGGGTCGTCCTCGGGCTGGGTTATCACTATGTTGGGCTCCAGCCCTTCCCCTTCGATGAGGTTCCCATTGGGGGTGTACCAGCGTGCGATGGTATAGTACAGCCCTGAGCCATCACTCAACACTCGCAGGGTGTTAACGCTTCCCTTTCCAAAGGTCTTGACGCCAACGACGGGGGCCCGCTGGCGGTCCAGGATAGCCCCTACCAGCACCTCGCTGCCACTGGCGCTGAACTCATTGACCAGCACTACCATAGGTATGTCTGTGGCCAACCCTCCCGGCCGTACCCTCCAGTCCCTGCGCCTACCCTGGCCATCTACCTCGTAGAGTACGAGGCCACCATCAATAAAATGGCTGGTCACCTCTACGACGGAGTTCAGTAGCCCACCTGGGTTGTTCCGTAAATCCAGGATGATCCCTCGTGCGCCTAAGTCCTTCGACTTCTTCAGGGCTTCGATCATCTCCTGTTCTGTAGTCTCGGCAAAGCTGGTGATTCTTAAGTGGGCTATTCGGCCTACCAGCATCCTCAGCCTCACGCTTTTCACGTTGATAACATCCCGGACTATGGTCAGATGAATGGGCTCCCCGCTAGTCTTGCGGCGAATGAGCAGGCCTACCTCCTCGCCTCTGGCACCTCGTATTTTGTTCACCGCTTCCATGAGACTGATGCCTTTTGTGCTTTGCCCATTTATCTGCAGGATAACATCCCCAGGACGGACGCCAGCCCTGTCGGCGGGTGTATCGGGTATGGGGGCTACAATGGTGATTTCCCCATCCCTCACAGTCACCTCAGCGCCGATGCCCTCAAACGAGCCTTTGAAATCCCGGGACTCGATGTTATATTGTTGAGGAGTCAGGTACGAGGCATAGGGATCATTCAGGGCTTGCAGCATACCCCTGATAGCCCCCCTGCTTAGCGCCTGGGCGTCCAGGGAGTCCCGCTGGAAATGCTCCCGCTTGAGAGTATCCCAGACCTCGAAAAGCAGGTTGAACTCTTGAGGGACTTCCTCGGGCAGAGTCGCAGTGTTAGCAGGAGTAGATGAAGGTTTGTTGTCCTGGCTCTGGCGGCCCAGTCCGAGGCTACAGCTAGCGATGGCGATGGCCAGAGCCAGAATGGCTACTAGAGAAATGAATGGGATACGAGACCTGAGCTTATGCAACGGTAGACTTCACCTCGCAAATTAAATATACCACACTTCTACAGAGAAACCCTACTCATGGGAAAAGCCTGAAGGGCATCCACGGGGAAGGATTGCCGGGGTACATCTGGTAGCAGCTTATGCTCAGAAGGTCGGGTTGGTGCTTATTCAGACATTGGGGCCAGTTCTATTCTGATGCGGTCCTGTCCCAGAGCTACAATATCGCCTCCAGGGATCCGCCTCTTCAACTGCTCCAACACTAATATGTCGTTACCCAGGTCCAGGGTGAACTCGTGTCCTGAGCCATCGGGCAGTGGTGTTTGGGCAATAACCTTGCCGACCCCAGCGATTGAGTCTATGGTATCCCAGAAGAAGGATAGGGTGGCTGCGTCAGCAGCGGGCGTAAAAATGACGTAGAGAATACCCGAATAGGTCTCTGCCGCAGGTAGTGATTGAGACGGACCTGGAGCTGGAGGTGGCCTGGGGGACTGTCGCTGTTCTCTGACTCTGGGGGATGGGGCTTCTGTTGCCCCTTCCTGAGGTTGCATAGGTGGCCTGGGGGACTGTCGCTGTTCTCTGGCTCTGGCGGATGGAGCTTCTGTTGCCCCTTCCTGGGGTTGCATAGGTGGCCTGGGGGACTGTCGCTGTTCTCTGACTCTGG
>CAYWGG010000179.1:3717-5859 GCA_964457285.1 uncultured Dehalococcoidia bacterium
CCTTCCTGGGGTTGCATAGGTGGCCTGGGGGACTGTCGCTGTTCTCTGACTCTGGCGGATGGGGCTTCTGTTGCCCCTTCCAGTGGCTGAGCATTTGCCAGGGACTCCCTTAGATACGCCAGGAGGTCAGCCCCAAACTCGTTTTCCGCCTCAACAGCAGGTGGCTCCGTGGCACCACCGGAGGCAGGCTGGGCGCTTCCCACCATGTCCCAGGTAGGCCTGACCCTCTCTTCAGGAGTCTGCTGCGTCTGAGATTCTGCAAGTCCCTTTCCTGAGAAGTCAAGGTCATCCAGGAATAGACCTTCTGAACGGGTCTCCCTCGGCTCCCGTACCTCTTCTCTGGTGGAAGTTGCCTCTGGATTTTCTACAGACCTCATGAACTCAGCCAGCGCTGACTCAAGGTCTTCCGTGGACTCACCCATTGGGGTGGAGATGTCGCTTGTCCGGTCCTGGCGTATAGGGGGTCTCCCCTGCAAACCGGGCGTATTCGTTTCAGGTCTGGGTCCCGCTGCCGCCCGGGGACGCGGGAGGCTTCGCTCCTGACGGCCCAGGCCCGAAGGCTCCCCTTGGGCTTCATCGAACACCGGCTGCAGCAGGTGTCCATCACCTGGGGGATAGGCCCTCTCCTCAGCGCCAGGGTAAGGGGATACCCGGGGTTGTGGTCTGGCGGCTGGCTCTCTTACCTGAGGCTGGTAAGGGGCCTCCTCTACCCCAGGCCGAGGCGGAGTAGTCGTCTCCGTCGGGGGTGTAACTCGGCGGGCCCGGGGCTCATCTAGCAGCCTGCGGGCCTCCTGCCTCATTAAAGCCTCTGCCTCGGCTACCATAGCTTGAGCACGCTGCAAGTCATTTTGGGAAGACTCTTTGAGGGACTCCGCCGTATCGGCGATTCTCCTCGCCTCTTCCAACTCACGGCTCACGTAATTGCTAGCTCTCCGCACGGCGCTCAGGGCACTGAGGATAGCGTCGGTAGCCTTCTGCCTCGCCCAATCGGCCTCCTCCTCTGCCTGCTGGCGGGTCAACTGCCTTAGATGCCGCTCCGTCCTTATGGCTTCCTCCAGTGTTCGGATGGTGGTCGCCATAGACCTCATGGCCTCAGGATTCAGGGCCACAGCTTTGGTGAAGACATCGCGAGCCTGGGCCATAACGCGTTCTGCCTCTTCCTGCAGCGTTTCCACTTCATCCAGGCCCCGCTGGGCCAGCATACGCACTTCCTCTGCTTCAGCCCTGATGCTCTGGACGGCCTTTAGCTCCTCACGCGCCTTATCGGTAGTTTCCTCCCCTGCGAATACGGTGGCCCTTATGTCGCTGGCGAACGGCTTCAGCAGCGCTGCCACTTCAATGTCTTCCCTTCTACCCTCTCGGCTCCTCACCATCGGCGTTTCCGTCTCGCTCCATGACGGTATGCCTCGTGCCACCACAGGGCCACGAGGACGGTCTGGCATTGGGGCTTGCTCTACAAAGCTATCCTGCTCCTCCTGCTGAGCCGGACGGCCCTGGGGCTGTTGTGGAGGCTGCTGAAGTATCTGCGGAGTCTGGACAGGGCGACCCTGACGCTGCTGTGCAGGTTGTTGAGGTATCTGGGACTCTTGGACAGGGATACCCTGGGGCTGCTCCTGCGGAGCCTGCACTGGGCGGCCCTGAGGCCGCTGTGCCTGCACTGCCTGAGTGGCAGCGGGCCGCGGCCTGCGGACGAGTTTCCATAGGGTATACACGGTGGGGAAGAGCCTTTCAAAAAGACCCTTCTCTGACTGGCCGGTTCCCGTAGGACCCTGATTTTGCCACTGTACCATCTATTTTCGTACGATCTAACTGATTTTATGTCTCAATCTGCACTCGGCCCTTAGGCCAGGTACAACGAGGCCCTGGATACACAATGCATAGTTCTCACGATGAAATACTGACACAGTGAGTATGTGTTGTCAAGTGTTTCCATGCTTCAGGCAGGGTTTTTTAATTGTCACTCTGAGCCGAAGGCGAAGGGTCTGGGGCGGTGGGGGACTCGTATCACTAAGTTTCACCCCCCCCACCAGATGCTTCGCTGCGCTCAGCATGACAGGAAAATCGAAGAGAACTGAAAGACCCAGTAAGTGCGCCATGAAGTGCTGTCAAATTGAACCTGCATCAGGTACAATTTAATATGAT
>CAYWGG010000180.1:0-5831 GCA_964457285.1 uncultured Dehalococcoidia bacterium
TGATATAGCCACACAAGGCGGCGAACAAGTGGTTCGTCTGAGTGACCAAGGTGTGCGTCGGAGACTTCTCCAACGAAGCGTTTTGCTTCAAGGACTTGTGATACGGCTCCACATTCCATCTTTTGCGATAGATGCAGACCATGGCGTCATATCTGAGCGTGGTATCGCTGGTGACCAGATACAAAATGCCAGTGCTCCCGTCTCCGTTTACGAAGATTTGCTTGGCCAGCAGCAGCGGGAAGTCCACTCCTTCCAGGTAGACTTCCCTCACGGCATTGGGCTCAAGGACCAGGGTGTCCACTCTCACATAGCGACCTTGCTGCTTCTCAGCCAAACTCAACGCCACCTTGCGGTTGCCTTTGACCGGCATGACAAAGTCCTTCTGCAGCGTGTGCTTCACAAACCGCATGTTCTCTGCCGAGGCAAACCAGACGTCATTCAGTACATACTTGAAGGGAATCTGGTTCACCACTGCCTGCTGCAGCATGGTGCGGTAATACTCGTTCTTGCCCACGGGAGAACGGCGCTTCTGTTTGCCATCTTTCTTGTCGGTGTAGTATTCCGTTTTGGCGATCAGGGTGAAGCCTACAGGCAAGGAGACGTCACGACTGTGGTACAAGGCCGTCATGAAGTTGATGCCTTTCACCATCCGATCTTTGGAATGGTCATAGTGCCAACACACGATGTCGTTCTCGTCGGTGTAGGGTTTCTCAGCCACGCTGTCATCTACAATCATGACGCCTTCCTCGCTTTGAATCTGGCGCACATGAGGTTTCACGATTTGCCACAAGTCTGCGGCAGTGCGTTTCTCACCGGCCAGAAACCGCTGGATCTGGTCATGGCTGATGCTTCCACCCAACAATGCCGACAGGCCGGTGGCTGTTGTCTGTCCAAAGGAGCTGATGAGATAATCGCTGTAGAGGTCGAGCAATTCTTCGTTCGTCATGCCATTATTTTACATCAACTCCCCTTACCTCAGTGCGTAAGGTGAGTCATTCAGTCATAAGCTTTGCCTCTCCAGGTTCATGCTTCGAGAGATTGGGCCTCCTCACGCTGCTCCAGAAGCCCCCTGGACTTCTCCTCCAGCTCGGCGGACATCCTGGTCAGCTTGGCAATGTTCTCACGGGCAGCCACGATACCCTCCAGCTTCAGCCGGTCCACCGTATTCATGGCCTCTATCAGGTCGTTGTGGGCCTGGGTAATATTCTCTATGGCTATCACAGGGTTGTTGTAGACATCACCTATCTCTTCGGTGTGTTGCTTGATGGCCGCAGCGTTGGCTACTATCAGGCTGCCCAGAAACTCCCTCGTCCTCTGGATGGCCTCCAGCACCCTCCTCTGACGAGCTAGCGCCGATTGGATCGCCAGACCCACCATCACCACGTTGGTCCCAAGGGCCAGGGTCCTCTCCACAGACTGCCCCAGGCGGTTGTTGTTCTGCCGGGTCATCTCTATGCTCACGAAGAACTGGAGGTAGACCTCCTCCATGGTGCGCAGGTCCTGGACCCGCATGGACACGTCGTGCAGCACATTCCGGATTCTCTCGCGCCTGAGGGGGTCATCGCTGCGCTCAAGCATCTCGTTTAGCTGCTGCATGATAAGCTCGCCAAAGTAGGCATTCTTCTGGATGGGCAGTTGCTGCTGTTCAACCTGTTCGTAGAGCTTCCTCAACTCCACGTTATCCCTTGCCAGCATTGCCCGCCCCTCACGCAGCCTCGCTTCGATCAATACAACTTGCCTGTACGCAGGCTCGAAACGAACAGCGATCTTTTCCAGGACCCTCAAGGTGGGATTCCCCACAAAAGGGAGCATGCCAACTATACGCCTCACCAAGCCCACGCTACCCATCTCATGGGGGTTAATCTGATTGAGGGCCATGCGCAAGTCCACCAGGTCTTTAGATATTTGAGCCCCTGCGCCATCCCCGGCCATCATGTCGCCAACACGGGCCCTCAAAAGGTTCAGGTCAGTGGCGGAGCTTCTCTGGGCCTGGATGCCAAGGCTAGAGATTTGGTCCACCAGTTCCAGCTCTTTGCTGCCGGTGGAGCCTTCCATCTCTTTGACCACTTCTATAGCCCTGGCTTTTAGCTCCTGGACTTCTTCATCGCTCATATCTTTAGGGGCTACTGGCCCTCTGACCTCCACAGTGGCTATCTGGTGATTGTCCACATGAACCAAAGCCTTGCTCTCTTCCTGTTCTTCGGGACGCTTCTGACTGACCATTGCATATACCTCCTTTGCTGATTTATACCAGGACTTACCCTCACCAGCTAAAGCTTTAGAGCCTAGCCAGGAGTTTCTGCTTTTGAGCTTCAAAGTCCTCTTCGTTGATAACCCCTTTCTCCCTCAACTGGTTAAGCCTCTCTAGGGCTTGGAACACATCCTGTGCCCTCTTGCGTTCCTGTCCCAAATTTGATACAAACTGTTTGCCTCGCTCGAAGGTCTCTTTATACGCCGCTTTGGCTGACTCCAGGTCTACATTCAACAGATCACCCCCTGACTCAAAGACCTCTTTGGCTATTTTGCCAACGGCGTAGGTAGAGGCCCCCGACAGCACTGCCATTGACACTCCACCCACGACTGTCCCGATGGCTGGTATTGATTTGGCCATTGACCTGACCACCACTGCGCCAACTCTGGCAAAGGTGCTGCTGGTCAAGGCTACAGCGAAGGCTTTGCCCTGTGCCGCCGAGTAGTCCACTTCGTATATGGCAGAGAGCTGCTTCAGCATGTCCATCTGGATAGCAGTTACAGCAGCAATATCAAGCAACGGGACTGGTATTAGACCGGCCCCCATCGCCCAGAGGACGTGTTTGTTTATGACCTTATTAGCCTCCTGGTTAGTGTCGTTTCTTTCGTTCATGACCACCACTCCTTTCTTTTGGCTTGATTCTAGCTTTAGTCAGCCAGGTCCTTTTAGAAACCCAGCTTTTTCAGCTCTTCCTGGACTTCCTTTGCCTGGGCGATGGTCCTCCTGAGGGTCTCGGTCACTGCGCTGATACTGGTCTCCGAGCCGGTGGTTTTGAAGGCGGCAAGCTCCATCCGTGCCCGGTGCAGTGAGGCCTCACAGCGGTTGGACTGGTGTAGTAGCTCGTCAACTCTCGAACCTTGCTGCTGTATCATAGCCAGCCGCTCTCGGTGGGAAGCCAGTGTCTCCTCCCGAATTCTGACGCGTGCCGCCTGAGTTGCATCTTCCTTCAACGACTCGATCTCCTTCTCAAGCTGGGCCACCTCTTCTTCCAGCCGCTCCCTGTCCGATGAGTAGATTACCTGTACCAGCTCCAGGGCGTCCTCAAAGACGCTCAGCCCCTGGCGATAGGTCTCCTCGGCCAGGGCGGAGATGTGGGCCACGGACAGAGGGTCCGTACCCTTCCTGCGTCCAAGGACTCGCCGTAGCTGCTCGTACTCGTAGGACAGGTCCTCCAGAGCCTTCAGCCCCTCGGTGAAGCCCAGGTCGGAGAAGCCGCCCTGGAGGGCCTGGAAGACCTGGCCCTCCAGGGGTTCTCGCTGTCGGGGAGGATAGGCAGGGTCGAAGGTCTCCCGAGGGTCCTTCGCCGGGGCCAGCAAGGCCTCCAGCCCGGCCTTCTGGAGCTGCTTGAGACCGCGCAGGATGCTCTTCATGGTGGTTGCCTCCCTCCCGGCGTGAGGCCGGCCTTAAGCCCCGGCCCCACGGCTCCTTACCTCTGCTATCTCGCCCATAGCGGCCCGCCTCCGGTGCCTCTGCACCCGCCAGTAGTAGGTCCCCAGGCCGCCCATAGCCGCCAGGGTGACCAGCCGCATGAGGATGACTTTCACGGCGCGCACGTTCAGGCCAGACTCCATCCCGACGATAACTCCACTATCATTCAGGACAGGGACTTTTGTGAAGATGTCGGGGTTGACCAGGAAGCAGGCCACTGTGTAGATGGCCAGGGTAGCCAGGGTGTAGGTAACGGTGGCCTTCCTTGGCATGACGAAGGCGAAGGCCAGGACCAGAGGGTAGTACAGGACGAAGAACTGGCTGCCCAGCCCCGTCTTTCCCGGTCCAAACAGGACGAACAGAGTGACGGCGGCCAGGTCTACCAGGCTAGCGGCGGCTATCAGCCCTGGGTTGGCGGGGCGCTCCGCCGCGTGGCGCCCGTGCAGGTAGAAGTTCACCACCATAAGGGCCACTATGGGTACGGTCCCCAGCACCAGCTCGCCGGTATCGGTGGCCGTAGTGATGACCAGGATGGCCCCGGCGACGATGACGAACCACCTGGCCCAGTTATTTACCACCTGCCCGAAGAAGATGTCCTCGGCTGCCTCTTTTGCTATGCTCCACATCTCTCGCATGTCCTTGCTCCTTTCATAAAGTCTGGTGAGGTTAATTGAAGCCCAGCTAGCGGGCCAGGCGCTCCCCGCCGAGCCGCGTCCTCAGCACCTCGCTGGTCTCCGTTCCTTCGGCCTCGCTCGGGACAGGGGCAGCGCGGCGCCGTGATGGAGGAGTGGACGTTCTGGGCCTTGCCCTGGGCTTAAGGGCTTCTCTGGCCTTCTCGGCGGCGTGGCGCCGGTCATCCTCAATCCGCCGGTAGAGGTTGCCACAGAAGAAGACGGCGGCGAACATCAGCAACCGCGTGAGGACCATCACCCCATCTCCACTGCCAAGGGTGGTTATAGAGATCAGCCCGTAGGTGGCGGCAGCGGCTCCCGCAAAGGTGGCGGCCACAGGTGTCCTGAAGGCCACCGAGATAGCCAGGATTGCCGGGAGGTAGAAGACGTAGACCTGTGAGCTGAAGCCACCCTGGATGACGACGATAAGGGAGATGACCAGGATGTCAGCGGCACTGGCCAGGTAGGTCACCCAGGTGGGCAACGGTTGCCCCCTGGGCTTGAGGATATGGGTTTGCAGGAAGAAGTTGGCCACGGCAAGGCCGAGGATGAGAATGATCTGGGCTTGCAGCTTGCCCATAGCCACCGGGTCCCAGAGGGTCAGTACCAGGCCCGCCACCACCAGTATCCATCGGGCGGCTATTATCACCACCTGGCCGTGGGCCAGGTCGTCCGTGGCCTCTAACCGGTTCATGAAGTTACGTAGCATTGTCCCACCCCTTTCTATAGCTGTTTTGAAGCCCCTCATCAGGGTCAAGTACACTGTCGGGTACTCTACCCAGCCCACCTCGGTTGTGTGTGCTCCAGGCGGGTCTCGCATGGGCGAGCCACAATGGACACAGAACCTGGACCCTGGTGCGTTTCCCCTTTGACATCTGGTACAGTACGCTCTCAGCCGCATGTTAACTCACCTCCCTAAGTTGCCTCTTTTGCCTTGTTGGCGGGGGCGAATCTGGTAGAAGCCTTGTGACCCTTCATGCCTCCCCACGACCACCTATGCAACATACTCAGCACCCACCCTCCTGCGAGCCCGGCGACGAGCGCGATCAAGATTTCCAGTTTGCTCAGTTCCAAGGGATTCCAGAGGGCTAGTATCGAGCAGCCTGCCACCACCAGCACCCACCGAGCTGCCATAACGACCACCTGGCCGAGGGTCGTAGTCTCTATCCAGTCCATCAGATTACGAAACATAGCGCGCCTCCTTGATTGTCTGTTCGTATCTATCAATTGTCTGTTCATGCATGTGAGTCTCTTTGAAGACGCCGTTCGACATGATCCGATACTGCGTTAGTGGTCGCCTTCAGCCACACTGCCAGGTAAGACAGGATCAATCCGACGTAGCCCAGGAAAGCCAAAGCGAATCCTCCGGCGATGAGGAATGGGGCTGACGCATAGCCCGCGCCAGAGGCAATTAGCTGCCCACCGACTATCATCGCACCAAATAAGATCTGTCTCTTATACACATCTGACGCTGCCGACGA
>CAYWGG010000181.1:0-5807 GCA_964457285.1 uncultured Dehalococcoidia bacterium
GGTCTCAGGATGGCCCGGGAGGAGAACCCCGACCTGCTGGTGCTGGATGTTATGCTGCCCGGGCTGGATGGCTTTGAGCTTTGCCATCGCTTGCGGACTGACCCTCAAACCGCCAAGCTGCCTATCCTGATGCTCTCAGCCAAAGCCCAGGATGCAGACATCTCCATTGGGCTCAGGCTGGGGGCTGATGACTATCTGCCCAAGCCGGCAGACCCATCAGAAATTGTAAGGCGAGTGTCTATCCTCCTGGCCAAGACAGATACTGCCCATGGTGGCACGGAGGAAGGCGGCTTGCCGGACAAGGAAGCGAAAGGCTAAGGGAGCGCGACATCGTGGAGAACTTGAAGAGCGCAGGTCAGCGGAAAACCTTGGGCCAAGCTCTGATTGAGGCAAAGTTGCTCACCGCTGAGCAATTGGAACATGCCATCGGGCTCGGGCGGAAGAACCGGCGAAAACTCGGCCAGATTCTGGCGGAAGAGGGGCTGGTTGCCCCGGAGGAGTTGGCCAGGGTCGAGAGTATTAGACTGAATGTGCCCTTCATTGACCTGAGGAGGCACGTGGTTCAGCCGCGCGCCCTGCGGCTAATACCAGAAAAGACAGCCAGAGAGCACACCCTCCTTCCGCTGGATGTTGTTGGGGACGCCCTGCTGGTGGTAATGGCTGACCCTGAGGATGTGCGCACCATAGAAGACCTACAGACTCAGGCCGGGATGAGGGTGGAACTGGCACTGGGCGTTCCATCCCAAATTCAGGAGGCCATAAACCTGAACTACCGGTCTGGCGGTCAGATTGAGAGAACGGCGGCCCAGTTTGTCCCTCTCGTTGCCAAGGAGGAGGCCCCTGTTACATCGGCTCTTCTTGCCCAGACACCCGCTGTCCAGACCCTGGACCTCATCATCGCCCAGGCGGTGAGGGACCGAGCTTCAGATATCCATATAGAGCCGCAGGAGGACAGACTGCGGATTCGCTATCGTATTGACGGCATCCTCCGCGACGTGTATTCCCTACCCCTGGGTATCCATGCCGCCCTGGTATCGAGGGTCAAAATCCTGGCTGAGATGAACATCACCGAGCAAAGGCGTCCTCAGGATGGGCAACTCTCCCTCCAAGTAGCGGAGAGGGCCATAGACATTCGGGTTGCCACCGTTGGAACAGCCCATGGGGAAAGGGTTGCCCTCCGCATTCTGGACAAGTCCCTGGCCCTTTTCACCCTGCCCGAGTTGGGTTTCCTGCCCGAAACCCTCAAGAAGTATGAGGAAATGCTCAAGAGCTCCTTCGGCATGATACTCGTTAGCGGGCCCACGGGTTCCGGTAAGACCACTACCCTCTATGCGTCGATCGGCAATATAGATAGAAACGAACGTAATATCATGACCATAGAGGACCCCATCGAGTATCAGTTCCTGGATATCAATCAAATTCGGGTCAATCCCAAGGCGGGGTTGACCTTTGCCGAGGGCCTGCGAACTGTGTTGCGCCATGATCCCGACGTTGTTTTGGTCGGTGAGATCCGCGACAGCGATACCGCGAGGACGGCGGTTCAAGCTGCCCTTACTGGACACCTGGTGCTTTCTTCCATCCATGCCAATGATGCCGCTGGCGTTCTTTTTCGCCTGATGGACCTGGGGATCGAGACATACCTTGTCGCCAGTACTCTTGTGGGCGTCGCTGCTCAGCGGATGATCCGCCGCATATGTCCTCACTGCCGTGTGCCTTCCCAACCATCTCATGAAGAGAGCATCGCCTACTACCTGGAAATGCCGGACGAGCGGGCCACCTTTTACAGGGGAGCAGGCTGCAATTTCTGCGGCAACACTGGCTATCTGGGGCGGATAGGCATTTTCGAGCTTCTGGTCATGAGCGATGAAATCCAGCGGTTGCTGGTGGCCGGTGCCAGCGCCGCCGAGATCAGGGCACAGGCGCTACGAGAGGGGATGGTAACCTTGAGACGGGACGGGATGCTAAAGGTTAGAGAGGGCATCACCACCTCTCAGGAGGTGCTACGCAACGTGTTTGCCATAGGCTGACCCCCTGGCCCTTGTTCGCCGCCCTCTTCAACCGAGCCCCTTAGCCCTGGGGAGCAGCAGCCAGTCGCCGCATCTGTCTGAGATGTCGTCTTGGGCGGGGTGAGCGACTCCGAATGGCCGGGAATGATGAACTGAAGGGGGGGCCTGAGCTGCCGAACTCAGTGGTTGGGCCTTTCCCGTCCGGGACGGCGCAACCTTGGCCCTGGTGGGAGGGGTCGCTCCGCCCTTCCGGGAGCACTGGCCAAACACAAAGCATATGCCATATTCGGTAGGGACAAGGCACTTGGCGAATTACCGCCGAACCTCTGGATGGAGGAGCAATGTCCTATGAGTACGTAGCCTATTCCCGCGACAAGAGGGTTGTAAGAGGCACCCTCAGCGTCACCAGTGAAAACGTGGCCGAGGAGGCCCTGGAGGAACAAGGGTATCGCGTCCTTAGTCTGAAACAGGTGAGGCCAAGACTGGGCCTGGAGGAACGTCTTCCCACCTTCTTCGGGGTCAAAACTCGCGACGTGATAGCTATGTCACGTCAGTTAGCCACCTTGGTCGGGGCGGGCATCCCCTTGACGATGGCCCTACGGCTCCTCCAAGAACAAGTCACCAGTGCCGCTCTCGGGAGGGTCATCGCTGAGCTACTCAGAGACCTTCAGGGAGGTAGCTCCTTTTCCGAAGCGCTGGCCAAACACCCCCGGGTGTTTTCTCCTGTTTACCGTCAGATCGTAGGTTGGGGCCAAAAAGCGGGAGACCTTGACATGGCTCTGACCCGGGCGGTCAACTACATGGCGAGGGGCAGGGCTGCCATGGAGAAGGCGCAGCAGGCCATGGTCTATCCTGTCATGGTTTTGTGTCTGGCCATCGCAATCGTCGGTCTCCTGCTCACCGTGGCTTTACCTCCCCTGGTGGGAATGTTCACCGGGCTTGGTGTAAACCTACCGTTGCCCACAAGGCTCCTCATCGCGCTCACCGGCTTTGTCGGCCATTATAAGTTCTACCTTCTGGGGACGGCGCTGGCGCTGGCCACTCTGATTACCATCTACCTGGGGCGGCCAGCAGGCCGGCTGATGTTCGACAAGCTGCGCCTCAAGGTGCCAATCATCCGTGGCATAACCATCCAGAGTAACATGGCCCTCATGAGCCGAACGATGTCCGTGCTGTTGAAGTCGGGGTTGTCCATGCCGAGCATAATGGACATCCTGTGCCAAAGCGTTCCCAACCGGGTCATTAGCCAAGCCTTAATGCAGGTGCGTGAGGGCCTTCTCCAAGGACGTGGTTTGTCTCAGCTTATGGCGGCGAACCCGGTATTCCCCCGCTTGGTGGTGCAAATGGTAGTAGTGGCAGAGCAAACAAGCAGCTTGGAGTCTAGTCTGACCGCCCTGGCTGACTTCTACGAGAATGAGGTAGAGCAGAAGCTCAATGGCCTCATATCGTTGATAGAGCCTGCCATGACCCTGTTCATTGGATTGGTTGTGGCCTTCATAGCCCTTTCCCTGATCATGCCCATGTATTCCATACTGGGGGCCGTGAAATAGACGCCGTAGGGTGTTGCTGTAACCTTACCATGGCGGGTGACAGCTACAGCCAAGGACAGCAATAGATAGCTGCCATGTTTAGGAAAGTGCGGTTGGCCACCGGAGAATGGCTGAGGAGCGGCCTGGTTCGACAAGAGTCAGGAGTGACCCTGGTCGAGTCCCTGGTGTCTGTTGGCATCCTGGGGCTCGTCATCGTGGCCGCTATAACAGCCCTGTCCACGGGGACGTTGGCCGTGGCCACGGTAGACCAAGAGGTCACGGCGCAGAGCTTGGCCCAGTGGCAGTTGGAAGAAATCAAGGCTGCTCCCTATAGTGCCACATATTCTGCCATCACCCAGGCGGACTACGCCATTTCCGTTGGCGTTGACCCCATCGCCGCGGATATGCAGAGAATCACGGTGACCGTCTCCCGGGCCGGTAAGGTCCTCATGGTGGTAGAGAGTTATAAGGTAAACCGATGACTAGGTTGAACCAGCGAGGGATGACCCTCGTGGAGATTCTCATAGCTACTGCTATTATGGGGACCATTGCTGCCCTGCCGGCCACGGCCTTTTACCAATTCATCAACGTCGTCGAGCGTGGCAGGGTGAAGATGGCTGCGCTGCACGAGGTCCAGAATGCCGCTCAATGGGTGGCACGGGATGGGCAAGGGGCTAGTGCGGCGGTCGGCGGCAGCCAACTGGCGCTGACTCTATCTGACGGCACCACCGTCGTCTATGAGCTGGCAGGCGCCGGGCCGCGCTATGACCTGCGCCGCACAGCCGGTAGCTCTCAAATAGCCGTGGCACGAAATGTTACCAGCGTCAGTTTCTCCGTCGGTGGGCGCCTCATTACTATGGCCATTACCTCATCTCCTGACAACCGCTGGGGTATGAGTGAGGCAAGGACATACAAAGTCTACCTTCGGCCGACAGTTTGACGGCGGCCCTTTGCCATGAGGTCGATGATTGAGCTTAGCCCGAAGGCGCCCCGTACAATAACTTCTCGCTTCTGCGCGGCAAAGCCCTGCCTGCTGAGGAGGCTGGGGAGGGATGAAGGGGGCAGATGCTTGCTCTGGTTCTAGCTGCCATGGCTGTGGGAACGCTGGTCATAGGACCTTTTCTCAATCAGGCGAGCACCACCCTCCTTACCTCCCGGGACCATGGCCAGGCGATTATCAGACAATACTCCGCCGATGCCGGCGTTGAACACGCCACCTGGCGCCTGAAGTACGAGCCCGGTTTTGCCGGCTCCCTGACCCTTGCAAACCCAACGGTAAACTATCCCGTAACTGTCAACAACAGTAGTGTCAACATAGACGTCACATTGGTTCAGGTTGAATTTCCCCCCCAGCCACAGCCCCCGCCGGAGGGCCCCGAGGCAGACCGCCTTCAGGTGTCCAAGAGCGTGGCACCTGAGTCACCACCAGCAGGCCAGCTGACAACTTTCACCTACACCGTCTCCGTGAAGAATGTGGACACTTCCACAATAAAGCTTGCCAATGTCAGAGACCTGCTGCCGGCCGGCTTTTCTTACGTACCCGGCTCGAGCAGCGGCATCACCACCGCCAACCCGGTAATAGAATTGGTTGCTGGTCAGCAGGAGTTGAAATGGATTTTCAGTCCCCCCCGACCCAGCATTAGCGCCGGGGGAACACGTGCCCTGGACTTCCAGGCTACGGCGACCCCCCAGGTGGACTTCTACTGGAACGAAGCCTGGGTTGAACTCGCCGAGACAGGCATTGGCATAGTCGGCACAGGCTCAACGGCTCCGGTTAGAGGAGGGGGGATCTCCTTCTATGCCTACGACGTCGTGTCCAACGCCGGTGGGACGGTCATCCGCGCCCGCGTCACCATAGCCGACAGCGGGGTAGCTATCTCATCATGGCGGGTAGAGTAGGCCAGACAATAGAGTCGTCGCGAAATTGCCCCGGAGTCCGGAAGGGCCTGATCCGATGATGTTCGGCCATCGTGCCGAAATGGGATTCCGATGCGATAGGGAGGCTCACATGGGCGTAGCCCAAGCGAGGGAGTGGCCGCTTGCTTCCCTTTCACACCCCTTCCCATCCGCGAGGACCCCCAACGGACAATGGGAGAGGCAGGGTGTGAGCGACCACGGAATAGCTTCCAAACCCGATAGCGTGTAGTCTATGTTTCGGTAGGGGAGGAAACGCAGGGTGCGAATCAGGTCATCTGCTTTGCTGGTCGGTGTCATGGGGGTTGTTCTGCTTTCCTATGCTGTCGTGGGAGTAACCTATGCGATGCAGCAGCGG
>CAYWGG010000182.1:0-2180 GCA_964457285.1 uncultured Dehalococcoidia bacterium
CGGTGCTCGTCAGCTCCCGTATCCCAAAAGGGCGAAGGAGGTTATAAAGGGCATTTATCTTATCCTCCTCCCCCGTGACCTCGATGATGAGGGAGTGGGGAGCCACGTCCACGATGTTGGCCCGGAATATATGCACCAGCTGGATAATCTCGCTGCGGGTGGAGGGAGTGGCGTGGACTTTGATCATGGCCAGCTCCCTGACCACAACGTCCTCTTCGTTAAGCTCGGATACTTTTATGACTTCTATGAGCTTGTTGAGCTGCTTGGTGACCTGCTCCACCGTGTCCTCGTCACCCTCCACCACGAAGGTCATGCGGGAGAGGTTAGGCTGCTCACTCTTGCCTACGGCAAGGCTGGATATGTTAAATCCCCTCCGGCGGAAGAGGCTAGATACGCGGTTGAGGACGCCTGGCCGGTCTTCCACCAGGGCGACGATAGTATGGCGTGGCGTTGTCACTTTGCCCTCCTCTCAGCCTGGACGCTGGACACGGCCTCATGATAGGGTTCCTCGATCATATCACCCAGGCTCTCTCCTGCCGGTATCATGGGGTAGACGTTCTCCTCCGGCTCCACCTTGAAATCTATTATCACGGGGCCGGGCTCCTGCATGGCCCACTGGATGGCTGCCTCGACCTGGACCTTGTCAGTGACTCGGAGGCCCGGAATGCCGTAGGCCTCCGCCAGCTTCACGAAGTCCGGGTTGTGGGTATAACCCGTGGCCGTATAGACCTTGTTGTAGAAGAAGTCCTGCCACTGGCGCACCATGCCCAGGTAGTTGTTGTTTATGATGGCGAACTTTACCCCGATCTTGTTTTCCACCGCGGTGGCCAGGTCGCACAAGGTCATCTGGAACCCGCCATCCCCCGCTATAGACCAGACGGGCCTATCGGGCCTTCCTACCTTGGCGCCAATGGCGGCTGGCACCTCAAAGCCCATAGCCCCAAGGCCACCCGAGGTTATCAGAAGGTTGGACTCCTTGAAGGAGCAGTGCTGGGCCGCCCACATCTGGTGCTGGCCTACGCCTGTCACAATCACCGCCTTGCCATCCGTGATTTCTGACAATTTTCTGAGGATGTACTGGGGGATAAGCCTGTCCGTTTCTCTTATCCTGTGGGAGGGATGCTCCAGGCGTATCTGCTCGATATGTTGCACCCACCGGGTATGGAGGGCAGGCTGCACTTGGGGAAGCAACGAGCGCAATACGCGCTTGAGGTCCCCCACGATAGGGACGGTGGCTTTGACGTTCTTGCTGATCTCAGAGGGGTCTACATCCACATGGATGACTTTGGCCCGGGGGGCGAAGGTGCTGAGCCTGCCGGTAACTCGGTCGTCGAAACGCATCCCCAGGGAGATGAGCAGGTCCGCCTCGTCTATAGCCATGCTGGCGTAGGCCATTCCGTGCATCCCAGGCATACCCACATTCAGGAAGTGGTCGGTGGGGAAGGAGCTTATGCCCAGCAAGGTGGTGACTACCGGTATCTGGGCCTTCTCCGCCAGCTCCCGCACCTCGTCGTAGGACCTGGAGATAATGACGCCGTGCCCCGCGAGGATTATCGGCCTTTCAGCCTCGGCGATGAGCCTGGCAGCCTTCTGTATCTGGGTCGGGTGGCCTTCCAGGATGGGCTTGTAACCTGGCAGGTCTATCTCTTCGGGGTAAAAGAACTCCGCCGTCTCGTTCAGGAGCACATCCTTAGGGATGTCTACGAGGACTGGCCCTGGCCTGCCGGTGTTGGCGATGTAGAAGGCCTCTTTGATAGCCTTAGGTATCTCCGAGGCGTGCATCACCAGGTAGTTATGTTTCGTTATGGGCAAGGTTATCCCCGTGACATCCGTCTCCTGGAAGGCGTCTCGGCCAATGGCGGCCCGTGGCACCTGGCCCGTTATGGCGACGATGGGCACCGAGTCCATCTGGGCGCAGGCGATGCCCGTAACCAGGTTGGTAGCTCCGGGGCCCGAGGTGGCAATGCAGACTCCCACCCGGCCCGTGGCTCTGGCGTACCCATCGGCAGCCATAGCCGCCGCCTGCTCGTGCCTTACGAGGATATGTCGAAGCTGGGGATACTGGTGCAGGACACCGTAGAGGGGTAATATCGCACCTCCTGGCAGTCCGAAGGCGACTTCCACTCCTTCACGGAGGAGGCTTTCGCACACCATCTGTGCGCCTGTGAGCTTCATAATAC
>CAYWGG010000182.1:2280-5806 GCA_964457285.1 uncultured Dehalococcoidia bacterium
AAAGGGACGGGCTCAGCTTCCCGTGGTACCACCCTTCTTTCCCGATGTACCCCACCCTGAAGGGTAGGGCATATGCCATCAGGACACTTCTCAAGACTGTAACGGTGTCCAACCGCCACACCCTACTTTGGTAGCTGTCAGCGTTCAGCAATCGGCATTCAGTCACCTGATAGCTGACGGCTGATAGCTATTTTCAGGCGGGTCGCTCCGGGGCGAGTTCAGGGCGTTACTGCCACCGGCCTTCCACCTTCCGGCTCCACTTAGGGCGGGCCTTCCGACCGGCTCTCTAGGACAGACACACCCCTACTACTCCCCTTCATAGCAGGGCTTTAAATTGTAGGAGTAATTGTACCAGCCTCACTTAAAGGTGTCAATAGCTCAAACGTTCTGCATGGGGCTCATTGCGGTTCGGTGTGAAAGCCCTCACCCCCGGCCCCTCTCCCAGCGGGAGAGGGGTGGTTCTGAGCTTGTCGAAGGGCCGGGGTGAGGGAGCAGTTTCACACTCCACCGTGAAGACCCCGCATGGGCCGCTTTAACACCAGGGCCACGATTGGTGGTAAAATAGTTCGGCTCCACAGTGGTCCCCGTTGTTTGGAATAGGAGGCCGATACCCGTTGCAACCGCAACGACACACTCGTATTCCGATCTTTCTAGTGCTGCAAGATGGCAACTTCCGTACCATCTGGTATGTGGGCATTCTGGTTGAGCTCTCCCGACGTCTTGAGCAGCTAGTCCTGAGTTGGTTTATCCTGGAGGCTACCGGTTCACCCTTCCAGCTAGCCCTGGTGCTGGTCTTCCTCAATCTGCCCCGGCCATTCCTCGCCATGTTCTCTGGCATTGTTGCAGAACGCTTCAACCGCCATCACATCCTTTTGCTGGTGCAGAGTATCAACGCTTTGATTGCTATGTGGCTTCTGGTCCTCTTCGCCAACAGTCTGATGCAGCCGTGGCACGTTTTTCTCGCAACCTTCCTGCAAGGGGCTGCCAGGGCCCTGGAAGACCCTTCGCGCCGCACGGCCATCTTCGATATTGTGGGCCGCGAGCGGCTGATCAACGCCATGTCCATGGAAACCATAAGCAACACCGTGGGCAAGCTGATCGGCCCCATCCTTGGAGGGGTCCTCCTGAGCCTTTCGGGGTTTACCGGAGCCTACGGCTTTGTTCTGGCGGTGCATCTGCTGGCCCTGGGGCTGCTGGTCCCCCTGGGGATTCCGAGCTACGAGAGTGCCTCCAGTCATTCGTCTTCCCCTTCGCTCCCCTCAGAGCTTCGGCTCAGGACAGAGACAGAACCGGTCTGGCGTAGCCTTGGGGTAGCCATACGGTTCGCCCTGCACAGCCCCATGCTCCTGGGGGTGCTATACATCACCATAGTGATGAACGCCCTCGTATTCCCAGCGCAGCAGTTCATTCCTGCCATTGGAAGGGACTACCTGGGAGTAGGGCCAGCACTGGTCGGACTACTAGCAGCGGGAGAGGGCTTCGGCCAGCTGTTCGGCGCCGGGGCAATGGCTTCGATGCGGAACCACCAGTACCACGGCCGGGTGTTCGTCGTAGGGTCTCTGATAGTCCTGGTGACGGCGGTGCTGTTCGTGTGGTCGCCCTGGTATGCCCTTTCCTTCGTCCTTTTAACTATCGGAGGCATTGGGCAGGCAGGCTTCAGCGCTATGCAAAGCTCCATCACCATGCTATGGTCTCCACCAGAGATGCGGGGAAGGATGATGGGAGTCCTCAGCATCTGCATCGGCACTGGGACTCCCCTGGGGACTCTGGAGATTGGAGCGGTAGCTGCTGCCTACGACACACAGTGGGCGATCTCAGCCAACGCTCTGGCCGGCCTGCTGCTGATTCTGCCCATACTAGCGCTGACGTCCCTGGTCTGGCAGCCGTCCGGCCGGCCACCACATGCTCGGCCAGCAGGGGGAGCAGATGCCAAATGACAAGACCATTACCTACTCCCGGGTTGTGAGCCTGAGTCATGCGATTACCCCCGACATCCCGCTTTGGCCAGGGGACCCGCCGGTGGAGTTTCATCCCGTGGCTGAGATACCGAGGGATGGCTTTTACCTGCGGCGTTTCTCTATGGGTGAGCACAGCGCCACCCACATGAACGCACCTAACAGCTTTCACCCAGATGGAGCGGGGATTGACGCATATCCAGCCGAGGCGCTGGTGGCGCCCGCAGTGGTGATCAATATCTGCGACAGGACTGCTGCCAACCCTGACTATGCCCTCATCTGGGAAGATGTGTTAGCGTGGGAGAAGCGACACAGCCAGATTGCGAGAGGCAGCGTGGTGCTACTGTACACTGGCTGGCAGGGGAAGTGGGAGGACCCCGATGCTTTTCTCAACCGCGATGCTTCTGGCAACCTGCATTTTCCTGGCTTTAGCGGCGATACTACCCAACTCCTGCTGGACAAGCGTCGAATTGCTGGGCTGGGGACCGATGCTCACGGCGTAGACCCAGGACGGGATAAGACCTTTGCCGTCAGCGCCAGGGTCCTCGAACAACCCCGCATCGTTCTGGAGAACCTCACCAATCTGGACCAGTTGCCGCCTACCGGCACCACGCTGGTAATTGGCATCCTGCGCCTGCGCGGTGGCTCAGGATCGCCCGTAGCGGTTACAGCCTTTGTTCCGTGACGTCTCAGTCCAGGGCCCTCTTCCTTATCTGCTCCAGGGCCATCTGAAGGTGCCACTCCATAGCCCCGACGCCAACGACCCGGACGCCCAGGTCAAAGAAGCGGCGCGCCGAGGCAGCCAGGGAGTCAAAGTCCGGTGAGTCCAGCCCCAGGTTGTACATCACCCCAGCGCCGTGACGTTCACCCACACGGACGGCACGCTCAATCAGCTCTAGCATCCTGGGGTGCTCGTATTTGAAAGGCACGCCCAGTATCTTGCTCAGGTCCCCCGCTGCCAGCCATACTAACTTGACTCCTTCCAGAGAGAGAATATCGTCGAGGTCTCTCAGACCGCCCTCGCTCTCTATCGTCGGGACGATGAGAGTACCCTCCTGTACTCGCTGCGCGTACTCCGGGAAGTCCTCCGCCGAAGCGAAGCGGCGCAGGTGGATCAGTCGGTGCCAGTCGCTCCTCAGCCTCAGCAGCTCCTCTACTTCTTCCCTGGATGAGATGGATACTGTCACCGCAGTAGCGCCCAGGGCCAGGGCGCGGGCGGCATCGGAGACGGTGCGCCGATCAATCCCCTGGGCCCAGGGGTATGCCTGGACTCGTATCATGGGGGAGATGCCCGTGCCCCGAGCGGCCCTGACCAGGTGGGCTATCTGGTCCCAGTCGTGGGCCGTAAACATCATGTCAGCCATGAAGCAGTCGAACCCCGCCAGGCCCGCCACCTCCACCAGGTTGGGATGGCTGAAGACGTAGGCGCAAAGGGAGGGCTTCCCGTTGTTCAAGTTAGCCAGGAGTCTATCCTGAGACTCCGAGGGGAACAGCACGATACACCTCCATTAAATTTGGCTCTTCGGTCTTTCGTGTGGTATAGCCCTCACCCCCGGCCCCTCTCCCAATGG
>CAYWGG010000183.1:0-3476 GCA_964457285.1 uncultured Dehalococcoidia bacterium
TGGATGTCCACTGGATACATCATCTGACGGCTATGGATAACCTGCGGCAGGGAATTGGCCTGCACGCCTACGGCCAGAGAGACCCTCTGGTCGCGTATAAGACCGAGGGTAGCCGTATGTTCCAGGCCCTCTTGGAACGCATCCAGCGCGACATAGTCCATAGCATTTACCAGGTAGCCCTGGCCCCTGCTCGACAGCCAGGCAGAACAGATTCCAGGCCCAGGGCTAGCCCCATGGCGGCAGCCTCGGGTCGGCAGAAGGAGGCCGTTGCCGTCGGAGCGCGCAAGGTAGGCCGTAACGAGCCCTGCCCCTGCGGCAGCGGCAAGAAGTATAAGCGGTGTCATGGAGTAAACACGTAGATTATGGCACAAGCTCAATATCTGGTTTACAGATAGGAACATCTCATTATGCCAACCACCAACCAGGAAATAGCCGAGCTTTTCGAGAGCATGGCTTCGCTTCTGAAGGCAAGAGGAGATAACATTTTTAAGATACGCGCCTACCAGCGGGCAGCCCGGACCATTGGGCAGCTTCCCTTCTCCCTGGAGCAGGCCGTCCAGGATGGCATGGAGCTAAAGGGTATTCCTGGCGTTGGTGATGCTATCAGCAGCAAAATCCGTGAGTTCGTCACTACAGGGAAGGTGACGGCTCACGAGAGGCTCAAGAATGAACTCCCCGATTGATGCACCCCGTGAACTGGCGAAGGAGGAGCCTGAGGCCGTCCGGCGCCTGAAGGAGGCGGTGCGGTCTGGCAAGAAATGGCACCTGGCCCTTCTGGAGGCCGTGGGCATGTGGACCCTGCCCCAGGAGGAGCACCAGGGCCGTCACTACTGCTATTTGGTCCAGGGTGAGGCCCTCGACTGGCTCCTGCTGGCAGAGCGCCTGTGTGGTGAGCTGGATGGGACGGTTTCGGTGGAAGATAAGGAACAACTGCTCTTCTATGGCAGGCTGCCGGACAACGTCAGCGCCAGTGACTTCCGTGAGTTGATAGGATTCAATAAACACACGGCCGTTCTGAACTACTGGTATGGTGTGGTAGTGGAGGAGGCCCTTCAACTGGCGGTGGAAGAGGAGGTGCGCAAGCAACACCGCGCCAGGGGCTTCCCAGACAGTGAGGACCTGGTAGAGGAGGCCTTCGTGAGGATTTACCAGGACACCCGCACCAACCTGCTGAAGGACTTCCTCAAGGAGAAAGGCAACTCTGGAAAAGAGTCCCTTAGCCTCACGGAGATAAAGGAGTTCACCTACTGGCTTTTCAAGAGGAGGCTCAAAATCTGGGACCCGGCCAGGGTCGCCAGCGACACCAGAAAGGCCCTGGCGACGCTCAACAGCCTGCGGGCTTCTGACACCTTCCCCAATGTGCAGAAGAGTTACGATGGTAGCTGAGCAAGAGTCTCTTTCAGCCGCTCCTGTCGCTCCTGAAGGGATTTGAGTCGTTCCTGCTCTCGCTCCACCACTTCCTCTGGAGCCCTGGAGCTAAAGTTGGCGTTGGACAGAAGTCCCTGGACTCGCTCCAGGCTGGCAGTGCAGTCCTCAAGCTCTTTGCCCAGGCGGGCCCTCTCGGCATAGATGTCCACCACACCCGATAGGGGCAGCGTCACCACCAGCGGAGCTTGCCCTGAGCTTGGCGAGGGCTCCACCACCAGTGTGATGGCCTGACCGGCCGATGGACGGTCTCTTGAGCCATCTAATATTCGCAGGGGCTCTACCCGGGCCAGGGCGCAGATGGCCGGGGCCTCCTCCTCCACAGCCTCCTTCAGCCCGCCCGACCTGAGCGAAGTCGAAGGGTCAGCATCCACTATAGCTTCCAGGCGTTGGCCTGAAGGGATGCGTAGCTGGGCGCGGGCGTTCCTGATGGCTCGTACCATGAGAATGATGGCCTGCATCTCCTGCTCGGCCCGGTGGTCAATGCGGTCTGGTTCAGAGGCAGGATATGGAGCCACCATGACGGAGTCAGGCAGGTCTCCCACCCGCGGCAGGCGGTGGAGCAGGTTCTGCCAGGTTTCCTCAGTAATGAAGGGCATGAAGGGATGAAGAAGGCGAAGAGTGCGCTCCAGCACGTGAGCCAGCACCCTCAAAGGAGTCGTGTCCCCCACCCGCAGCCGCACTTTTGCCATCTCGATGTACCAGTCGCAGAAATCTCCCCACAGGAATTCATAAATGGCCTTTTGGGCTTCGCCAAGCTCGTACTCCTTGAGGTAGCTGTTGACCGAGCTAATGACCAGGTTCAGACGGTGAAGAATCCACCTGTCCTGCCGGTGCCTGGGCTGAGGCAGGTCGTACCATCCCGCCAAAGTGGGGGGATCCGCGCCCTCCAGGCTGGTCATGACGAAGCGGGCGGCGTTCCATAGCTTGTTGGCGAAGTTGCGGCTAGACTCCAGCTTGGACTCTCCGAGGCGTAGGTCGTTGCCGGGGGCGGTGCCGGTGGTCAGAGCGAAACGCAGAGCATCGGTGCCGAACTGCTGGATAAGCTGGAGAGGGTCGAGGACGTTGCCCCTGGTCTTGCTCATCTTCACCCCCTGAGTATCCCGGATCAGGCCGTTGAGGAAGACGGTGTGGAAGGGCTCGCGCCCTGTGTTCTCCAGACCCATCATTATCATGCGGGCTACCCAGAAGAAGAGTATGTCGTAGCCTGTCTCCATGACGAAGTGGTCATACACGAAGTCGTCGTTGATCTTCTCGGTGGAGGGATCATAACCTGGTTTGGGGTAAAAATAGCGCAGGTCATCGGTATCCTCAGGCCAGCCCAGGGTGGAGTGGGTCCACAGGCCCGAGCTGAACCAGGTATCAAGTACATCCTCGTCCTGCCAGATGCGATCGGAACGGCAGTGGGCGCAATGGGTCGGGTCCTCCACTTCTACCGTCTGGCCCTGGCAGTCCTGGCAGTACCATACCGGGATGCGGTGGCCCCACCATAGCTGACGGCTGATGCACCAGTCCCGGATGTTCTCCAACCAGTTGAGGTATACGCGGGTGAACCTCTCGGGGACGATGCGGATGCGACCCTCGGTGACGGCCCTGTAAGCCCGCCCCGCGATAGAGTCGGGGGCGTCGTGACGACCCACATTCATAAACCATTGCACACTCACCAGGGGCTCCACCACCGTCTTGCACCTCTGGCAGTGGCCCACAGAGTGGCGGTAGGGCTCTATCTTCTCCAGCAGGCCCTCCCCCTCTAGCTGCCTCACTACGCCCTCGCGGCACTGGAACCGCTCCTGGCCCTGGTAGGGCCCGGCCTCTGCGGTCATACTGCCATCTGGGCCGATGACCGTGACCACCGGCAGGCTGTGGCGCTGGCCGATGTCGAAGTCCGTGGGGTCATGGCCGGGGGTTACTTTGAGAGCGCCGGTGCCGAACTGAGGGTCAATTGCACGGTCGGCTACAATGGGTATCACCCGGCCGATGATGGGCAGCACTACCTGTCGTCCTACCAGAGGCTGGAAGCGGGGGTCGTCGGGGTGGACGGCCACGCCCGT
>CAYWGG010000183.1:3576-5784 GCA_964457285.1 uncultured Dehalococcoidia bacterium
GATTCGGCCAGGGGATAGCGTACATAGTACAGCATGCCCTCCAGTTCCTCATGTTCCACCTCCAGGTCGGAGAGGGCCGTGGAACAACGGGGACACCAGTTGATGATGCGCTCTCCCCTGTATATGAGGCCCTTCTTGTAGAGGTTGACGAAGGTGGTGCGCACCGCCTTGCCGGGGCCTGGGTCCAGGGTAAAGCGAAGACGAGACCAGTCGCAGGAGGCGCCAAGGCGTTTGTGCTGCTCGTCAATGGTGTTTCCATATTTCCTGACCCATTCCCACACCCTCTCCAGGAACCTCTCGCGGCCAAGCTCCTGACGGCTGGTGCCCTCCCTGGCAAGCTGCTGCTCCACCACCCACTGGGTGGCTATCCCGGCGTGGTCCTTCCCTGGCAGCCATAAAGTGGGCTCCCCCAGCATGCGGTGCCAACGGCATAGGGCATCCTCTACAGTGGCTCTGCAGGCATGTCCCAGATGCAACTCTCCCGTCACGTTGGGCGGCGGTTGGATGATTACGAAAGGCTGCTTCTGGGGGTCAATCTTTGGAACAAAGTAGCCCTTCTCCATCCAGAAGTTGTAGATACGCTCCTCAACATCAGCAGCGTTATACGCCTTGGGGATGTCCCCCATAACTTCCAGCGCCATGTCCATTATCCTTCAGTGTTCTTTTCTATCCAGATTGGGGTTATTTTAGTCTGACCAGGTAGTGTAGTCAACGAGGGCAGTACAGTTCAAGACCTATCTAACAGTGAAGTGACCTCGTTGAGCCAGCATCGCTCGTGTAATACTTGACAGCGGCGTACTTCTGTCAGTAACAAAATCCAGGAAGTCTCGTTCACTGGGGTTATTGATGTCTAGATCGTCCGACAGACTTTCCGAAACCGCACGTACCCATGCACGTCTAGTTCTCAGATGATGGTGCGCGTTAAGCCGTAGGTCGCCGATCATCTGCATCGCCTTCTTACGACGCGCTGGACTCAAGCCAGCTTTAGGAATTATGTACCCTGTCACCGTATTGAAATCGAAGAAGTTCTCTGGTCGAGCTGGCCTCGACCTGGAGCATGGATCAACATAACCGCCTGGCGGCCACTTCTCCCCTTTTGCAAGGTTACAGCTATGGCAGGCGAATACCCAGTTCGACCAATCATAGACCATTTGTGGAAACTTGCTCTTGGGGTGAAAATGGTCCACCTCTCCTTCATCCGATTCCTCGCAGTAGGCGCAAAGTCCGGAAAAGACCTTGCTCAAGTCATCGTGAAATCTGCGCCAATGGGAATCGCTGGGCCTTACTCCTGTCCTGTTGGGGTAGTACTCGACCCATCTCAATATATAGCGAGAACGAACTGCCCCTAGTCCATCCGGCTCGGGGCTACGGTCTACCCAGTGCATTATTCTGAGAGTTTCCTTCGCCTTCGGGTGGTGCTGGCCCTGGTAGAAGGAGTCGGTTTAGGTCTCGCAGCGAATTCGGCTCTGGCTTGCTTTAGCAGATCGGCCAGGCGTTCCACCTGGCTGGCGATAGGCCCTCCCAGCAAATCCTGGTTTATTGTGTGACTGAGTTGCTCTAACTCCTTGGCTTCTTCTTCCGAAAGGTTCTCCCTGAGTTGAAGTTCCTGGAGCCGGTCGAGGTGCTTGACAGTGTACAGGTCTGTCGGGCTGGGCACACCCAGGAAGCTGCGGAGGATTTCATCCGCTGACCAGCCGACGATGTCGGTCTCGTTGCGAGAGACGTTAACTTTGCCCTTGTCGTCTCGCTTGAGCAACTGCACCTGGCCTGCCTTGAGTCCCGCCAGCATCAGGGGTGAGTGAGTAGAGCAGAAGATTTGCAGATTGGGGAAGTGCTTGGTCAGGGTGGGGATGATGCGCCGCTGCCACGAGGGATGCAGGTGAGCGTCTATCTCATCTATGATCAGGATGCCCTGCTTATCTTCCAGGTCTGGAGGATAGTCATAGTACTCGGCATAGCCGATGAGCAGGTGGGCAAGCCACTGGATGATGGACTGGGTCCCCTGGCTCAGGACGTTAAGGGGTATGTCCCCATCCGGCGTCCGGAACTGGGGGAAGAGTCCCTTCGTGTCCTCACCCACACCCAGGAACTCGATGGGGAAGCCCTCGGTGATCTCAGAGGCTAACGCAGCAACCTTATTAATGATCTGGCGTATTGACGGTTGGTTCTGGCGATAAGCTCTATAGTCCAGCTCGATTATCTTCTGTA
>CAYWGG010000184.1:0-5759 GCA_964457285.1 uncultured Dehalococcoidia bacterium
GCTTGCTGTATATGTTGAAAATGCAGATCGCATGATGACGTATGTAATGGCTGATCATGAGGGTATACGACTAACTTTTGCAGACGGGCGTAATGGTATTGTGCCATTCGCTGATATTCCAGGGGTGAAAGAGCTAGACAACATTGCCAGCCTTAGCCTGCCTAATCCATACGAAATCATAATACGAACACGTAGCGGCGAGGGCGTAGAGATCCCTTGGGATTTCGCTAGACATTATTGTGACGCCACTTACCGTTCGAAAGTAGAAGCGATAGGAGCTCTTGGAAGAAAGGCTCTAGGACAACGAACCCGACGGGCCAGGGAGAAAGTTGGCATGACGCAAGACGCTCTGGCAACCGCTGCTGGTATCGGACGAGTTACACTAGTACGAATCGAGAATGGTGAACAATCACCTCGATACGATACTCTGTCCGCTATCGCCAATGGGCTTGGATGTCCCATTCAGGAACTACTGATAGACAGTGAGCCATGAAGGCCCCCACATTTCGTAGATAGGCTTGAAGCCGATCCATCGTGCTATAATGAATTCTGTAATGCAGAATAAAGGAAAGGTTATACAGATGGAGCAGATCAGGTTGACTAGCCTGGCCCACTGCGCTGGTTGAGCTGCCAAGTTCAGCCCTGAGGACCTCGTGCAGGTCCTGAGCTATGTGCCTGTTATAAAAGATGCCAACCTCCTGGTGGGCGCGGAAACGGGGGATGACGCGGCGGTTTACCGCCTTGGGGACAACACCGCCCTGGTGCTGACGGTGGACTTCTTCCCGCCCATCGTGGATGATCCCTTCAGCTATGGGGCCATCGCCGTCGCCAACTCCCTCAGCGATATATACGCTATGGGAGGCAGGCCCCTCCTCGGACTGAATATCGTGGGATTCCCCGTAGACCTCCCCAAAGAGCTTCTCGGCGAGATATTGAGGGGAGGCTACGCCAAGGCCCAGGAGGCGGGTTGCCTCATCGTCGGTGGGCATACCGTGGACGACCAGGAGCCCAAGTATGGACTGGCGGTGGTGGGGCTGGTGGAGCCGGGCAAGCAGGTCACCAACGCAGGGGCCAGGCCGGGGGATAGGCTGGTATTGACCAAGCCCCTGGGCACAGGCATAATCACCACAGCAGGCAAACAGGGTGTGGTGAAGCCGGAGGTGCTGGAGCGAACTGTGTCCATAATGAGCATGCTGAACCGGGCCGCCTCGGAGGCGATGGTCAAGGTGGGAGTGAACGCCGGCACCGATGTTACAGGCTTTGGCCTCATCGGCCACCTGAAGGGTATGATGCAGGGCAGTGGCACCAGGGCCACACTCCAGCTATCGAGAGTGCCAGTGATACCGGGTGCCTGGGAGCTTATCGAGGAGGGTATAGCTCCAGGGGGGACTCACCGCAATCTCAAGAGTCTGAGCAAGCATGTGCAGTGGCATGACGCCATATCCGAGGAAGCCCGGCTGCTCCTCTGCGATGCCCAGACCTCCGGCGGCCTCCTCATATCGGTGCCCGAGGAAAGGACAGTGCCCTTGCTGGAGGCGCTGGAAGCCGCTGGCGTTGAGGGCGCCGAGATAATCGGTGAGGTGCTGGCCCTTCCAGAAGAAGGGCTGGCGGATGGGAAACGAGGCATCGAAGTGCTGCCTTAGCTGTAGGGGCAAAGCATGCCGTGCTCCTACAGCTGACAGAGAGGCTCATGTACGGCGAAGTCGGTGGATATATCGCAGTAGCCATTGCCGGGTATGTTCTAGGGTCTTTCCCCACAGCTTACCTGGTTGTCAGGTATTTTACTGGAAAGAACATCCTGGAGTATGGCACCGGCAACGTAGGGGCCATGAACACCCACCGGGCCACCAACTCCAAGCTCCTGACCCTCCTGGTGCTGGCAGGAGATATGCTGAAGGGGGCAGCGGCGCTCTTTCTGGGAAAGTTCATGGCTCAGGCTTTCGAGCTGGACCCCCAGCTAGGCCCTGCCATCGGTGGCATCCTGGCAGTGGTGGGCCATAACTACTCCGTGTTTCTCAAGTTCAAAGGTGGCAAGGGCATCGCGACTTCGACTCCGTTCCTTCTCTACTTTGCCCCTCTACTGGCCCCCGTCTGGGTCGGGGCTTTCATCCTCACTGTGGCCGCTACGCGACTGATGGTGTTGGGGCAAATCTTGGGTACGGTGGTCGCCGCCATTGCCTCCCACTTCATCTATCCCGACGTAGCCCCCTTCACGGACGCCCTGGCGACCCTGGTGTTCATACGACACGCCCCCCGCTTGAAGAACGTGTTCGAGGGCACTGAGCCCAAGCTCTACTACAAGGTCCGCGCCCCAGATGGGCAATAGGGTTGGTAGCGGCAGCTCATTGCTGATGCTATACTATGCTAAATTACGATGAGGAGGATCTGTGAAAGATAAAATAGAAATCTACTGGTTCTCGGAACAACCCTACGGTCACGTCACCGAAGAAGAGGTTGAAAAGTACGATTCGGGACGTCTGGGCTTCCCCAACAGCCATTTCGACCCCGTGAAGGCCCATGAACTGTACAACCAGTACCACGAGCAGTACGCCCACGCCGATGAGGTGGGCTTCGACGGCATCATGAGCAACGAGCACCACGCTTCCTACTGGTGCATGAAGCCCTCGGTGAACCTGGACGCCGCCGTCATCTGCAAGGTCACCAGGAAGGCCAGGATAGCGATCCTGGGGAATGTCATCGCCATCAACGACCCCGTGAGGATGGCGGAAGAGATAGCCATGCTGGACTGCTATTCTGGTGGAAGGATAATCTCCGGGTTTGTGCGTGGGACCGCCGTGGAGAGCATCCAGGGGGGGATTGACCCCGCCGAGAACCGGGAGCGGTTCCAGGAGGCCCATGACCTCATCATCAAGTGCTGGACGACCCCAGGCCCCTTCCGCTATGAGGGGAAGTATTACCATTACAGGGCAGTGAACCCCTGGGTGCTGCCCATGCAAAAGCCTCATCCAGAGGTCTGGTTCCCGGGGTTTTCGAGCCCTGAGAGCGTGGTATGGGCGGCTAGACACCAGCACCCTTACATGAACCTGGGGTCTTTGCTGGGCCACACGGAGCGATTGAGGAAGGTATATATAGACACGGCCAGGGAGGTTGGCTTCAAGCCTGGGCCAGAGCACTTCGGGTATCTTCTCAAGGTGCTGGTGGCCGATACCGACGAGAAGGCTCAGGAGATTGGGCGCACCTTCATGTGGACTGAGATTCACCGCAACAAGGGGCCCAGGGAGCACAACGACCCACCTGGATACCAGTCTCGCGAGGCGGTGGCAATACAGCGTACTCTGCCAGGGGCTGGGGTGGGTTTTGGGCGGAGGATGACCTATGAGCAGCTTCAGGAGGTCAATAACCTTATAATAGGGAGCCCGGAGACCGTCATCAGGAAGCTGACGATGATTATAGAGCGCCTTAACCCTGGCTACCTCCACATCTACGGCAACGAGGGCGATATGGCCCACGAGGATGTGATGCGCTCCATCGAGCTTCTGGGCAAAGAGGTTATACCGGCTTTGCACGAGATCAAACTTCAGCCCTACGAGTAGGTCAAGGCATGACTGTCTCCTATCCAGGCAGTCGCGTCCGCAGTTTAACCACTGATTAAGTCGAGTGGACCCAACCAGCCGCCTCATCCTGGAGGGTAGGGCATATCCTGGCCCTTTCAGGGTGAGGCGTCAAAGTGGCTATGAGAGCATCACTGATTCTGTCTGCTATCGTGGCTGGTTGTCTGAGCGCCACCTTCCTGGCAGCGTGTGGGCAGCCTGCGCCAACGCCCACCTCCATCCCCACCCCCACAGCCACGTTCACGCCTGTTCCTACTCCGACATCTGTCTCTGCACCGACAGGAACACCCACCGCGGTGCCTAAGGCAACTTCCACACCCACACCGACGCCAGCAGGCGTCCAGGGACTCACTCCCGCATTTACTCTTGCGCCAGTAGGAACGCCGGTTCGCGTGCCCACAGCCACATCCACACCTGCGCCGACGCCTACTTCTACACCGAGGGCAATACCTGCACCTTCACCCACGTCCACAAGTACGCCTGGACCTACAACCGCCGCCAGAGCTACACTAACGCCCGCTGCCCCTCTTGCAGCCTCTACCCTATCGGTGGCCGAACTCCCGGGCCTCACCAACGCGGGGGTCAAAGCGGCCCTGGAAGACCTATCTGGTCGGTTGAGGCTGGACCCAAGCCTTATTCAGATTGTCAGAGCTGAGGAGGTGACCTGGAGGGACTCCAGCCTCGGATGCCCGGAGCCAGGGATGTCTTACCTTCAGGTGCTGACTCCTGGCGCCTGGGTCATCCTGTCCCATAAGGGGGATGAGTTCGACTATCGAGTTGCCCGTTCCCAGGCAGTCCTTTGCACCCAGGCTCAGCGGCAGGAGCCCCTGGAAAGTCGGCCACTGGAAGGCTTGTGGTCCAGGCTAGCTCCTGTGCCTACGGCCCGGAGCGAGGTGGCGGTTGCAGAGCTTGGTGGCAGGATTTACGTGCTTGGAGGTTTTGGCTCCGGTGCCACGGCCAACGAGGAGTATGACCCTACCACTAACACCTGGCGGCGGCGAGCGCCGATACCCCAGGGAGTGGACCATGCTGCGGCGGTGGCCTTAGAAGGGAAAATCTACCTCATCGGTGGTTTCGATGGTACTTTCCGGCCGGTGAAGACGGTCTGGGCTTATGACCCTGGCGCCGATACCTGGACCCGGAAGGCAGACCTTCCCACCCCCAGAGGCGCATTAGGGGCTGCCGTGTTCGGTGGCAGAATTTACGCCATCGGAGGACGAGCCGCCCAAGGTGACGAGGGTACTGCCGAAGAATACGACTCTGCTACCGATACCTGGCGTTCCCGGTCGCCCATGCCCACTCCAAGAGACCACATAGCCGTCTCGGTGGTAGAAGGCGAAATCTACGTCACGGGCGGTCGGCTGGGCAGCTTCGCTAGAAACCTGAATGTCAACGAGGCCTATGACTCCAGGGCCGATACCTGGTCCAGGAAGGCCCCCCTCCCCACGCCCAGGAGCGGCACTGCTTCCGCGGTAGTAGATGGGAAGATTTACGTCTTCGGCGGCGAGGCTATGGAGGGCACCTTTGATGCCAACGAGAGATACGACCCCGGCACCAATACATGGGAAGCCGTGGCGCCATTGCCCACGGCCAGGCATGGCCTGGGAGCGGTAGCCCTGGGCAACCGCATCTATGTTCTGGCAGGAGGCACAACACCTGGAGGTTCTCAAAGCGCCTTCAACGAGGTCCTGATCGTGCTGGGAAGGTAATCAGACAGGTTCCTCGGGTGGTACCAGAGGCTCAAGGAGTCGAGTCAGCTCTGGCACCTCTTTTTCAACCACCTCCTATACCTTAGCCTCATAGAGCATAACCAGGGCCTCCTCTAAATCAAAACACTAAATTAGAGGCCCCTGGACTGTTCCAGGGGCCTCGTTTTAGATTCAGTTTTTGGTAGCGGGGGTTGGACTCGAACCAACGGCCTTCGGGTTATGAGCCCGACGAGCTGCCACTGCTCCACCCCGCGACGCTTTCTCCGAGAACAAGAAGTCGTATCCTAACCGAAGTTTGGAGCTCCTAGCGTGGGTCAAGCCCTCGACCGATTAGTACCGGTAGGCTGAAGAGGTTGCCCTCCTTACACCTCCGGCCTATCAAGCAGATAGTCTCTCTGCGGTCTTACTCCTCTGCCAGGCAGAGGAAGGGAGGCCTCATCTTGGGGGATGCTTCGCGCTTAGATGCCTTCAGCGCTTA
>CAYWGG010000185.1:0-5756 GCA_964457285.1 uncultured Dehalococcoidia bacterium
CAGGCAGAGGAAGAGATTGCTTCGCTTCGCTCGCAATGACAACTACTTGAACACCCTGGAGAATCGAAAGGCCCTGCTTCCGGAGGTCGCTTCGTTGTCTCCTGTCCCTATATTCTATCAAGTAGAGGCCGAAGGGCCTTCATGAAACCGGCGGGGTTGTCTCCTGCCACCAGATGTCCTGCCCTTGGCACCACGGCAGAGGTGCTCTGTGGCATAACCTGGAGCATCCTCTCCATTACTTCAGGGGCGAAAATATCGCTCTGGCTGCCCCTGATAATGAGGGTAGGGCAGTGGATGTTTGTCAGGCACTCCCACAACCTCTCCGGAGGCCAGCTTCCTGGTCGGAAGCCTGGTGTGCGCAACAGTCTATCGTACTTCCAGGTCCATTTGCCATCGGGACGCTGCCGAATGCTGTGCTTCAAGGCCCCCAATACTTGTTCCCGCGAACGGCCTGTGTACTCCTGAACGCGCGTGGCGAACTCCTGGTAGGAGTCCAGCTCGTCGGGCAGCTCACGGAACTGGCGAATTCGAGTTTCCCCTTGAGACCTCATCTGGGGCCCCGTGTCCACAATCACAAGGGCTTTTACCTTTTCGGGGTGGCGAGCTGTGAAGACATAGCCGTTCCTGCCTCCCATAGAGTGGCCTACAAGGATGAACTGCTCCAGCCCCAGGGCTTCTACGAAGCCATCCAGGTCTCGCTGGTGGGCCTCCAGAGAGTAGTCACTATCAGAGGCCCACTGGCTTTCCCCGTGGCCGCGGGCATCCAGGGCCAGCACATGGTAATCTATGCATAGAGGCAACGCCACGAAGTCCCAGCTATGGCCCTGCTGCAAGGCCCCGTGCAGGAAAAGGATGGGTTGCTTGCCCTCAGTCCCCCAGTCCAGGTAGTGAAACTTGAGGCCATTGGCGATAACGTATTTGCCCTGGGGCACCACCTCCTGGCTGAAGGACACTCCCATAGCTCTGGCAGCCTCGAAAAGGGAGAGGCCCTCTTTCTCTAGCGACATCTTTGACCTCCGTATGAGCTATGATTACAATGATAAGTCCAGTGTCAAGAGCTCAGAAATCCCCCCAACCTCCCTTTAGCAAAGGGGGGATAGGAGGACTTTGAGGCACCAACCAGGCAGTCTCCAATGCATTAGCCGTTGATTCATGGATCGGTAGAAACAGAGACGCGCATAGCCAATGGATAGAAAGCTTTCCAAGAAAGTGAGCAAAAAGCGGGCAGACCTTCTTCTCGTGGAGAGGGGACTGGCGGAGAGTCGCGAGAAGGCCCAGGTCCTCATCATGGAAGGGTTGGTGCGCTCTCCGACCGAGAAGGTGCTGAAGCCCGGCACTCTTATAGCCAGCGACGCTCCCCTTGAGGTCACAGGTAGGCTGCCCTATGTCGGCCGAGGAGGGATAAAGCTAGCCCATGCCCTGGACTACTTCGGACTGGATGTGTCTGGAAAAGTTGCCCTGGACGTGGGAGCTTCCACCGGAGGGTTTACAGATTGCCTGCTCCAGCGTGGCGCTCGAAGGGTAATCGCCCTGGATGTGGGCCACGGCCAACTAGACTACCGCCTGCGGCAGGACCCGAGGGTCACGGTGATAGAGGGGGTGAATGCCCGCTATCCCTTCTCTTTGCCCCAAGGGCCTTATTCCACTCACCAGCAAGTCCCCTCTCCCTCAATGGGAGAGTCTCCTTCCCCCTTGATGGGGGAAGGTCGGGATGGGGGTGATTCTCTCCCCCCCACCTCACTCCTCCCCCACAAAGGGGGGAGGAGGCTGTCTAGCTGCCTCCCACCAGTGGAGAGCGAGCTAAAAGTTGACCTTGCCACCGTTGATGTGTCCTTCATATCTACCACGAGGGTCATCCCGTCGGTGGCGCAGCACGTGAAGGATGGTGGCGCTATCATTGTTCTGGTCAAGCCCCAGTACGAGGCCAGGCGCGCGGAGGTGGGCAGAGGCGGAGTGATAAAAGACCCCCAGGTACACGCCAGGGTGCTGGCCAGGGTTATCCTGTGGGTGGTAGGGGCGCAACATATTGTGCCCCTACGGCTGCGCAACCTCACTCCATCTCCTATCCTGGGGGATGCTGGCAACCGAGAGTTCTTCTTGTTGCTGAAGAAGTAGCTGAGCTATTGACACTCGATGTGTGTTTAGATAGGCTTCATAGTGAAGGGGACTTATCTGCATAACTTTTACTGAGATTGATCCATGTCTACTCAATTAGAAGATCTTTACCAAAAGATTCAAACCCTTCCTCTGAATGAGCGCATGGAATTGCTCAGCCGATTATTTGCTGATTTGAGAGCTGACTTAGAACTGAAGGAAGAACTGACGGGATGGGACTCCTTAAGTGATGAGGCTTTAGACTCATTCGAGCATAGCCTGTGAACCTGAGCCAGGGAGAGATTTATTGGGTAACTTTTCCTGTCAGTGAGGGAAGGGAAGAAATTGGCCAGCGTCCAGCTCTAGTCGTTCGGGGTGGTAGTTCTCTTCAGTCACTACCTACTGTTTTGGTCGTTCCTTTCACATCGAACCTAAGAGCTGCACGGTTCCCTGGTACTATCCAAATTGCTCCCGATGATCAAAACGGTCTGACTTTGCCCTCAGTTTTGCTGGTCTTTCAGCTACGGGCCATTGACAAGAGGCGCCTCGTGAGACTGGCGGGTCGAATCTCACAACCCCAGCTAGACCAAGTCTTGCGAATGATGGACTTTCTTCTGGGGAGGTATCCTTGAGGGTTTAGAGCGGAGGGTCCTAAAATTCTCCATGCTTGACAGGAGTACGTATACTAAATAGGCTTCATGATACGGAGACCTGATCCGCATTTTTCTTCCAAGACTTTGTAGAGGTGTTGCTGTGGCTACGTTCAGACCAGTATCCAGCAGAGCTAATTTCCCTGAGATGGAGAAGGGCATCCTCCAGCTCTGGAAGGACAGGGATATATTCCACCGCACAGAAGCGGAGCGAGAGGGGAAGCCCCTTTTCATGCTCTATGAAGGCCCCCCCACGGCCAACGGCAACCCAGGGATTCACCACGTGCTGGCCCGGGTGTTCAAGGACATCATCTGCCGCTACAAGACCATGAAAGGCTACCGATGTCTGCGAAAAGGCGGCTGGGATACTCATGGGCTGCCCGTAGAGCTGGAGGTGGAGAAGGCGCTGGGCCTCAGGTCCAAGAGGGACATCGAGGAGTATGGCATCGAGAAGTTTAACCAGGAGTGCAGGGAGAGCGTCTTCCGCTACGTGAAGGAGTGGGAGAGCATGACGGACCGCATTGGCTTCTGGGTGGACATGGAGCACCCTTACATCACCCTGGAGAACGACTACATAGAGACGGGCTGGTGGATTCTCCGCCAGCTCTGGGATAGGGGGCTGCTGTACCAGGACATAAAGGGCACGCCCCACTGCCCTCGCTGCGTCACCAGCCTCAGCTCCCACGAGGTGGCCCTGGGCTATCAGGAGGATACCCCAGACCCGTCGGTGTACGTGAAGTTTCCCGTTACGTCCCTCACCTCGGCCTTCGGCCACCCCTCTCCCACCAGTGGGAGAGGGGCAGGGGGTGAGGGCAACATCCCCGCCTACTTCCTCGCCTGGACCACCACACCCTGGACCCTTCCGGGCAACACTGCCCTGGCGGTGGCCGAGGATGCCGACTACTCGATCATCGAGGTCGAGGGAGAAAGGGGGCCAGAGCGACTGATTATGGCCTCCGCCTTGGTGGAGCGCACCATCAAAGGCCCCCACCACGTGGTGGATACCGTCAAAGGCTCCAGTCTCGTGGGCCTCACTTACGAGAGCTTATACGATCCCCGGAGCTTCGGCGTAGATATACGCCGCTTCGAGACGCAGGATGTCCCTGGTGTGGGAAGAGTGATGAGTCTTGAAGCGACCCGTGAGTATAACCCCAGAGTGGTCGGCACCAGTTTCGTCTCCCTCGAGGAGGGCACCGGCATCGTCCATATCGCCCCTGCCTTTGGCGATGAGGACCTGAACGCCGGGCGAGAGCACGGCCTGGCCTTCGTTCAGCCCGTAGACCTTCAGGGCATGGTCACAGGCAACTACCCCTTCGCTGGCAAGTTCGTCAAGGAGGCCGATGAGGACATCATCGCCGACCTCAGAGAAAGGGGTCTCCTCTACCAAAGGGGCGTGTACAACCACACCTATCCCTTCTGCTGGCGCTGCGACACTCCCCTGCTGTACTACGCCAAGCTCTCCTGGTACATTCGCACCACCGCGGCCAAAGAGCGGCTTATCAGCGGCAACAGGGAGATAAACTGGTATCCCGAGTACATCAAGGAGGGCCGTTTCGGCGAGTGGCTGGCCAATAACGTGGACTGGGCTATCTCCAGGGAGCGCTACTGGGGCACGCCCATGCCCCTGTGGCAGTGTGGCTCCTGTGGCGAGTACCACTGCATTGGCAGCGTGGCAGAGCTGAAGGAGATGGCTATCCCTGAGCACAAAGCCCTGGTGGATGGCCCTTGGGCAGGCTCCGGGCATGCTCTGGACTTGCACCGGCCCTACGTGGATGACATCGCCATTCGGTGCCCAAAGTGCCCCGGCCAGATGCGGCGCATCCCCGAGGTTATGGACGCCTGGTTTGACTCCGGGGCGATGCCCTTCGCTCAATACCACGTTACCTCGGCCGATGATGTCAGGGGATTGCAAGGCGACGGACGCTTCCCGGCCGACTATATCTGCGAAGCGGTAGACCAGACCCGGGGCTGGTTTTACAGCCTCCATGCCCTCTCCATCCTCCTCACAGACCAACCCAGCTATCGCAACGTCATATGCCTGGGTCTTATCCTGGATGGGCAAGGTCGGAAGATGAGCAAGAGCCAGGGGAACGTGGTGAACCCCTGGACGGTGCTGGATGCCCAGGGTGCCGACGCCGTCCGATGGTACTTATTCACCGCCGCTCACCCAGGAGAGTCGCGGCGCTTCTCCCAGGACCTGGTGAATGAGGTGGTGCGCCGGTTTCTCCTGACCCTGTGGAACGTGTACTCCTTTTTCACTACCTATGCCGCTGTGGACCAGTTCCACCCGGACCAGGTGCCCACAGGCTGGGTGCCCACCGGGGAGCTGGACCGGTGGATTCTATCAGAGCTCAATAGCCTGGTATCCCAGGTGGACAGGCAGCTTGAAGGCTACAATCCCACCGATGCAGGCAGGCGCCTCCAGGGCTTCGTGGACCGGCTGTCCAACTGGTACGTGCGCCGCAGCCGCCGCCGCTTCTGGAAAAGCGAAAACGACGAGGACAAGCTTTCCGCCTATGCCACCCTCTACAACTGCCTGACAACCCTCTGCAAGCTCCTGGCCCCCTTCATGCCCTTCGTGGCCGAGGAAATGTACCAGAACCTGGTGCGCTCCGTGGACCAAGGAGCGCCTGAGAGCGTCCACCTGGCCAATTTCCCCCAGGCTTCTCCAGAGCTGATAGACCAGCCTCTGATGGATGCCACACAGCTAGCTATGAGGATTTCCAGCATGGGCCGGGGCGCTCGTTCGAAAGCGGGCGTGAAGGTGCGCCAGCCCCTTGCCAACATGGTAGTTTCGACTGGGGTAGCCGTGGAGATAGACGCTCTTAGTCCAATGATACCCCAGGTACTGGATGAACTTAACATTAAGAACGTACGGTTTACGGACTCAAGCTCAGAACTGTATAAGGAAGCCAGGCGGGTAGCTGGAGACCAGCCTGTGGCCATCGTCGCGGTGGGTGATTACTTAACTTCCCTGGAGGGTGGGTACATGGTGGCAGTAGATACCACCAT
>CAYWGG010000186.1:0-5690 GCA_964457285.1 uncultured Dehalococcoidia bacterium
ACCTCCGTGTGAGACTTCAAGCATTGCGAAACACGCCCAACTTCCATCTGATAACATCACTGGGCGTGGTCAGGGATGCGGATACGGATGCAGCTAGCGCCTTCCAGAGTGTACGTGATGCGTTGGAGAGTGCAGGTCTGGCAGCTCCAGCACAACCTTTGTCGCCCGTGGGAGCCAGTCCACAGGTCGTAGTTATGATCCTTCCGCCTGGGTCGAACCAGGGAATGCTCGAGGACCTTTGTATGAATTCAGTGGCCAGAGATCCAGTAGCGTTGTGCGTTGATAGCTACTTTCTGTGTGTCAGTAACCAGCTTCACAGGCTGCCAGGTAATTTGTCGAAAGCGAAGGTCCATGCTTTCCTGGCATCGAGAGACAAACCGGACCTTCGGTTGGGCGAGGCCGCTTTAGCAGGCTACTGGCCCTGGGACAACTATGCCTTTGCTGAGGTGAAGCAGTTCCTCAGGACGTTGTAGGCTCACGCCATCTTGGGTAGGAGCCGAAGATTTTGAGCATGGACGTCTGCCCTCTCACGGCCTCTATGGCCTCTTTGACGATGGCGTCTTCGCGGTGGCCCTCGCAATCTATGAGGAAGATGTACTGGCCCAGGGACCGCTTGGTGGGGCGCGACTCTACCTTAGCCAGGTTTATGTTTCTTCGAGCGAACTCTCCCATCACGTTATAGAGAAGGCCGGGCTTGTCCTCTGCGAAGGAGAAGCAGAGGGAGGTCTTGTCCCTGCCCGTAAGGGGATGGTCGGAGCTAGCCAGGATGACGAAGCGCGTTGCATTAGAGGGGTTGTCCTGAATCCCCTGGGCGAGAATCTCCACGCTGTGTAGCTCCGCCGCGCGCCTGGGAGAGATGGCCGCTGCTGGAGTAGGGCTCTGCTTCATGTCCTCCACGGCTGCCACAGTGCTCAGAGATGCCACAAGCTGGGCCTTGGGGAAGCAACGCTCCAGGAAGTCCCGACATTGCCCCAGCGCCTGGGGATGGGAGTAGACCGTCTGAATATCTGAGGCCCGTGTATCTGGTTTCACCAGCAGGCAATGCTCTATGGGCAACACCAGCTCTCGGCGTATAGACAACCGGTCTTCCTGAATCAGGATGTCCAGGGTGTAGGTGACCGAGCCTTCAAGGCTGTTCTCAATGGGCACCACTCCTTCCTCGGCGATGCCGGAAGCAACCGCCAGGGCCACAGCCGGTATGCTGGGGAAAGGCTCCAGCCTTTCCCCAGCGGCGCCAAAGGAATCGCCACGGGTTTCCTGTCCTTTAATGTAGTGCAGGGCAGCCTCTTCGGAAAAGGTGCCTACAGGGCCTAGAAAGGCTATGCGCCCTTTCCCTGTCTTGAGCGAGGCCGAAGGATTCGATAAAGCGTTCATCACTCTACTCCTGTAAGGGTTTGATCGAGAAGTGGCCCTCTATAGTACAGAGATACAAGGGTGACAACTGCGCTCACTTTCAGCCACACCCCCAGTGATCAATCTCCGGATACTGGGACTGCCCCTTCCCGCTTCGCCTCCACTCTAAGGTCCGGCAGCCAGCCTAACCACTGAGGCAGATACCAGTTCCAGTTGCCCATAAGCTTCATGGCAGACGGTACCAGCACAATCCGGACGATTGTAGCATCAATGAGCACCGCGATGCCCAGGCCGAAGCCCATCTGCTGCAAGCCTACCAGGTCCCCAGCGGCGAAGGCCCAGAAGACAGAGACCATGATAAAGGCAGCGCCGGTGATGAGCCGTCCTGTGGACCGAATGCCGAAAGCCACTGAGCCAGTGTTGTCCTGGGTCTGGTCAAACCGCTCCCGTATACGGCTCAGGAGGAAGACATGGTAGTCCATGGACAGACCGAACAGGACAGCGAAAAGGAATATGGGTATCCATGCCTCGATGGTGTCCGCCTGCTGGAAACCAAAGGCCTCGTTCCACACGCCCTTCTGGAAGACCAGGACCAGAAGGCCGTAGGTCGCCCCTACGGAAAGAAGATTCAGGATGATTGCCTTGACCGGCACTACGATGGAGCGGAAGACGAGCATCAGCAGAAGGAAGCTTATACCCAGGACGAAGGGAAAGACGACCTTAGCGGCGTTGTCAGCCATGTTGAAGAAGTCCATGTTGAATGCGGTCTCGCCCGTGACGTTTACCTCAGCCAGAACGCCCTGGAAGGCGGCAGGGACATACCCGCTACGGAGCCGTTTGGTGGCATCCTCGGTCTCTTTGCTGACAGCGTCGCCAGCTACCGGCACCGTGAGCAGCGCCAGGTCACGGGCGCTGCTCACTTCGAGGGGACGTGGTAGGCCGAAGGCGCTGTCTGTTGCCAGGGCCGCCTTCAGGCGCTCGATACCGGCCTGGATAGCTGGGGAGTCTATGTCGCCGTCTATGACAATCTCGGCGGGAGTGACCTCTCCTGCCGAGAACTCCTGGTCAAGAATGAGGAATCCCTCTTTGGACTCAAGTCCTTCGGGAAGGTTGCTGACTCCAGAGGCACCAGTATTGATATCGAAGAATGGCACAAGGGCAGCGATGAGGAGTCCTCCCGCCAGCAGCAAGCTGGCCACGGGTTGCCTCATGACCCCTCGCGCGAGCCAGTCCCAGAAACCACCAGGCCGGGTTTCGTCAAACCTGGCTTGGGCCCTCCCGACCCACGGGACGGACAGCCTGTTAATCTTGTCACCCAAGAGGCTGAGGATAGCGGGCAGAAGAGTCATAGAAGCCAGAACGGCGGCGATGACCACGAAGATGGCCCCGATGCCGAGGGCGATAAAGACGTTTGAGGGCACCAGGAGCATGCCAATGAGGGCCAGGACCACCGTCATGCCACTGAAGAAGACGGTCCTGGTGGCTGTCGCCCCGGCCCCAGTGATGGCGTCGAGCTTCTCCAGGCCCTGGGCCCGCTCCTCTCGATAGCGGGCAACGACGAAGAGGGAGTAATCTATACCGACGGCCAGGCCGATCATGGTGATCATGTTGGTGACGAAAAAGGAGAGGGAGAAAGCCTGCCCGACCAGGGAGGCGGCCCCAAGAGCTACAACAATAGAGCGGCTGCCAACACGATAGGCACCAGGGCAGCCACCAATGCGCCGAACACCAGCACGAGAATGATGAGGGCTATTGGTACGCCAAAGGCCTCGCCGGCTTGAAGGTTCTCATCGGCAACCTCACGGAAGTCCCGGTTGACGGTAGACTGCCCTGTAATCAGCACTTTGAACCCCTCCTGGCCCTTGGCACCTTCGACGGCCCTGATGACCGGGTCAATGTTTTCGCTGCCGTCATCGAAATCTCCAGCCATAGTAAAGGGAATGATGGTGGTGTGGCGGTCCTGGGAAACCAGGTACTCGGCCTTGCCCTGGTAATAATTGGTTAGCGTTCCATCTCTGATGATCTCTGGGCCCAGGGCCACAAGCTTCCCAAAAAGACTCACCACGAACTGTTGGAAGGCAGGGTCATCAACGGTGGAGGCTTCGGAGCGTACAATAACGACCTCTTTTGTGCCGATGGGGCCGCGAAGCCGCTCCTCCAGCAGATCAAAGCCTTTCTTGGACTCGGGGCTATTGGTAAAGGTGAACTTGGTTGTCAGGCCATCGTCCAAGAAGCTGCCCACCAGCACAATAGCGATGACGACGGTCAGCACCCATAGGCCGATGGTGACCCAGGGCCGTTTCGCACTTTGGCGAGCTATGTGTCCTGGGGACAGATGGCCGCTTAGCTTGTTTGGCAACAGTGGTTCCTCCTTCGGCAGTATGTCCGTCATACAAGGCCGTGAGCACCACAGCTCAGGGTAGCCTGCGTATCCCTTTCTGTCTCTGGATGGGTACCTGTAGCAATAGAGCAGAGATACTCCCTTACCTCTCCAGACAGATTTTGTACACCCGTAAAGTCGGCGCCAGCGATTCCAACGAGGTTGGCCAACCTCGCTGCAAGGAGGTCTGCGCCTGTTAGATTCGCCTCTCGAAGGTTCGCTCCGCTCAGAATCGCCCCTTTAAGGTTCGTCTCTCTTAGCACTGCCCCGCGCAGATTCGTGCCGCTCAGACTCGCCCCACTCAGGTCTGCCTTGCTGAGGTTAGCCCCGCGCAAGTCAGACCCACTCAGGTCGGCTTTACTCAGGTCGCTTCGCTCAGGTCTGCCCCGGTCAGCATCGCCCCATGCAGGCTTGCCATGCTCAAGTCTACCACACAGAGGTTGGCATCTCTCAGGTCTGCGCCATGCAGGTCTGCCTCGTTCAGGTCTGCCTCCCTTATCTGTGCCCCTCGCAGATTTACCATGCTCAGGCTCGCTCTGCGCAGGATGGCCCCGTTCAAATCTGCCCAGCTCAGGTCACTACTGGAAAGGCTGATGACGGGTGCATTGCTGTCACCGTCCAGGGTGATAAGGCTACTGCCATAGAGGAAAGCTACGAGGTTGCGTTTCTCATCGGACTTGAGGATTTTGAGAATGGCGTCTGTGCGGCCTTTGGCCAGGTTGCGTGCGGTGGGGCTGGGACCGCCGTCCCTGAGGAGCAGGTTCGATATGCCTTCAAAGTAGGAATCCAGGCTCTGGGCCCGGATAATCCGCTCCTGCTCCTGTCGGGCGGCCTCGGTTTTTCTCTCTATCTCTTCGGCAAGCTCCCTCTGCTCCCGCCCGATCCGTTTCGCGTCCAGCCACTGGCGGGCGGCTATATAAACGGCGATGCACGCGATGAAGATCGAGCCCACAGCGCCGATGAACTCACCGATAGCATCTATGAGCTGCCAGTCCAAGGTATCGCTCCAGCACAGTGCTACTCTTGCGAGTGACGGGGCTGCCTCTTCTCCAGGCAGGCGCTGACGCGGGTCTTCAGCAGCATGTGGTTAAAAGGCTTGGTCAGGTAGTTTTCCGCGCCCATTTCGATGCACCTCTCGATGCCATCCATCTCGTCCAGGGCCGAGGTCATGATGACTGGGATATGGCGCAGGGTATCGTTAGCCTTCATGTATTCCAGCACCTCATAGCCGTTCAGCTCCGGCATCATGATGTCCAGGAGGACCAGGTCGAACGCCTGGCTCTCCAGCATAGCCAGCGCTTGACGTCCGTCCCTGGCGATGGCTACTTGGTAGCCCTGACGCTTGAGGCGGCGGCTCAGCATGTCCCGGTTCATCTCGTTATCATCTACCACGAGCAGGGAGAACTGTTGTTTAACCATCAGCTAGCCTCCTTAAAGGGCGTGCGATACCCCACCCTGGAAGGGTGGGGCATATGCTGCGCCCTTCAGGGTGCAGTATGAGAGGGGTTATCACTCCCCTCTTTGTTATTCAGCAGCCCCTCAATCTTCGCCATTAGCCGGGGGAAGTCCACGGGCTTGGTGTCGTAGTCGTCGCACCCGGCCTTCAGTGCTTGCTCCCGGTCACCCGCCATAGCGTGGGCCGTGAGGGCGATAACAGGAATAGAGCAGGTTTCCAGAGCAGCCTTGATCCGCCGCGTGGCCTCCCAGCCATCAATTACAGGCAGGCTCATATCCATCAGAATGAGGTCGGGGACTTCCGACCGGGCCATATCTACGCCCTCCTGCCCGTCCACGGCTAGGATGACCTGGTAGCCTCGGCGCTCCAGTCGGCGGCTCAGCATGTCCCGATTCATCTCGTTATCTTCAACCACAAGGATTTTAGCCACCGGTGCTACCTCCCTCGTCACCAGACTTCCCCAAGGGGCAAAACAAACCCCGGAAGCTCTGGGTCTCCAGA
>CAYWGG010000187.1:0-5665 GCA_964457285.1 uncultured Dehalococcoidia bacterium
AGGATTAAGGTGAGGGTGAAAAGCATTTTGTCCAATCAAGTTGTTAAAGTGTATACAAAGGGGGGCTAGGGGGGATTTCAAAGGAAGGCACTTTATGGCAAAAATCGTAATCGGCATAGACGTGGGCGGCACCTTCACCGATTTCGCCGTCCTGAAAGGCGGCCAGCTTAGCGTACACAAGCTGCCCTCGACCCCCTCCGACCCTTCTCAGAGCATACTCCAGGGAATAGAGGAGCTTGGTGTCAGCAACGCTACCTTCGTCCACGGCTCCACGGTGGCGACCAACGCGCTGCTGGAAAGAAAAGGAGGCCGCACCGCCCTCGTGACCACCCAGGGCTTCGAGGATGTGCTGGAGATAGGCCGTCAGAATCGCTCCGAGCTTTACAACCTGATGCTGGAGCGTCCCCCTGTCCTGGTGCCCAGAGAGCTTCGTTTTGGAGTGAGTGAGCGTGTGGACTATACCGGCGCAGTCCTGACCTCCCCTTCCCGAGAGGAGTTGGAGGACCTGGCCAGGGCCATCGGGGAGGCTAGAGTGGAGGCGGTGGCCGTATCCCTGCTGTTCTCCTTCCTGAACCCGCTCCATGAGGAGATGCTGCGAGAGGTCCTGGAAAAGCTGGATAACAGGCCCTTCCTCTCCGTGTCCAGCCAGGTGCTGCCCGAGTTCCGTGAGTACGAGCGCACCAGCACTATCGTGGTCAACGCCTACGTAGGCCCTCTCATGGCCCGTTACCTGGGTAATCTGGAAAAAGCTCTTGGTAGAGGGTTACGCATAATGCAGTCCTCCGGCGGCAGCATAACCGCATCGCTGGCATCTCGCCAGCCGGTGCGCACTATCCTGAGCGGCCCTGCTGGTGGCGTTGTGGGCAGCTTCTACATTGGCTCTCTGGCGGGCTACAAAGACCTGATAACTATGGACATGGGTGGCACCTCTACCGATGTCTCCCTTTGCCCGGGCAGGATAAAGGAGACCACATCCTCCAGCTTGGGGGGCTACCCCATCAGCGTACCCATGATTGAAATACACAGCGTGGGCGCGGGAGGCGGCTCCATCGCCCGGCTAGATGCAGGGGGAGCATTGCTGGTGGGGCCCCAGTCCGCCGGAGCCGACCCCGGACCTGCCTGCTACGGAAGAGGGGAGCACATTACCGTCACCGACGCCAACCTCATTCTGGGCAGACTACAAGCTGAGCATTTTCTCGGTGGCAGGTTGCCCCTGGACTATCATCGGGCCGAAAAGCTGATGGAGGGGCTGGCAAAGGATATAGGTACGGATATACAGGAGGCGGCGCTGGGCATCATACGGGTGGTGAACGCCAGCATGGAGCGCGCCATCAGGGCTATATCCCTTGAGCGGGGCTACGACCCCAGGGAGTTTACCCTGCTGCCCTTCGGCGGCGCGGGCCCGATGCACTGCTGTGAGCTGGCCCAGGAGCTACGCATACCCAGAATCCTGGTCCCGTCGTATCCGGGTATCCTATCGGCCCTGGGCGTCGCCATCGCAGACATCGTGAAGGACTACTCCAGGACGGTCATGCTCAGAGGCGACGACATCAGCCAGAAACGGCTTGACGATGAGTTCGCCATGTTGGAAGGCCAGGCCCGTGAGGATATGGGGCAGGAGGAGCTAAACGTGGAACATCTCCTGGCCCAACGGTCCCTGGACGTGCGCTACGTGGGCCAGTCCTACGAGCTTGCCGTGGACTATCCTTACCCCCCTCAGTCTCCCCTTGGCATCGGAAATCCCCCCTTGCCCCCCTTTAGCAAAGGGGGGTTGGGGGGATTTGGGAGAGGAGCCAGGAGTGAGGTCAGAAGACGAGACCTGAACCGCGCCATCGCCCATGCCTTCCACAGGGCCCACAGGCAGCGCTTCGGGTACGCCGATCCCTCGGAGCGCGTGGAGATCGTGAACCTTCGTCTGAAGATGGCGGTGCCCGTGGACAAGCCCCTCCCTGAGCCCGAAGCAACTGCTGGCGAGAGCCCAAAGGATGCTCAGACGGGAGAGGCCGGGGTAGTGTTCCGTGAGGGGACTTTTGCCACTTCCTGCTACCTGCGTGATAGGCTCCACTGTGGCAATCGGATTCCTGGCCCGGCCCTGGTGCTCCAGATGGACTCCACTACGGTGATACCACCCGGATGGGTAGCCGAGGTGGATAAGTGGAAAAACCTGGTGATGACACCTTTGCGTTAGAGGCATCAGCTATGCGACAGGAAGCTCTGGACTGGCTCGAGGAGGCGCAGGTGAGCCTGCGGCGGGCGCAGCTTGGCCTGGAACAGAAAGACTATGCTATGAGTTGCTTCTACGCCCATCAGGCAGTTGAGATGGCGATGAAGGCTATCATCCTTGGCCTGAAGCGCAGGAGACCACCTCGCACCCATGACCTCACGGAGCTTTACCAGGAGGTGGTGGATTTAGGTTTATCTGTGGAGGAAGGCACCATGCCGGAGCTGTCACAATACTACGTTACCAGTCGATACCCCAACGCCGGTTTACACCGTCCTTCCATCTCCTTTTCTCTCCTACAGGCGCAGAGGGCGATGGATGTGGCACAGGAGGTGGTCGAAGATGCCCGCCGACTCCTTGCCCCCTAAGGTAGAGCAAGCCATACAGTCTTTCCTGCAACATTTGAAGGAGGTCTATCCCGACGCCCGCGCCTACCTCTACGGCAGCTTCGCCAGAGGCGACTGGCTGGAGGATAGCGATGTGGACATGGTGGTGGTCTCCACGACATTTACCGAGGAGCTGGTGGAGCGTATGGCGAAGCTGAGGCGTCTGGCCCCTTATACTGTGGCTTTTGAAATCCTGGCCTATACCCCTGAGGAGATGGAGCAGAAACTTCAAAATAGCCTCATCTGGCAGGAGATCGCATCTTACTGGAAAGAGTTGACTAAAGATGGTTGATGAGAGTTTCACTCCCTATCTGTACGGGCGTATTGCCGTACCCACCTACCTCAATCGAAGGGACGAGAAAATCCCTCATTCCCCCCTTTACAAAGAGGGGCCAGGGGGGATTCCCTCTTTGCCAAAAGGGGGTTGGAGGGATTCCCATCCCCGGCGCAAGAGGAGCGGGGTTAGGGATAGAGACGCCAGGAGGTCGGACCGAATGCGGAAGGTCCTGGTCGCTGGCTCGACGGGCCATCTCGGGAGATACGTCTCAAAAGAGTTCAAGAGACGGGGTTATTGGGTCCGGGCCTTAGTTCGTGATCCTGATAGGCTTGAGGACCTGAAAGACCTGGTAGATGACGTTTTCGTTGGCGACGTCACAAAACCTGATACCTTGAGAGGGGTTTGCGACGACATTGAGATCGTCTTCTCTTCCGTTGGCCTCAGCGTTGATCCCAGACGCCAGAAGGACAGATGTTCATACAGGGACGTTGATTATCAGGGGAACAAAAACCTCCTGGAGGTCGCCCGGAAAGCTCCGGTCAAGAAGTTCATCTACGTATCGGTCTTTGGCGCTCATCTGTTTGAGCACCTGGAATACGTCAAGGCCCACGAGGATTTCGTCACGGAGCTACGTAGCTCTGGACTTGAGTACGCTGTCATCCGCCCCACCGCCTTTTTCTCCGCTTTTGCTAACTCGTTGAACATGGCCCTTTCCGGGAGGGCGTTCATAGTTGGGCGTGGACGGAAGGAGATGAACCCCATTCATGAGGAAGACCTGGCAAAGGTATGCGTGGATGCTGTAACGGGCCAAGGGCGGGAGATACCGGCGGGAGGGCCCGTAGTATATACCAGGAAACAGATGGCCGACCTGGCTTTCTTATCCTTTAGCAGGAAGCCGAAGACCACGAGCATACCGGTGTGGTTGGCCAGAATAATCGTGCAGACGGTGCGCCCCTTCGACAGGCGTCTCTATGAGTTGCTCACCTTCGGCGTAGCCGTGATGCAGGTTGACCTGGTTGCTCCCAAGACCGGCACACACACTCTGCACCGCTTTTACGACGAAGTCGTGGAACAGGTAACGAGGCGGTGAACAGCAGACCAAGTAGGGGCAGGTTTGAAACCTGCCCCTACGGAATGGCAGGTGAAATATGGTTGATCCTATCAGTCTGGAAGTATTCAAGAACCTATTTATCTCCGTATCCGAGGAGATGGGTGTAGCCCTTCAGCGCACAGCCTACTCTCCCAACATCAAAGAGCGGCGTGACTTCTCCTGCGCCCTTTTTGACCCCCAGGGCCAGATGGTGGCCCAGGCGGCCCACGTGCCTGTCCACCTGGGGGCTATGCCTGCCTCGGTGAAGGCTGCCATTGACGTCTTCGTCGGCTCTTTTCGGCCCGGCGACGTGGTAATGCTTAACGATCCCTATCTGGGCGGCACTCATCTGCCGGATATTACTCTGGTAGCCCCCGTCTTTGTAGACGGGGACAGCGGGCGACGCCTGGCGGGCTTCGTAGCCAACCGAGGGCACCACGCCGACGTGGGTGGCATGACCCCAGGCTCTCTCCCACTGTCTACGGAGCTGTACCAGGAGGGGACCATCATCCCTCCCCTGAAGCTGGCCCGTGGTGGCAGGCTCAATCAGGAGGTGGTGCAGCTCATCTGCCGCAACTCCCGCACCCCGGACGAGCGCAAGGGAGACCTGGCGGCCCAGTTCGCCTCCATCCGTGTGGGGGAGCGGAGGCTCAGAGAGATAGTGGCCCGCTACAACCTGGAGACCACCCTGGAGCACATGGAGGCCCTTCTGGACTACTCGGAGCGGCTGACCAGGGCCGCCATCGCCCGTATACCCAATGGTACATATCGCTACCTGGACCACATGGACGACGACGGCTTCAGCGACCAGCCAGTACCTATAGCGGTGGCTATCACTATAGATGGCGATGGTATGACGGTGGACTTCACCGGCACGTCCCCACAGAGGCCCGGCTGCATCAACGCACCCCTGGCGGTGACGACGTCGGCCGTCCTGTACATGGTGCACTGCGTTGTTGGGGCGGAAGCGCCTGCAAACCAGGGCTGCCTGCGTCCAGTAAAGATAGTTGCTCCGGAGGCGTCCCTTATCAACCCCCAGCCCCAGCACGGTGTGGCCGGGGGCAACGTGGAGACCTCCCAGCGCATCACCGACGTCCTGCTGGCGGCTATGGCCCAGGCTCTACCTCAGCTCATCCCCGCCGCGAGCCAGGGCACCATGAACAACCTGCTCATAGGCGGCCACGACCCCGTACGCAACAAGGCCTTCGTATACTACGAGACCATCGCAGGGGGAATGGGGGCCCGTCCCACAAAGGACGGAGTCTCGGGCATCCACACCCACATGACTAACACCATGAACACCCCCATCGAGGCTATGGAGTTCGTCTATCCCATGCGGCTTCAGCGCTACGCCATTCGCCGGGGCTCAGGTGGCGCTGGCCAGTTCAGAGGAGGGGATGGCCTGATACGGGATGTGGAGTTCCTCTCCCCTGCCAGGGTGACCATCCTCTCGGAGCGGCGGAGATTCGCCCCCTACGGACTTCATGGAGGACATGGGGGCGAGAGGGGCGAGAACGTGCTCTTCCGTGGCGGCTACGAGGAGGTAAAGCTCTCGGGCAAGGAGGTGCTGGACGTGGAGCCGGGGGATGTACTGAGTCTCCGGACCCCCGGAGGCGGTGGCTGGGGCGCACCAGCTTCTTGACCCGGCTTCTGCGCAGGGTATAAGGAGAGGCAACACGATGACCCAAGAA
>CAYWGG010000188.1:0-5652 GCA_964457285.1 uncultured Dehalococcoidia bacterium
TCGGGAGCGCGCACTGTGTCCGGGTCCCGGGAGAGCTGGAAGCCAGTTTCGGCAGCATAGACTCTACCAAGATTGTGAGTTCTCACATGCTGCGCCAGCCGCCAGCCTACTTCCATGGCAAGAGAGCCATGCTCACTGCCCGCTGGTGGCATCTTTCTCAGCTCTCCTTTCACCAGCTCGTAGCGAAAGCCGTCATCCGGCATGCGAAGCAAGTCTTCGGCTGTGATGGTCTGGCCGGTAGTGGTCATTGTTGTAACCTCTGTCTATAATTGTAGCTTGCCCATGCCCTCATTACAATGCGGAGCCTGATGAGGGCTCTTCACGGTTGAGTGTGAAATTAGTCCCTCACCCCGGCCTTCGGCCACCCCTCTCCCTATGGGAGAGGGGCTTGGGGTGAGGGCTTTCCCGCGAACTTCACACATTACCGTGATGCGCCCCAGATTTCCCTCTCAGATTTAAAAGGATATAATATGCCTAAGACCAAGATTTATTTGGATTAATGAGAGGGGGAATCACGAATACCGAATTGAATTTCCATCAGCTTCGTATCTTTTACACCGTGGCCCGGTGCAGGAGCTTCTCTCGGGCCGCCGAGACCCTGGATATAAGCCAGCCCGCCGTCTCCATCCAGGTACAGGAGCTGGAAAAGGCCCTGGGCATAGCCCTGTTCCACCGCAGGGCCAGAGGGCTCCAGCTCACGGAGTTGGGTGAGACGGTGTACAGCTATGCTCATCGCATATTCTCCCTATCTTCGGAAATGCAGGATGCCATTCAGGATATACAGGGGCTCAAGACGGGCCACCTGACCCTGGGGGCCAGCACCACACCGGGGGAGTACATCCTGCCCGTGGCCATCGGGCGCTTCCGGCAGTACTATCCTGGGGTCCAGGTGGAGATGAAGATTTCCAACACCCGCTCCATAGTCAATCAGATACTCCAGAGGGAGCTTGACCTTGGGATGATAGGTAGCGGTCTGGAAAGAGGGGGCGATGAGCTGGAGGTATCTACCTATGCGATGGATGAGATCGTGCTGGTAGCCAACCCGACCCATCCTCTTGCGAAGCTGAGAAGGGTGTCTCTAGCTGAGGTGATGGAGGAGGGCCTGGTGCTCAGAGAGGAAGGCTCCGCCACCAGGCAGACGGCGGAGGAGTGCTTTGCCCACATGGGCGTAAAGCCCAGAATCGCCATAGAGCTAGGGAGCAACCAGGCGGTGAAGCTGGCGGCCGAGGCGGGAGTGGGTGTGGGGGTAATATCTCGGTTCGGCATCGGGGCCGAAGTGAAGGCGGGGCTACTCCAGGCCCTGGACGTGGAAGGCTGGCACTGTACCAGGCCCTTGACCCTGGTCTATCTGAGGGAAAAGCGCCTCTCACCTGCCCAGCGGGAATTCCTCCATCTCCTGGAGAGGGAGCACCCTCTGCCTTCGATTACGTGAGGCTGGCCCTGCCCTCAGGATAGCATCAGTCAGATACACAAAATTTCATCGAATCGGGTCCCTACGGCTTGACATAGAAACCACCCACCCCTACAATATCAACGATGCGTTCTGATCATGAACAACAAGACCTGACAGGGGCTTCCTCCTATCGGGAGCTTCGCCTGCTCTCTGAGGTTCATCGCACCCCCGAGGCTACCCAGCGGGGCATGTCCCAGAGGCTGGGAATCGCCCTGGGGCTGACCAATGTCTTGCTACGCAACCTGGCAGAGAAGGGGTACATTCGAGTCACCCAGGCAGGGTGGAAGCGCTGGGTGTACGCCCTGACGCCAGCCGGGTTCTCGCGGAAAGTCCATCTGACGGTGGCCTACATACACAGATTCCTCGACCACTATCAGACGGTGCGGCAGACGCTACGAGAGGAGCTGGAGCCACTGGCTTTGAATGAAGAATCCCGGATAGCCATCTATGGCACAGGACAGTTTGCGGAGCTGGTCTATTTAGGGCTCAGAGAGAGGGGTATTGAGGAGGTAGACGTCTTTGGCCCGAAGAGCCTGAATGGCCTCAAGTTTCTGGGCATGTCGGTGCAGGATGTCAAGGTGCTTCAGCCCGAACAATATGATAGGGTAATAGTTGCCCAGCTATATGACTCGAATTCGGACTTGATGGAGCTTCAAGGGCTGGGCGTGGCCCCGGATAAGCTGGTCAGGTTCTTTGCAGGCCGTGGGGCCAGGGAGGGAGCGTGATGGCCCTCAGATGGTACGCTGCGCACACAAGACCGATGGCAGAGTACGCTGCCAGGGACCATCTGGAAATCGCTGGGATCGAGGTGTTCTTGCCCTGCGCCAGGGCGCACCCCTCCCGGCCAGGCCATCAGGACGCGCCCCTGTTCCCAGGATACCTGTTCCTCAACTACGACCTGGAGGAGCAGGGTTGGGCCAGGTTGCATCGTATTCCCCAGCTTCTGGGGCTGGTGGCCTTTGGTGGAGAGGTGCCGCCGGTGCCCGATGAGGTTATAGATGAGTTGGCCCAGCGAGTTAGGGCTATCAATGGGACCGGTGGGCTCTGGACCCGCTTCCGCTCCGGCGATAGGGTCCGTGTCGCTTTGGGGCCCACGGAGAGCCTGGCCGAGGTGATTGAAGAGACCAAGTCGCCCCAGTCGCGGGTGCGGGTCCTCATGGAGTTCCTGGGCCGCCTGGTTGAGGCCAGGGTCCGCTGGCAGGATGTGCAGCCGGTGGCAGCCAATGGGCTCGTGCACAACCACAATGGGCATCCTCAGCGCCGGACTCGCGGGAGAGGGCGCTGGATACGTGGCTTCGGCCCTCGCATCGTAGAGGCTTTATAGGACCTAAGGGTGGCCCAGACAAAGGGTGCTCCTCGTCGTAGCCGCTTGCTCCGAGGATGCTCTATATAGGACCATCTCAACTCCCTGCTACAGCAGGGACGGCGGAGCTATAGGATAAAATCTCGGTGTAGAATGTTATAAGTCGCTGTATACTGACTTTAGCTCAGACTATATATCCTGGACACGGTGTTCCTATGTCAGCAATCGTCGCCATACCTGCAAGGCTAAAATCAACCAGGTTTCCTAGAAAGGTCCTTGCCGACATCCACGGCAGACCCATGCTCTGGTACGTTTACCAGGGGGTCGCAAAAGCCCGGCGCATCTCGGATGTGTGGGTGCTCACCGATACCCAGGAGATATTTGACGTGGCCTCCTCCTGGGGCGCAAAGGCCTTAATGACCTCCGAGGACTGCCCATCTGGAACGGCGCGTATAGCCTCGGTGATGGACGCTCTGGATGCTGATATAATCGTCAACGTGCAGGGCGACGAGCCCCTCATCTCCAGTCATGTGGTTGATGAGGTGGTGGCGGCCCTGGAGGGAAGCGACGTCGAGGTAGCCACACCAGTTTTCCGGATCACTAGCGTCGAGGATGTGACCAATCCCAATATAAACAAGGTGGTCCGGGCTGCCGATGGCAGAGCCCTTTACTTCTCCCGCAGCCCTATCCCGTACGTGCGAGATGTGGAGCTTGCGGGGTGGCTATCTCAGGCCCCTTTCTGGGGCCATGTGGGTGTGTACGCTTACAGACGCGAAGTCTTGCTGGAGTACCTGCAACTGCCTGAGGGAAAGCTGGAGAGGGCAGAAAAGCTGGAGCAACTCCGCCTCCTGGAGGCGGGAAAGCGGATCCTCACGGTAGAGATAGACTATCGGCCTCATGGCGTGGACGTACCTGCCGACCTGGAGCTGGTGAAGGGGATGCTGGACCCGAGTCTCTTATAGCCCTCATCCCTAGCCCCTCTCCCACCCGGTGGGAGAGGGGTGGCCCTGAGCTTGCCGAAGGGCCAGGGTGAGGGTAGGTCGCGGCCATCTTGAAGCAGGAGGTTGAAAGAGGGGTATGGCAGACAGCGAACGTGACCACTGGGATGTAGCCCTGAAGCCTTTCGGAACGTTGGAGCACCCCGTTGAGGTCGGCCCACTACGTATTGGTGATGGCGGGCTCGCTCTTATCGCTGGCCCGTGTGCGATAGAGTCGGAGGCCCTCTGCCTCTCCGTAGCTGAGCATCTGGCAAGCCTCTGTAACGAGCTGGGCATACCCTACATCTTCAAGTCCTCCTTCGACAAAGCTAACCGAACCTCCTTGAAGTCCTTCCGTGGGCATGGCCTGGACCGCGGGCTGGAGGTCTTGAGGAAGGTAAAAGAGCAGGTCGGAGTCCCGGTGTTGACCGATGTCCATGAGACCGAGCAGGTCGAGCCTTTGGCAGAGATCGTGGACGTGCTGCAGATACCCGCCTTCCTCAGCCGCCAGACAGACCTGCTGGTGGAGTGCGGCAGGTGGGGGCGAGCGGTAAATATCAAGAAGGGCCAGTTCCTACCCGCCGAAGACATGGGGTATGCCGCCGAAAAGGTGACCAGCTCAGGGACAAGGAACGTTCTCCTCACCGAGCGGGGCGCACTTTTCGGCTATCGGGACCTCATCGTAGACATGCGCAACCTGGTTATTATGAGGTCGCTGGGCTACCCGGTGGTGTTCGACGCCACCCACAGTGTGCAGCAGATGGGGGGACGCGGTGGGTACTCCGGTGGGAGGACCGAGTTCATCCCGGCCCAGGTCAGAGGGGCCATAGCCGTGGGGATTGACGCCCTCTTTATTGAGACCCACCCTGAGCCCGAGAGTGCTCTGTCCGATGGGACAACTATGGTGCCTCTCTCCAGGATGCGCGACCTCCTGGAGATGGCGCTGGCCGTACACTCCACTCACGAAAGGCAAGCGCCGTGACCAGAGAGTTTGAGCCCCAGGAGGCGAGAGAGCTTGCCAGAGGCCTCAAAATACTCCTCCTGGACGTGGATGGGGTCTTGACCGACGGCGGCATCATCCTCATCGGTGGGGACATGGAGGCCAAGCGGTTCGATGTGCACGATGGGACAGGAATCGCTCTGGCCCGGGCGGTGGGCCTGAAGGTGGGGATAGTCACCGGCAGAAGCTCAGAGGTGGTCCAGCGCAGGGCAAAGGAGCTGGGCATCGAGGAGGTCTTCCAGGGGGTCAGGCATAAAGGGGAGGTCCTGGACCTGTTGCTTCAGAGGTACGGTATCGAGGCCTCCCATGTAGCCTATATTGGGGACGACCTTCAGGACATATCCATCATGAGGCGGGTGGGGATTCCCATCGCAGTCCAGAACGCCGTCCAGGCGGTGAAGGAGTGCAGTGTGTACGTCACTGTGGCCTGCGGGGGGCATGGCGCGGTGAGGGAGGCGGTGGAGTGGTTGCTGGAGCTACGAGGAGAGAGGGATAAAGCATATCAGTCTGTCATAGGGTAGAGAACGATGGAATTTGACTTCAAAGACAAAACCATTCTAATCACAGGCGGCACGGGGTCTTTCGGGAAGAAGTGCACTGAGACACTTCTTAAAAAGGGCCCTCCTCGCAAGCTGATCATCTTCAGCCGCGACGAGCTAAAGCAGTACGAGATGCAGCAGCAGTTCACCCATCCCTGCCTCAGGTTCTTCATCGGCGACGTGAGGGACAGGGACCGCCTCTACCGGGCCATGAACGGCGTAGACATCGTCATCCACGCCGCCGCTCTGAAGCAGGTGCCCGCCTGCGAGTACAACCCCTTCGAGGCGGTGAAGACCAACATCATGGGGGCGGTCAATGTCATAGATGCCTCCATTGACTGCGGTGTTGAGCGCGCCATCGCCATCAGCTCCGACAAGGC
>CAYWGG010000189.1:0-5651 GCA_964457285.1 uncultured Dehalococcoidia bacterium
CACCCCTTTTGCGGCTGCTATCTTAAGTACAGGCGCATCCAGGAGCGCGCAGCATGAGCACCGGCTACACCGAAGGCAAGCACGACGACCCAGCACCAGGACAAGACCGCCTTGTACGAGTCGGCACCAAGTTCCAGGCCACCGCCCCAGCCGTCGCCGACGGAGACAACGTTTACCTCCTGGTAGACGCAGCAGGCCGCCTCCTGATAGCCGGAGCCGTGGCCAGCGACGCCGTGGAAGCTGGCAACCCCATCATGGTAGGCGGCAGCGTAGACGACACCTCCCCTGCCGCCGCCGCCGAAGGCGACGCCCGCCGCTTCAGGTCTACGCCCGAGGGCAACCAGATAGTCGAGCTGTACAAGGACAACAGCGCCCTCCTGCCTATATCCGCTATGCCAGGGGCCAGCGAGGTCAAGCAACAGTGGCTTGACGGTACAGACAACTCCGCAGCTAGGGAAACAGTTATCACTCCAACCGCAGGGAAAAAGGTACGCATCATCTCAATAGATGCTCGCCTTGCACCTGGCACAACCTTAGACCAAGTGCACTTTTACTTTGGAACAGGAGCTACCATTACCACCACACCTACCAAGGCCATAGGGATCGGAGTGGTTGATGATACTATCGCCGTCTACAGGGCTCAGTGGCCAGACGGTGGAGGCCCTATCGGAGCAGTAGATGATGTAGTCTCTATGAAAAAGGAAACGGCAGTCGCAGGAGAAGGACTCCAGACAGTCATCACATACAGGGAGGAGTAGCCGTGAAAGTAATCAAAGCCACAGACTATGGCTTCCGCAAAGTCATCCAGATATGCCTCAACCCCGACGACCCGGAGTGGGTCCACATCGTAGGCGAACCTCTCCGAGGCCCAGATGGCACGCCCATCTCCAAGGCCGACGGCACACCGGAACTCATCACGGATCCCAACGTCCCACCCGGTGAAGATGGCACCACATGCCACAACTGCCGCTACAACTGGAAAGTCCAGGAGTTCATATGGACAGGCGAACAGCTCTACACCACGGGAAGGAACGGCCAGCGCCGCCCCAAGACCAACACCGAGCTCCTGGCGGAAATCAAGTCCCAGTTGCAGCCGCCCGCCAGCGCCGCCGAAATCACCGGGCTGATCAACCTGACCCTGGAATAGCCCTCACCCCTTACTCCCCTCTCCCATCGGTGGGAGAGAGGCTGGGGGTGAGGGTGGGAGAGAAAGATGACCAACGCTTACGCAGACCTGACTACCTTGAAATCCACCGGTGTGCTGAACATCACAGGCACCGGCTATGACACACGTCTCCTCGACCTGCTGGAGGCTGTTTCCCGACTGATAGACCAGTACTGCAACCGCCACTTCTACGTCCTGGTGGCCACCAGGAGATTCGACGGGGACGGGGGAACCGTGCTGAACGTCCCGGACCTCATCAGCATCACCTCTCTAAAGACCGACGACAATAAGGACCGGACCTTCGAGACGACCTGGGCCGCCACCGATTATTTGCTCTACCCATCTAATGCGGAACCCACCCAGATATGGGGCCGACCCTATACTCGCGTGCTGGTGGATACGGAAGTGGGCAAAGAAGACATCTTCACCGCTGGTATGCGGACGGTCCAGATAGATGGCAAGTGGGGGTATCGAGAAGTCACTCAGGACAGTGGCGCCGACATCAACGAAGGGGCCCAGTACTCAGCTACCGATACCACCCTCACCGTCACCGATGGCTCAAAGTTCGCTGTGGGCCAGACCATCCTCATTGACTCCGAGCAGCTCTATATCACCGCTATAAGCGCGAACAACCTCACGGTAACCAGGGGAGTCAACGGCACCACTGCCGCAGCCCACGCCAACAGCACCGATATTTATATCTACAGGTATCCCGAGCCGGTGGTGGAGGCGTGTCTTATACAGGCCTCCCGGCTGTGGAAGCGCAAGGACAGCGGCTTCACCTCCACGGTAGGCCTCCCTCAGACAGGGACATTTCAGGTTTCCCGAGGGCTGGACCCCGACGTGAGGCAGCTTTTGAGCCCCTACCGCAAGCAGTCGGTGGGGGTGGGAGCGTGAATGCTAGACACAAAAGAAAAGAGAGCAATTTCTTGCTCTCTCATCCTGAATCGGGTTCTTATCCCTTTACTCTTGAGATGAATCCCACTCGCCTGCGAAGCGAGTATAGTCTACAAGAAACCCCCAGGATTGTCAAGGTTTTTTTGGAAATTAGATGGACCGGAAGGGATTTGAACCCTCATCTCCTCACTTCGCAGGCGAGCGCTCTCCCGTTGAGCTACCGGCCCACCGGGGCTGAGTATATCAGCCATTGGCACACACAATCAATGAAACTTTGCCCATGAAACCGTGAGTTTTTCAGGAGGGGGTATGTATGGTAGCACCGACGACAGGCAAGCTCAAGGCGATTATAGACGAAATCGCCACCCAGCTAGACACCGTGGACAACCTCAGGGTGTACAAGTACCCGGCCGACAGCGTCCAGGAGTTCCCGGCAGCCATCATCCAGGACAACCGTGCCACAAACCAGACCGTGGTAGCCGAGTACAGGGCCACCAGCCCCCAGGCGGTCTACCATCTGGAGGTAGTTGTCCTGGTGCACCTGGCCGATGAGCAAGCAGCCTACGAGGAGATGGAAAAGTACACATCGGCCGACAGCCCTTCGTCGGTAAAGGCTCTCATGAACAACGCTATCGTTGCGGGCGTCCAGATCATAGAGTGCACCAAAGCAGAGCCAAGGCGCCGCTACAACCTGGGAGGCGCCAGCCTGTGGGGCTGCTCCTTCTGGATAAGAGCTACCGTGACGTAGAAGCAAGAATCAAGAGAGGCTTGCAAACTGCTGGTATCAGTGCTAGGCTATTAACCAAACCTTGTTTGGCATATTCTCCGTTTTTCGCTTTGCAGCATCCCTCATCCTGGGGCTTGTGATTTTCTTCGGCCTCGCGGGCTACCTCTTGATAAGCAACTTCCGCGATAACTTCCTCAACACCGAGTTCTACACCGACAACCTGGCCGAAAATGATGTTTACGAGCGGTTTTACGACGAGGTGCTCCTGGACCCGGAGTTTGAAGATACGACCGACAACCTCCTGGGTGACATAGACGTCTCGCAAGAGGACATCGTGGGCATCGTTCGTGAGATCATAACCGCTGATTACCTGCAGAGCCAGGTCGAAGGGGCCGTGAAGGGCTCTATTGACTACCTGAAAAGAGAGACCGACACGCCGGAGGTGTTCATAGACCTCGGCCCGCCTCTGGAGAGGGTCAAACCCGAGGTTTTCAAATACATTGACCGGCGTATTGATGGACTCGAAGACGTGCCGGTAACTACCATAGAAGAGCTGCAAGAAGAGCTGCAAAGCCTATACCGCACCCTGGAAATGGGGAAGATACCCACCCGAGTCCCCTCCATAGAGGACCCCAAGGCCCTGGTCTCCAGATATGTAGACCAGAGCATCGCCAAACTGGAGGTAGTCCCTGCGCGCACCACCGAGGATTTCCAGGAGGGGTTGGAGAACCTCTACCGGGAGCTAGCAAGTGGGCAGATACCCACTCGTATTCCCTCCATAGAGGCCATTCCCGTCTCTGTCAGGACCGCCACCTATGACCTGGTGTTCCAGGTCATACGTACCGACCCATCCATACCCAAGGAAGCCATAAAGGGTCTGGAAGAGCAAGAAGAAGCCATCAAGGCCCAACTGGTCAAAGGAGATGTCAAAGGCGCTCTGGAGACCGCCTCTCGCCCGTTGACCGGCCCTGTCGTGGAGCGATACGTGGATGACGCTTATGATCGAGCCTTCCAGACCCTCAAAGATGACCAGACCTTTCCTCAAAAGGCCCTGGAGGGGCTGGACAAGCAGAGCGATACCATCAAGGAGTACCTTGGAGCGGGGAAGATCAAAGAGGCGCTGAAGGTGGGAGCACGTGGACTGACGGGACCCCTCATAGACGAGACATTAGAAGAGGTGAAGACAGAGTTGGACGAGCAGGACCGCCTTGACCTGGTGGCCGTTGCCGCCGAACAGAACGGCCAGACCAAAGAGGAGTTCCTGGATGACCTGGAGCCCCTCCGAGACATCATCGGCCGGACAGAGGGGGGCAGATGGCTGGCTTTACTGATGCTAGTCGGCGGCGCTGTTCTCATGGCATTCATTCATCTACCCCGCCTTAGCTCCGCCCTCCGCTGGCCCGGCCTTACCCTGTTCCTATCGGGCCTGGTCTTTCTGGTGCTTGGCCTGGTCCTGAAGGCTCAACTGCCCGACCGGTTGGATGACCTGCTGAGCCAGGGAGTGTCAGGAGTCTCCCCCATCCCCCCCACCATGATAGACCTCATCAGCGACGTCCTTACCGCCATGTCTTCCGAGGTTGCAGGCGGGTTCATCGCACCCTCCACCACAGTCCTGGCCATCGGCCTGGCGATGTTCGTAGGCTCCTACTTTATACGCCTACTGCATATCCCCTTCTTAAGCCGATAGGCAGGACGTCATGCAGCATCCCCTGGCACCCCTCCTCTCCCAAGTTCAGGAGAGGAAGGGGGTGCCAGGCACCTGCCCTGAGTGGAGTCTAAGGGAGGCGAGGCGGGGGAAGGTGAGGGCTTATCTATCAGCCACCCTCTAGCCAACCATGTCATAGCTGCGAAGCAGCTTGCCTGGCAGAGCACCGGTGCAACGGTTCTCCTCGAAGGTAACGGCGCCGTTGACTATGGTGTACCGCAGGCCGGTAGGCTTCTGGACCAGGCGGCGCTCACCACCGGGGAAGTCGGTGTCGAAGATGGGCTTGTCGTGCAGGAAGCCTAGCTTCTCCAGGTCATAGACAATGACGTCGGCCCATGCCCCAGCCCGCAGCGTGCCGCGGTCCTTTAAGTCGGAGAACCAGGCGGGGAAGGCGCTTATCTTGTAGTGGGCCTGCTCAAGACTCATGGTCTCCCTCTCGCGGACCCAGTGAGTCAGGAAGTAGACGGGCCAGGTGCTGTTGGTGAGGAACCTGGTGTGGGCTCCGCCGTCGGAGACAGATACGTGGGAGTAGGGGCTCTTGATAAGGTCTTCCCGCTCCCCCTCATCCGGGCCTCCCGCAGAGTGGGTAAACTCGGTCTCCAGGCTCTCATCCAGGGCCAGGTCCAGGAAGGCATCCAGGGGGTGCTTCCCCTGCATCCTGGCTACCTCTGCGATGGTCAGGCCCTCGTACTTGTAGTTCCGCTCGTGGGCCACCTCTACCACTCTCATCCCGTTCCAGTCGGTCCTGGGGTGGGGATACTTCTCCACGTCCCGCTTCATGGCGGCCCGGACCCTGGGGTCGCTCAGCTTGACAACTCGCTCCTCCAGGCCGCCCACCAGAGGTTGCACCCAGTTGGGCATGTAGTCAAAGAGGTTGTACTCCGTCAGCTTGAACTCGGCCTGGGTAGGTACAGCGCCCATCTGGGCGACCACAGGAAGCCCTTCAGCGCGGGCCGACATCAACCAGGCGTACGCCGCTTCGTCCATCCCGGCGACGTGCAGGGGGCGGCCGCTGAGCCGTACCATCTGCCTCAATAGCTCCCGCTGCCTCTCTCGCTCTTCCGGTGTGTGGCCGAGGCCTACAGTCCACCCTATGTGGCCCACGCCGAACTGTCCCAGCACCTCCGCCAGCGCCAGGTACTCCTCATCGGAAGCCA
>CAYWGG010000190.1:0-5647 GCA_964457285.1 uncultured Dehalococcoidia bacterium
CGCTCCCGGTCCCACCTCTCTATATCTGTTGTCATACTGTGTCTCCTTCACCAGCCCTCACCCCTTGCTCCCCTCTCCCACTGCCCTCATCCCCTTCCCTTCTCCCACTTGTGGGAGAAGGGTGACCAAAGGTCGGGTTGAGGGCGGAGGGGCCGGGGGTGAGGGCCACAAAAATAGGGACAGACCCTTCGGGGTCTGTCCCACTGGCGCTCACTGGTTATTTCCCTGTCTTGATAATAAGCCTAAAGAAGTGCTCCCTGAGATGTCAATGAGGAGATGTCAGCGAATGGTAGTAATACCAGTTGACACCTCACTGCCCCTTGACTATCATATCCCCATCAAGGCAGGCCCATGTAAGGGCCTGCCAGCACAGGAGGTGAGTTAATGCGAGTCCTTATCAGAAGGTCGGTCCTGGTCTCAGTCCTGGTACTTCTGGCCGCCCTTGGTGTGTTCTGGGCGCTGGGAGGTGAAGCCCGGGGGGCTACCCTCACCGTCACCTCAACGGGGGACAGCGGCGCGGGCTCCCTGCGCCAGGCCATCCTGGATGCGGCTTCAGGCGACACCATCGAGTTCGCCGTCACGGGCACCATCGTCCTCACCAGCGGCGAGCTGAGCATCAACAAGAGCCTGACCATCCACGGCCCGGGCTCGGGCGACCTGTCCATCAGCGGCAACAACGCCAGCCGCGTCTTCAACACCTGCTGAAACGCCACCCTCGGTATCGATGGCGTGACCATCAAGAATGGCAATAGCGACTTTGGTGGCGGCGTCCTAATTCAAACTGCTACCACGCTGACCCTGATCAACAGCACCGTCAGCGGCAACTCGGCTTCCGGCGACGGCGGTGGGATCCGCAACTACGGTACCCTGATCCTGACCATCAGTACCGTCAGCAGCAACGCATCCACTGGCAACAGCGGCGGTGGCATCAACAGTTCCAGTGGTACCCTGACCGTGACCAACAGCACTATCAGCGGCAACACGGCACGCAGATATGGTGGTGGCATCCTCACCTGGGGCGGCGGTAACCTGACTCTGACCAACAGCACTATAAGCAACAACACGGCGGACATCGGCGGCGGCGGTATCCTCAATGACGTTGGCACGGCAGGCACAGCAGACCTCACCAACACCATCATCGCAGGGAATGCTGCCCCTACAGGTCCCGACTGCTGGGGCCCCCCCACTTCCCTTGGCAACAACCTGATCGGGAACACCTCCGGCTGCGGCTTCACCCCTACCACCGGCGATCTGGTGAACGTTGACCCGTTACTTGACCCCCTCCAGAACAACGGCGGCCATACCCTCACCCACGCCCTCCTCCCAGGTAGCCCCGCCATTGACACGGGCAACGACGCAGCCGCGCCCCACACGGACCAGCGGGGCGTCGTGCGCCCCCAGGGCCTTGCCAGCGACATCGGGGCCTTCGAGTTCCACGACACCCTCTCGCCCAACTGCACCCTGGCCTCCCTCAACTGGCAGTGGGTTAGAATCTCCGTCCGGGACGGCGGCAGCGGGCTGGCCAACATTGTCCTAGTAGAGGCCCACAACATGGACGTGAGCATCCCCGATTTCTCCGCAGGGAACAAAGAGGTGACGGTCAGCGGCAAGCGGAGGAACTCCTGGCCGCCTCAAGTCCATCTGCGAGTCACCGACCTGCACGGCAACGTGGCCGACTGCAAGCTGAGCGGCTGGCAGATGAGCCAGTAAAACTCCCTCCCCGCTTGATGGGGGAAGGCTGGGATGGGGGTGAATTCACCCTCACCCTCGGCCCCAGAAATCCCCCCAACCCCCCTTTAGCAAAGGGGGGCTAGGGGGGATTTCCCAGGGCAAAAAACCGAGCGGCCGGGTCCTTTCGGAGCGGGGTCGCTGAAGGAGCGGCCCACTACCGGTCGCTGCCACACCATAATATCTCGTTGCCTGGTGAACGTCAACCCTTTTTGGCGGTCAGCTATCAGCCATCGGCTCTCGGTGGGCTGAAGGCTGATAGCTGATAGCTGACTGCTGAAAGCTCATGGCTAAACCGGGCCCATCTCCCCAGGGCACGTCGGGCAAATTGTAGCTGCGCCGCACCTCGTTGATGGTCAACACACCACGGTCAAGCAGCTTGGTCTCCCGCTCCACCCGGCTGTTCTCGTCCTCCCGCAGCGCCTCGACAGCGCTAAGGTCGAACTCCACCCGAAGCTCCGGATAGCCCAAACGAGGCAGCAGCTTCTGATTCAACTGCTCTTCCAGGAGCTTCATCTCAGGAATCATGGCGTTGCGCCAGAACAGCTTCTCCGCCGTGTTGATGTTGGCAAAGGTCGCCCGCTGAAAGTCCGACAAGAGCGGCATGGGCACTCCATACGCCCGGCTCACTTCCTCCAGGCTCCAGCGCAACCCTTGAATAAACTCCATCTCCCTCTGGCTGAAGCCCAGGGTCTTGATGTCCTTGATGAAGCTGGCGATGGCCGGGCGGTGGGCGTTCCCGGGCCCCTTATACCGCTTCTCCCAGCGTTGATAGAACTCCTCCACCTCATCGTCCGTCATCGTCTCCTCAGTGGTGAAGACCACATCGGGCTGGGCCGAGTTCCTGAAGAAGTTGCGGTTGAACTTGAGGGCATCTATGCCCATATCCACCGACAGCTTCAGTGGGGCCAGGGGTGACAGCCCGGCGTACTCCTCCAGGGGATTGAAGTACCGTATCCAGATAATCTCCTCGGAGGTGTAGGCTACAGGCCCCATCGTCCCAAAATACACGTACCCCCTGATGTGCCTCTGCTTATCGGGCAGGATGCGGACCCGGTCCGGGCGCAGGGGCCATATCTCCCATCCCTTCCCCGCCCCTTCCCCCACGCCCACTTTCGTTTCCAGCGCCCAGAAGGCCGACCCCCACAGGCTCAGGTAAATCTCCGTCGCCCGCCACAGCTCCCCACGGCTGTAGAACCTGTTTGCCCTGTTCAGTAGTCGCTGCACCGGATGGGAGTCCCCTACTGGCGTTCCCTCACCTTGGCCTCCAGCCACCCCTCTCCCACTGGTGGGAGAGGGGCTGGGGGTGAGGGCAAGTGGGCGCAGCACCACCACCGGTGGGCGGGCCAGTGCCTCACTGCGTATCTTGATGGCTGCGTACACTGCCACAGAGGTGGCGTAATAGTCCCCGTAAGCCGTCTTCGCCCAGTCCTGCCCTACGCCTGCCGTTTCCTTGAACCGGTCTATATCCACAGATGCGGCCCGGCTGCTCTTTTTGATAGCCTGGGCCACTTGCGCTCCGTTCTTTCTGCTTAATATACTCATCGCACCGCGCAGAATACCCTTACGCTTCCCATCTCTTATAGTTATAGCCATACTTTCCTCCTTTTTTAGCCATCAGCTATCAGCACTCAGGCTTTGCCCAAAAAGTCATTCTGAGCGAAGCGAAGAATCTATCGTCAGGGGTTAGACCCTTCGCTTCGCTCAGGGTGACAGCATAATCTGAATGTAAAACGTAGTGCCGTGTCGAATTCCATACTTTATGGGTAAGGCCCAGCACTCAGCTTTCTGACTGCCGATAGCTGATGGCTGATAGCTGACCGCTAAAAGCTTATCCCCAGAGCCTCACCCTGCGCCTGTGGGGTAGAAAAGCCAGCATCAGGGCATCCGCCTTATCTGGCGATGGCACCCCCCGGCGTCGCATCTCCTCCTTGCCCTCTATCGCCACCCGGCCCAGGCTGTCAAAGGTGTACCTGAGCCCCGCCAGTTGCCCTATCAGCTCGTTATCCGATGGTATGCTCACACTTCTATACAGGAACAACTGCCGCAGGTTCCAGTACCCCTCGGCCCGCAGGTTGGCATAGTGCTCACTATCCCGAGCGGGCGTACCCACGTTGACGCCCTGGACGTTATAGCCCAGTTCCCGCAGCCTGTCCACCACCCCAGCCCCAATCCCCACCTCATCTACCACTATCTCCAGAGGAGCCCTCCCCTCTCCTCCCCCACCAGTGAGAGAGGGGTCTGGGGTGAGGGCTTCTCTAACAGCATCCACCACATGCCCCACTACCTTCATAGTATCCAGCCCACGGTATGCTCGAATCTCCTCCACCGCCATGCCTTGTCTGCGCAGGACCACGCTCTTGTCCGAGCCGAAGCGCGCCACGTCCACCGCCAGGACCACGGGCTCATCGCCCTCACCCTGGCCTTCAGCCACCTCCCTTAATCCTCCCTTGGCAAGGGGGGACAGAAGGGAGTCAGGAGAGGGTCTGGGGTTGAGAGCCACAGCTCCCTCAACCAACGATAACGGGATCAGGGTATCCTCCCCCTGCTCAGGGAACTCCCCGAGGACCCTGGCCTGGTAGATGGGATTATCCTCGCCCCATACCTTCTTCCGCTCCTCTACCCATCTGCGGGTAACCAGCCCGCGAATCTGAGTGTGGCCTTCCAATACGTTGGGGCTATCCAGGGCTGAGATGGTGATGGTGTGGTAAAGCTCCCTGTCTTCGTGAAAGGCTCGCCGGAACGTGCCACTCATGGTAGTGGGATTGCCTATGAGTAGCAGCCGACAGTTCTCAGAGGTCATAACCGACTCCACAGCTTCATATATGGCCTCCTCCACTCCTTCGGCCTCATCTACCACGATGAGCATATTTGGGCTGTGGAACCCCTGGAACTCCTCGCCGCTGTCGGCAGAAAGCCCCAGGGCAAGCCGCCCACCGTTGACATCCGAAAGAAATCCCCCCTCGCCCCCCTTTATCAAAGGAGGGTTGGGGGGATTTGAGGGCATCTCCAGGCGGGTATCCAGCAGCTTGCCACCCAGGGAGAACCGCGCCCTGTGATAGAGCTTGTGCACCTCACGCCACAACACGTAGCGCACCTGCCGGAAGGTGGGAGCCGTCGAGAGCACCACAGCCGGATCATGGCAGCACAAGAACCACAAGATAGCCACGGCGGCAGAGAACCCCTTCCCCAGGCCGTTCCCCGACTTCACCGCCACCCTCCGGTGGTGCGCGAGCGCCTCCAGTATCTCCACCTGTTTGCTCCACATCTCTACCCCAAGCACCTCATCAGCAAATTGCACCGGAGAAGTGCAATACTCCTCCCGGGGCTCATAAGGGAGCTTTTTCACCCTTCGACTTCGGCCCTCACCTTTATCCTGCATCTCAGGCAAGGTCTCTTTCGTCACTTCTGCACCACCCACATCCTTCTTTCCGGCCTTCCGCCGTCGAAGGGACTAAAAATGTACCCACACTCACCACAACGGAAGACATCGTTGTCCCCTTCCAGTGCCTTCTCCAGCTTTATCAACCTGGTGCCACCACAGCGCCGGCAGCGCATACTATCCACTCCTTTGGTATAACAAAAAGGACGGGCCCTTTCCCCCCTTTCCACGGACCTGCCGCCAGTGCTCTACCGCTCACCGGAATCAAGGTCAGGGCTGCACACTGACTGCCTGTGCTCAGTAGAAAGGGGTTTGCCGGGTCCGTCCCTGGCTATCTCCAGCCTATACCTCCGCTTCCAGAGGTGTCAATGATGGTGTGACATATAGCCTGAAAAAGGGTGTTTTCGTTGCCCCTAACAGGTGTTGTCCCAGATGTGCCTGCGGTCCACAAGCCATAGGATATAGATTATTGGTGGGCTATCAGCACTCGGCCTTCAGCTTTCCGCAAGCCGCCTGCTGACAGCCGAATGCTGACAG
>CAYWGG010000191.1:0-5614 GCA_964457285.1 uncultured Dehalococcoidia bacterium
ACACCATCCTGGGATGGGGCGGCTACTGGGCCTGGGACCCGGTGGAGAACGCCGGGTTTATGCCCTTCCTACCCCTTACTGCCTTCATACACTCCATTATGGTCCAGAAGCGGCGGGGGATGTTCCGGATGTGGAACATCGTCCTCATCATTATAGCCTTCAGCCTGGCCAACTACGGCATGTTCATGAACCGAGGCGGCCCGGTGCCCTCCGTCCACTCCTTCGGCGCATCTACCCTGGGCTGGGTATTTCTTATGTTCACCGGCATAGGCGTCATAGTGCCTTTCACCGTGTTCTTCCTTCGCTACAGCAGTCTGAAAAGCGCCCAGACCCTGGAGTCCAGCCTGTCCAGGGAGGCCGCTTTCCTGGTCAACAATCTCCTCTTTCTTGGCATCGCCTTCGCTACCCTATGGGGCGTGGTCTACCCCCTTATCTCGCAGGTGACCCGAGGCACCACCATTACCGTGGGCAGGCCCTTCTACGACCAGGTCAATGGCCCCCTCTTCCTGGCTCTAATATTTATCATGGGAGTTGGCCCCCTCCTCCCCTGGCGGCGCGCTTCCGTAAGGATGCTCGGAAGGGCTCTCCTTACGCCCGGCCTTGTTGCCGTAGCGGTTATGGTGTTGCTGGTCATCCTGGGGGTCAGAAAACCCTACGCCGTGGCCGCCTTCGGGCTGTGCGTCCTGGTGGCCTCTGGTATTCTGCTGGAGTGGGCGCGAGGCGCCAGGTCGAGGCATCGCCAGGGCGACAACTACGCCATAGGCTTCGCCAGGCTTATCGCCGCAAACCGGCCCCGCTATGGGGGCTATATCGTTCACCTGTCCATCATTCTCCTGGCCCTGGGAGTGGTGGGCTCATCCTTCTACGGCGCACAGAAGGACGTGATCCTGGCCCCCGGCGATAGGGCAAAGATAGACGATTACGAGATAGAGTACCTGAGCACCCAGGCCACGGATAAAGCCGACAGGACTGAGTTCGTGTCCACCGTCAACGCCTATAAAGGCGGCGCATTTCTAGGGACCCTCACACCTCAACGGGCTTTCTACCCCGACTTCCGGATGGCTTCCACCCGGGCGGCCATTCGCTCAACGCCCGTAGAGGACCTTTACATAATCCCCAGTGAGGTCCTGGACGATGGCAGTGCGGGCTTTCGGCTCTTTGTCAATCCCCTTGTGTGGTGGATGTGGGTTGCAGGCCCGGTCTTCATCCTGGGAACCCTGGTCGCTTTGTGGCCCCAGCGGAGGCCAGCCGTGGCTCCAGTCCAGGAGCCAGTGCCACGGCCAGCCAGAGCTGTCCCCATACCCGATGTGCCTGAGCAGGTGGGCACCGACTGATTGTGTGCTAGAATCTCTGCTCAAAGAAGGGTAAAATAGCGGTGAGGGCAGCTTTAAGGAAGAAATGTTAGCATATGGGACTTGAAGCAAGGACCGAACATCCCCATATTGTGTACAAGGAAACAGCAGTGGGTGCCGAGCCCCATGTGGCTGGCAGCAATATCGCGGTGCGCCACGTCGTTAGCCAGTACCGTCTTTATGGGACTGTGGAGGGCGTGTTGAGCGCCTACCCCCACCTGACCCCTGCCCAGGTCCATGATGCCCTCAGCTACTTCTATGACCACGTGGAAGAAATTGATGAGTTCATCTGGAAAAACTCCGAGGAGTTCTGGAAGGACAAAGACATACCCAATGTAGTTCGGTGGAAGTCCGCTGGCTGATGCCGATAAAGCTTTACCTCGATGAGAACGTGGATATAGCATTGGCTTCTGCGTTACAGCGACGAGGCTTTGATGTAGTGACGGCCAGAGACAGAAGGAAATTGGGGGCTGGTGACAGAGAACACCTTGCCCTCGCAGCTTCAGAGGAACGGGTTGTCCTCACCCACGATGTTGCAGATTATATAAGGCTTCATCGGCAATGGCTTGAACAAAGGGAAGAACACGCCGGAATTATTGTTAGTCCCAGGGTTAGCTTGAGCGAATTGGTAAGGCGCACTATACGACTGCTGGAATCTGTTTCTCCAGAAGGGGTGAGGAACCATCTCCTATGGCTGTCCTGATAGGTGCCCTGTTGGCTATCCTCGTCATCGGGGTAGTCCTCTATCCTTTCATAAAGACGCGCTTCCGTCCCTCGCCCCGGCCTTCGGCCACCCCTCTCCCACCAGTGGGAGAGGGACTGAGGGTGAGGGTCACACGCGAGGCTATTTATGAGGAAATAAGGACGCTACAGCTAGAGTACGAGCTGGGCAGTATAGAAGAGAGCGAATACCGTCAGCAGTTGCGCTCTTATCGCTTGCAGGCAGCCTCTGCTCTGAGGGACCAGGAGAGGCTTGAGCAAGAGCTGGACCGGTTGCTGGAGGAGGAAATCCTGGCTGCGCGGGCCCCTTCGCACGCTCCGGAGCCGCTCCCCAACACACCAGAGCATCGAGAAGGATAAAGGGATGAGGGACACCTTTCATGAGCGGCCCTGGGCCAAGGCCCGCTACCGCCTCATCCTGGTCCTGGTTAGTCTGGCGCTGGCCGTCCTTCTGCTGGTGCCAACGCCCTTGCATGGAGAAAGCCATACCACCATCATCATGGGACAGGTTGTCAACGGCACCTCCGGCGGGGAGGCCCCGGCTAACCTTGAGGTAACACTCCATATGTTCGGCCAAATTGGTGAAGTTGACATAACTACAGCCATGACGGATAGCCAGGGCCGTTTCAGGTTTGACAATGTGGAGGTGATGGAAGGTCTCACCTACGCTGTGACCGCCAGCTATCGTGACGTACTGTACAGCAGGATACTGGACTCGCCTACGTTGACGGAGCCTGTGGAGCTACTGGTATATGAGGCCACCGGCAGCCTCGAAGCCCTTCAGGTAGATGCCGACGTGCTGCTAATCCGCGGGGCCGACCAGGATAAGGGAATCCTGTCCGCCTTCGAGGTTGTCAGGCTGGTGAACGGCGGAGACCGCACTTTCGTCCCAGACCTGGCCCAGCCTGGGAGTATGAACTTTCTGCGATTCTCCCTTCCTGCTGGCGCAACGAATCTGAATGTGAAGTCAGACCTCCCCAGCGGGCAGACCGTCACCGTGGGCACCGGTTTCGCCCTCACAGCACCGGTGACGCCGGGGCCTCACCAGGTGACCTACACCTACCGTATACCCTATGAGGGGAGCCGCCTGGAGCTTGGCCGTACCTTCCCTATGGGCGCGCAGACCTTCCGGCTGCTGGTGGAGGATGGGCTGGGCGAACTGAGGGACTCCACCTTCTTAAGCCCTCTTTCCCCTGCCGATGTGGAAGGAAAGCTCTACAGGGTTTGGGGGGCGAGCCAGCTAGGTGCTGGGGCCAGACTGGATGTGGAGATAAGCGACCTCCCCCAGCCATCTCCGCTGCGACGGGTGGGCGATGCTCTGACCGATGGGCCGTATCTGAAGGTTGGCATTCCAGGGGTCGTAGGACTGGTGATGGCAGGGCTTCTTGTGTACGTGCTGTTGTTGAGACAACCGGGGAAAGCTCCCACAGTAACCTCTGACCTCGAGGCCGGAGTTGATGCAGCCCTCACCCTCAGTCCCTCTCCCACTGGGAGAGGGATGTCCGTAGGACAGGGTGAGGGGCGGGAGAGCGAGCGCCGTGCTCTGATCGAAGCGATAGCCCAGATGGATGACCTTTTGCAGCAGGGGAAGATAGCCCGTGAGGACTACCAGCAGCAGAGGCAAGAGTTGAAAGCCCGCCTCCTCCAGATTACGCTTACATCGGAGGAGGGGAAAGGCACAGCTTGAGCGAGATAAGCCCTGAATCTCACCTCGATCGTAGAGCAGGAACAAGAAGGCGCAACCTGCTGATCCTCGCCTCTATCGTCCCTATTGTGGCCCTATTTGCTCTCCTGGGCTGGGCAGTAGCCAGGTCAGGCAGCAACCCCGGCGGTTTAGTCGTAAATAGCAAGTTCGGCGAGGTAACCTTTGATCAGCGCCCCGCTCCTGAGTTCGTAAAAGAGGACCTATCTGGTGGCATAGTGAGTTTAGCCGAGTTGCGAGGCAAAGTGGTGATGCTGGACTTCTGGTCCTCCTGGTGTCCCCCCTGTCGGCGAGAAGCCCCGGCGCTGGCCCAGGTGTACCGCCAGTACAGCCATAACGTCGAGTTCATCGGTGTGGCTATCTGGGATGACCCAAAAGATGTGACCAGGTTCATCCAGGAGTTCGCTGTGCCCTATCCCAACGTCCTGGATGAGAAGGGGCAGATCGCCATCAACTATGGTGTCGCGGGCATTCCCGAGAAGTTTTTCATAGATGCGGAGGGAGTAGTGGTGCGGAAGTTTGTGGGCCCCATAGAGCCGGAGACCCTGAAAGCCATCCTGGATGGGCTCCTGACGCGCTAAATTAAGCACCAGCGTAGAGAAGAATAGATGGGTAGCGAGATGAACGACCGTGTGCGTACTGACAGTGGGCCTGTAGCCCTGGTGATGGACCTGGGGGGTAGCTGGATAAGGGTAGCCCTTGCCATCCGGAGCGGCCACCTCCTATGGCATGAGAGGATGCCCACCAACGCTGAGGAAGGGGGGCCCGCAGTCATCGCTCGCGTGGACGCACTGCTTCAGCGAGGCATCTCCCGGGCAGAGGACAGGAGGATAGCGGGCATCGGGATAGGTATAGCGGGCCCTGTAGACCCGGAAACAGGTATAATCTATAGTCCACCTCATATCCCTGGCCTGGATGGGGTATCCTTCAAGTCCCTCTGGGGAAAGCGATGGGACTGGCCCTTACTGGTGGGCAACGACGCAACGCTGGCAGCCCTGGGTGAGTATCACTATGGGTCAGGGTCGGGCGCTCACACCCTGGTTTACATCACCATCAGCACCGGGATAGGTGGAGGAATGGTGGTCAATGGACGACCCTTGATGGGGGCCCACGGCATGGCAGGGGAGCTGGGCCACATGACCGTGGACAGAAATGGCCCCCGCTGTAAGTGCGGGAATATAGGCTGTCTTGAGGCCATCGCCTCTGGGACGTCCATCGCTGAAGCGGCCCAGAGGCGAGTCCAGGATGTAGGGCCGAGCCATGCCTCACCCCTCCTGATGATGGATATGGCCTCCGGCGAGATGGACCGCATTTCGGCGGCGATGGTGTTTGAGGCGGCGAAAAAGGGGGACTCTCTGTCCCAGGAAATCCTGGAGGACGTGGCCCGGGCGGTGGGAGCGGGCCTGGTGAATGTCCTGCACGCCTTCAACCCCGACGTCATCGTGATTGGCGGCGGGGTCTCCCGCAACTGGGACTATCTGTGGCCTGGAGTCCAGTCCTATATAGAGGCCCATGCCATGAGCCACATACGGAAGCTGGGCTTCAAGCTGGCAGTCAGCTCCCTGGGCGACGACATCGGCCTGCTGGGTGCGGCCGCGCTGGTGTGGCAGGGGCAATGATAGGACGGTGAGCATTGGGACGCAAAAGGGCTGCTATAATCTTTGGAGGGCTGGTTCTTAGCTCTCTCCTTGCCCTGTTCCTGTTCCGGCTCGTCTTCGCCCAACCCCCAGCTCCTAACATCTTCCAGGGTCAAGTGAGAGTTGGGGGTTCAACTGGCGACGCTGGTGGCCTGGAGATCAGGGTCAAGGCCTTTGATGCTGGAGGGCAAGAGCGGCCAGAG
>CAYWGG010000192.1:0-5604 GCA_964457285.1 uncultured Dehalococcoidia bacterium
CGCCCCTCTAGTATATTGTAAATCCCTGAGCGCTTTTTAGACAAATCAGGACATCCCTCAAACAGGGATGTCCTGACGACTTCAACTATGTAGATTATGAAGCGCCTGCTATTTTAGCGACCTTGGCAAGTTGGTCGTACCCATCAGGTATTTATCTATGTGGTGGGCCGCCTCTCGGCCTTCTGCTATGGCCCAGACCACAAGGGACTGCCCCCGGGCCGCGTCTCCAGCAGCGAAGACGCCTGGTATGCTGGTCATCCTGTCGGGGCCCGCTTTGACGTTGCCGCGAGCGTCCAGCGCAACCCCCAGGTCCGTAATCATCCCCTCGTGTTGTGGGTGGAGGAACCCAAGGGCCAGCAAGACCATTTCCGTCTCTATCTCGAACTCACTGCCGGGTATCTCTTTCATAGCCGGGCGTCCATTGGCATCGGGCGGGCCCCACTCCAACCGCACAGCATGGAGCTTTTCCACGTGGCCATTGCTTCCAGAGAAGCGCTTGGTCAGGATGCTGTAGTCTCGAATTCCCCCCTCTTCATGGGCCGCCGAAGACCTGATGATGATTGGCCATTGTGGCCAGGGGTTGCTTGCCCGCCTCGCTTTGGGGGGCTCAGGCAACAGCTCGAACTGATACACCACCTCCGCACCCTGGCGATGGGCGGTCCCCAGGCAGTCGGCACCGGTGTCGCCGCCGCCCAGGATAACGACCCGCTTGCCCTCGGCGGTGATCCACTCGGCGGGGTCTATGTGCTCGCCAGCGATGATCCTGTTCTGCTGGGGCAGGTAGTCCATCGCCAGGTGGACGCCCTTTAGCTCCCGCCCTGGAATGTCCAGTTCCCTGGCCTTGGTAGAGCCGATGGCGATACAGATGGCGTCGAAGTCCCTGCGCATCTCGTCAACGGGGAAGTTCACTCCCACATTGACGCCGGCCCTCAACTCGACCCCTTCTTCCGCCATGAGGTCAACACGGCGCTTCACGATGGACTTCTCAAGCTTGAAATCTGGGATGCCCAGGGTAAGCAGGCCACCTATGTAATTATCCCTCTCGAACAAGGTGACCCAGTGGCCTGCGCGGTTTAGCTGCTGGGCGCAAGCCAGCCCCGCCGGGCCGGAGCCAACCACCGCGACCCTCTTGCCGGTACGCACTCTGGGGGGCTCTGGCACGATCCATCCTTCCTGGAAACCCCTGTCCACTATGGCCTTCTCTATATATTCTATGGTTACAGGGTCATCGTTGATGGCAAGGACGCAGGAGGCTTCGCAGGGAGCGGGACATATCCTGCCCGTGAACTCAGGAAAGTTGTTAGTTGCGCTGAGCGCATCCAGGGCTTCCTTCCAGCGGCCTCGGTACACCAGATCGTTCCAGTCAGGGATGATATTCCCCAGAGGGCACCCGGTGTGGCAGAATGGGACGGCGCAGTTCATGCAACGGGCCCCCTGCTCTCTGATCTTCTGCTCAGGCCACTCCAGATAAAACTCGCTGTGGTCTTTTATGCGCTCGTGGACGGGTCTGCGTTGGGGACCTTCACGTCCAAATTCCTTAAATCCAGTGGGTTTGCCCATAATCTATCCTTCAACTCGCCACAGAGACAGGGCTGGTTCAAACGTTTAGCGTGATGTAGTGTCTAAGACTGTGGGGCTAGTCCTATGGGAATAGCTCTTTAATCGGCACGGTCCAGCCGGGCACTACATCCTGGCCGTCCAGTGTGTCCTCCTCTGTCAGGATGGTAATATCAGTACGCGAACGGTAGACAGTAACAGTCCGATGGCGTGGGTTGAGCACGACCACCACGCGCGTCCCTGCATCTAGCCATTTGAGTACCTTTTCTTCCACCTCGGTATATCTATCGTTGGGTGAAATCACCTCAACAGCGAGATCGGGAGCGCCGGGCCAGTAACCCTCTACCTCTCCCACTTCTTCGAGCCGCTGTCGACTCGCAAAGGCTACATCGGGAGCGAGCACCGTGTCTGGGTCCCAGGAGAGCTGGAAGCCTGTTTCCGCAGCGTAGACCTCGCCTAACCCTTGAGCTTCCACGTACTGTGCCAGTCTCCACCCTGCTCTCATGGCAAGAACGCCATGTCTCCTACTGGCCGGTGCCATTCTTCTCAGCTCTCCATTCACCAGCTCGTAGCGAAAGCCATCGTCTGGCATACGCAGCAACTCTTCGGCTGTGACAGTTTGGCTTATTAAGGTCATTCTATAGCCCACTCCACTGGGGGTTTGGATATAGATTCTCAGTCATGAGCCACCAGTTCCTGCTCTTTCTCTTGTTTTCGCTTACGCTCTTGCAGGACTCGCCTATAGTCCCTTGGGAATATCTTTACGAACCTGGACACCATCTTTTCCCAGTCCTGGAGTACTCTCCGGGCATTTGCACTGTCGGTGCGCTCGAAGTGCTCCTGGATCAGGCCGCGTAGGGTGGTCAGGTCCTCCTCTTCGACCACTGGTTCCAGGTCAACCATCTCCTGATTGCACCGCCGTTGGAAGGTCCCATCCTCGTCGAAGACGTAGGCGAACCCACCGCTCATACCTGCGGCGAAGTTGCGCCCCGTCCGCCCCAGCACTACTACCACACCGCCCGTCATATACTCGCACCCGTGGTCTCCTACGCCTTCCACCACAGCGTGGGCCCCGCTGTTCCGGACGGCGAACCGCTCACCTGCGACGCCCTTGATGAATGCCTTACCACCGGTGGCACCGTAGAGGACCACATTCCCCACGATAATGTTCTCCTCGGGGGTAAAGGTGGAGTTTTCAGGCGGGTAGACTATGATATGCCCACCGGAGAGGCCCTTGGCGAAGTAGTCGTTGGAATCTCCTTCCAGGGTCAGGGACACACCCTTAGCCAGGAACGCGCCGAAGCTCTGCCCGGCGGAGCCCCTGAACCGTATCTGAATGGTGCCTTCTGGCAAGCCATCCTCGCCGTAGCGCTTCGATATTTCCCCGCTGAGCATAGCCCCCACCGTCCGGTAGGGGTTACGGATCGGAAGCTCGAGCCGGACGGGGGCTTTGTTATCCAGAGCATCCCTGCACAACTCTATGAGTTGGTGGTCCAGGACTTCATCGAGGCCGTGGTCCTGCTCCTGGCAGTGGTAGGTCGCCACCCATTCCGGCACCTGGGGCTTGTGGAGCAGATTAGTGAGGTCAACCCCTTTGGCCTTCCAGTGCTCGATAGCCTTGTGGGCATCCAGCCTGTCCACGCGTCCCACCATCTCGTTGACGGTGCGGAAACCTAGCTTTGACATGATCTCCCGTAGATGCTCGGCAATAAAGGAGAAGTAGTTTATCAGGTGTTCTGGTTTGCCCGCGAACCTCTTGCGAAGCTCCGGGTCCTGAGTGGCGATACCAACAGAGCAGGTGTTGAGGTGGCACTTTCGCAGCATTATGCAGCCCAGGGTGATGAGAGGAGCGGTGGAGAACCCGAACTCCTCGGCCCCCAGCAGGCAGGCGATGGCCACGTCACGGGCGGTCTTCAACTGGCCGTCGGTCTGGACCACGATGCGGCCCCTCAGGTCGTTCATCACCAGCACCTGCTGGGTCTCGGCAATCCCCAACTCCCAGGGCAGCCCTGCGTACTTAATGGAAGACTCCGGGGACGCCCCAGTGCCGCCGCTGTCGCCGCTGATGAGCACCACGTCGCCGTGCCCCTTGGAGACCCCCGCGGCAATAGTCCCCACACCCACCTCGGCCACCAGCTTCACATGGATGCGGGCCTGAGGATTGGTGTACTTCAGATCATAGATAAGCTGGGCCAGGTCCTCGATGGAGTAGATGTCGTGGTGAGGTGGCGGGGAGATGAGCTCAACGCCGGGGGTGGTGTGGCGGACCCACCCGATATACTCACTCACCTTGTGGCCGGGGAGCTGGCCGCCCTCGCCGGGCTTGGAGCCCTGGGCCATCTTTATCTGAAGGTCCCTGGCGTTAATGAGATAGTTGTTGGTTACGCCGAAGCGGCCTGAGGCCACCTGCTTGATGGCGCTGCTACGGGAGTCGCCGTTGGGGTCGGGCGTGAACCGCCTGTAGTCCTCGCCTCCCTCTCCCGTGTTGCTCCGGGCACCCAGGCGGTTCATACCGATGGCCAGGGTCTCGTGGGCCTCACGGCTGATAGAGCCCAGGGATATGGCCCCCGTGGCGAACCGCTTCACGATCTCGCTGACAGGCTCCACCTCCTCCAGGGGAATGGGTTTGTCCAGGAATTTGAAGTCCAGCAGCCCTCGCAGGGTGCACAGTCTCTTTGAATGGCTGTCAGCTGTCTCGGCGAACTCCTTGTATCCTTGATAGCTATTGGTACGCACTGCATTCTGGAGCCTGGCGATGGTGTCGGGGTTCCACATATGATACTCTCCATCCCGCCGCCAGTAGTAAAATCCGCCCATGTCCAGGTCCAGGTTTGCGGCAATATCCTGCTCAGGATAGGCGCTGGCATGACGCCGCTTCGCCTCCTCCTCTATAGTGTCTACGCCGATCCCTCCCACACGAGAGGGCGTCCAGGTGAAGTAGCGGTCCACAAGCTCCTGGGAAAAGCCAACGGCCTCGAAAATCTGCGCGCCCCGGTAGCTCTGTATGGTGGAGATGCCCATCTTAGACATCACCTTCACCACGCCCTTGTGGACGGCCCTGATGTAGTTCTTCTCTGCGGTCTTGTAGTCTATGCGGGCGGGGAGAATGCCCTCCCGGACCATGTTATCCAGGGTCTCGAAGGCGAGATATGGGTTGATAGCCCCAGCGCCATAGCCGATGAGGAGGGCGAAGTGGGCCACCTCCCTGGGCTCGCCGGACTCCAGCACCAGGCCAACCTTCGTCCGCGTCCCCTCCCGGATAAGGTGGTGGTGCACCGCTGAGGTGACCAGGAGGCTGGGGATAGGCGCGTGCTGGGCGTCCACACCCCGGTCCGATAGTACGATGATACAATATCCATCCTTGATGGCCTGAGAGGCCTTGCGGCAAAGCTCCTCCAGGGCCATCTCCAGGGCTCCCGGCCCTTCGTCAACTCGGAACAGGGTCGAAAGGGTGACAGACCTGATGTCGCCCGCGTCTATGTTGCGGATCTTCTCCAGCTCATAGTTGGTAATCACCGGCTCCTTCAGCTTGAGTTGGCGGCAATGCCTGGGCGTCTCCTCGAAGAGGTTCCGCTCCGAGCCGATGAAGCTCTCGGTGGAGGTTACCAGCTCCTCCCGGATGGCGTCCAGGGGAGGGTTGGTCACCTGGGCGAAGAGTTGCTTGAAGTAGCTGAAGAGAAGCTGGGGCTTGTCCGACAGCACGGCCAGGGGAATGTCGTTGCCCATAGAGCCCACGGCCTCTGTGCCATTAACAGCCATAGGCTCCACTACTATCCGCAGGTCCTCCAGGGTGTACCCGAAGGCCTGCTGGCGCTTGAGAAGGGTGTCAAAGTCCGTATGGTGAACGCTGGGTGGCTCGGGTAGCTGCTCCAGGGTCACCTTGTTCTCCTCTAGCCATTTGCCGTAGGGGCGACGCCTGGATAGCTCCCTCTTGATCTCCTCATCACCTACGATCCGGCCCTGGGAAAAGTCTACAAGGAACATCCTCCCCGGCTGCAACCGGGCTTTGAACAGGACGTCCTCCGGCGGTACGTCCAGGACGCCCAC
>CAYWGG010000193.1:0-5513 GCA_964457285.1 uncultured Dehalococcoidia bacterium
TATACCAGCGTGGCGGTAGAGAGCCAGGAGGCCCGGCCTGCGAGTGTGCCTGAGTTCCTTCAGGCCCTCCTTCACCAGAAATCGGTTTTCATCCTTCAGGGGGACCAGGTCGGCCACCGTGCTCAAGGCGGCTAGCTCAAGCAGGTCTCGCTTCCAGGACTGGCCCACCAGGTCATAAAGGCCCTGCACGAGCTTGAAGGCCAGTCCCGCTCCGGAAAGGTCTGGAAATGGGTAGTTGGAGCTGTCAAGCTTGGGGTCTATGATTGACAGGGCGGGCGGCAGCGACGGTGGCGGTATATGGTGGTCGGTGACGATGACATCCATGCCTAGCTTCTGGGCCAGGGCGACCTCTTTGGGGGATGTTATGCCGCAGTCCACGGTCACCAGGACAGACGCCCCCTGCGCCCTCAGGAACCGGACCGCATTCTCGTTCAAGCCGTGGCCTTCGTCCACACGGTGTGGTATGTAGGGCTCCACCTTCACTCCCAGGTCAGCAAGGCCCTGGGCCATCAGAGCCGTGCCGCTGACACCATCCACGTCGAAATCGCCGAAAATCCCTACGGTCTCACCGTCCATAAGGGCCTGGTAGAGGCGGCGCAGGGCCAATTCCATGTTGGATAGGAGTGCGGGGTCATGCAGGGGTGGATTTAAGAGAGAGTCCACCTCTTGTCTGGTGGTGATACCACGATTGTTCAGGACTTGTGCCACTAAGGGGGGTACACCATTGCCTCGTAAGAGGTGGGACGGCGCGGTAGGAGCGACTTTCCAGACCTTTCTCACAGTCAAGTTGGACACAGAACCTGGTCTTCGATTTATATCATCCATGCTTCGCCATCTAGTGCAAATATAATCAAGGTGTCTTGCCTGGAGCATAGGCGCTTGGTGACAGAGTTACCAATGTTCGATGAGGCCATTATGCCCGTTCCAGTGCGGCAAAGACAAGGACGGAGTTGTGCCCACCAAACCCGAAGGAGTTGCTCATGGCTACCCTTATCTGATGAGGGCGAGCTTTATGAGGGGTGTAGTCCAGGTCACAGTCGGGGTCGGGATGCTCCAGGTTGATAGTAGGTGGGATGACCCCGTGCTGTATAGCCAGAACGCAAAACCCCGCCTCAAGAGCGCCGCCCGCCCCCAGGAGATGGCCAGTCATGGACTTGGTGGAGCTTATGGGCACTCGGTAAGCCTCTTCTCCCAGAGCGGCCTTTATGGCTTGGGTCTCCTGCCTGTCATTCAGTGGGGTTGCGGTGCCATGAGCGTTGACATAGTCTACCTCGCCAGGTTTTATTCCTGCCTTCTGCATGGCAAGACTCATAGCCCTGGCGGCGCTGTGCCCGCTGGGCGAGGGCTCTGTGAGGTGGTAGGCATCAGAGGTGGCTGCGTACCCCACCAGCTCTGCTAGAGGCTTGACTCCCCTTCGCTCTGCGCTTTCGTGGCTTTCCAGGACAAGTATAGCCGCCCCTTCGCCCATCACGAATCCATCTCTGTTGGCATCGAAGGGACGGCTGGCCTTCTTTGGGTCCTCATTATACCTGGAAAGGGCGCGCAAGGAGTTGAAACCAGCAATAGCGATGGGGCAGATAGGGGCCTCGCTACCTCCGGCGATGACTATGTCTACTTCATCCCGGCGGATCATCTCCCAAGCCTGTCCTATAGCGTCGGCTCCACTGGAGCACGAGGAGACGGGGCAGAAATTAGGGCCTAGAGCACCGGTTATCATAGAGACCTGGGCAGAAGCCATATCGGAGAGCATCATGGGGATCACGAAGGGGGTTACGCGGCGGGGTCCCTTCTCCTTGAGCACATCGTATTGCTGGGACAGGGTAATTATGCCCCCGATGCCACTGCCGACGATAGTCGCCGCCCTGAATGGGTCTACCGCCTCGGGCTTAAGCTCTGCCTGGGCTGTAGCCTTCCCAGCGGCCACGGCGGCGAACTGGGCAAAGCGGTCCATGCGCCGCGCTTCCTTCTTCTCCAGGTAATTAGTGGGGTCAAAACCCTTTACCTCTGCGGCGAACCTGGTCTCGAAACCCTCGGTATCGAAGGCTGTGATGTAATCTACCCCCGAAACACTCTTGACCAGGGCTTCCCAGGTAGAGGCGAAGTCCAGCCCTAGAGGGCTCACTATGCCCAGACCAGTGACGAAAACTCGGCTTTTCACCCTTGATACCCTTTCGCTACTTTCAGGGCAAGCTCGATGTGACCTATCCTGCTCATCGCCCAGGGAGGGGCTTGGCGTGCTGTTGCTAGATTGGCTTCCTGGATAACTCGGACAGCCTCATCAGCGCTTCACCCACCTCGTTTATGCGGGTAGAGATGGTCTCACTTAGCTCTCTACCGGTATTGGCTATCTGGAGGCGATACCTTCTCAGCGCCTCGCTCGCCTCGTTTATGCGAGTAGATATGGCGTCGGGAAGCTCTTTACCTGTCGCAGATAATTGAAGCCGATACTTCCTCAGGGCCTCGGTCACCTCATGCATACGGGCGGTTACGGGCTCGGGCAGGTCTTTGGAGGAATCGGAGAGAGTCCCCAGGACTTCACTGAACTCGTTTATTCGGGCGGATATATTCCCGCTTAGCTCCCTGCCAGCGACCTCCAGTCGGAACCGAGGCGACTGAAGCAGTCGGAATATGCGTTCATAGAGCTTGTCTACCGGGTTGAGCTTTGCTTCATACCTGTTGAATAGCTGGCGGGACTCCTCCATGCTCCACCGTTTATCGAAGTAAACGAGCTGCCGCCCGGTGTATAAGTGATAGGGGCGCATCCCATATTCAGGCGGGACGTTACCCTTTTCATCCACCGGCAGGACCTTCCCTTCGGCGTCCAGGGGGACCAGTCCAGTCCAGTTGGACGTGGCCGGCAGAGGAGTCAAAAGGTTAGCGGTCTGGTATTTGCTGACTTCGGTGACCCAGTCGGCCATGTGCATAATGGTCTCCTCAGTGTCGTAGGGCAGGCCGATTATGGTCATCGCGATGATGGTGAACCCTATCTCATTCAGACGGACCAGGTCTTTGTGTACTTGTCCTGGGTCTTGGCGTTTCCTGACCGCTTTCAGATTTTCAGCATTGTCTGACTCTACGCCGACATACAGCATTCGTACGCCCGCATCGTACAGAGCGTCGGCAAGCTCAGGGTCCTGACCAATCTCCCCCCTGGTCTGGCATATCATGTACATGTCATCGGTGTGGCCTTTCCAGCCTTTGAGCCTCTCCAGGCGTTCGTTTCTGTACTTGACAGCCCTGAGGGGCGGGGGATGCAGGTCATCAGATATAAAGACGCTGAAACGCCCATCCCGGGAGGTGTGTATGAGGCCATCGGCGGCCAGTTGCCGGAGCTGGCGTAACCGTTTAAGCTCGGTTTCTCTCTTGACGAGTCGGTATCCGAGGAACTGCTGGATGACCTGGCAGTAAGTGCACTTCTCGGTGCAGCCCCGGACCGTTTCCAGCACGCCACCTGCCATGGGATTACGCGGGCTCAAGTCCCGTATGGCGCGGAAATCTGGTAGCTCAACGAAATCTGGGGCAATCACGCCCATCCTCGGAGTCTGAATCAGGTTACCCAGGTCATCCAGGAAAGAGATGCCTGGTATCTTGAGGAGATTCCGTTTCAAGTCGGTCCCCTTGTAGCTCAAGAGGACATCCGAGAGCTGGCCTATGATGTCCTCTCCTTCCCTGTTCACTATCACATCGAATTCGCCCACTCTAATGGCTTCTTCAGGCAAGGGGCTCATCTGAGGACCACCACCCACTGTTATCAGACCAGGATGGTAGAGCTTGGCTAGCCTGCCGATCTCGTAGGCCCTTGGGGCCTCGTTAATGAGGCAGGTTACCATCAGTATATCTACCCCATCCAGGTCCTTGTCTGGGTTTATCTTGCCGCTCCGGTCTTCAAACCATATCTCCGTGTCGTACAGGAATGGCCCTTTCCATTGCTTGAGGGCGGCGGAGAGGAAGAGCATACCTTGTCTAGGGATGGCGACATACTCGAAGTTACCCCCAACCGACTCGGGCTGGAGGAGAAGTACCCGTTTGATCCTGGACATAGCTAGAACTCCATCGTGCTAATACTGGCCTGATTGGTTGAGTAATGGCCGGGGCCCAGTGGAACTTCCTGTTATTTTACCATCACGCAAGTCTAATATCAGGAGAGGTTTCGGCCATTATACATCAGAAACAGCCTTTATGGAATAGTATAAATTATAGGATATAGAGCGTGATTCTAACATATGCATGTGATGGCAGTCATAACTCAGTTGGCATCTCTATCGTTTCCAACCCCAGGAGCCAGAAGCTTCTCCAGCGTAGAGCGGTCCGAGGCCCTGGCCCAGGCATCCTCTTTGCTCACCAAACCTCTCTCCACCAGGCTCGCCAGAGACTGCTCGATAGTCTGCATCCCGAACTGGCCTCCCATGAACATATATGAGTTGATCTGCGGGACCTGGTTCTGGCGGATGAGGTTCTTTATCGCCGCCGTCCCCACCAGCACCTCAAAGGCGGCGATCCTCCCTCTACCCCCCGACCGAGGCAAAAGGACTTGAAAGATCACTCCTGCGATACTGATGCTGAGTTGAAATTGTATCTGGTGCTGTTGCTCTGGAGGGAAAATACCTACTAGCCGCTCTACACTTTCGGCCGCCCCATTGGTGTGCACGGTGCCAAGGACGAGGTGGCCTGTTTCCGCGGCGGCAAGAGCTAAGGAGACGGTCTCGAGGTCACGCAGCTCGCCGATCATGATCACATCCGGGTCCTGGCGCAGGGTCCTGCGTAAAGACTGGGTGAAGGAGTGAGCATCACCTCCCATCTCCCGCTGGATGATCATACACTTCTTGTTTTGATGAAGGAACTCGATGGGGTCCTCCAGGGTAATGATACGACAGCTAGTAGTCTCATTGAGGTGATTGATCATCGCTGCCAGGGTTGTAGACTTCCCGCTGCCGGTCGGCCCTGTCACCAGCACCAGGCCTTGAAGCTGACTCACCAGGTTCAGGCAAACTGGGGGAAGGCCCAGCTCCTCGGGGGTAGGGATGTTGGGAGGGAGTATCCGAAAGGAGAGGGCCATGGTGCCTCGCTGATAACACGCGTTGACTCGGAAGCGAGCTAGCTCAGGTCGCGCGTAAGAGAAGTCCAGCTCTTTGTCCCTCTGGAACTCTGCCACATCCTCTGGGCTAGCGATAGACGAGAGGACCTCCTCTATATCCTTCTGGGTCAGGCCCCCTTCTCCTTTCACCATCCTTAGCTTGCCGTTTACACGGGCTATAGGTGGGCTTGATACCGCCAGGTGAAGGTCAGAAGCTCCTCCTTCGACGACGGCTCGTAGCAGCTTGTCTATATCAACCATGGTACGTATCCAGCCAGCTTATCTGTGTTGGTTGGCCCATTATAGCAAGTTGCTGCTGAAGGCACAAACCACTCAGCAGGCGATCTATCGAGACCGGGGTGTTTCCCTATATCCCCCTTTTGGTATACAATACCCACGTGCTCTACCCACCTTAATAATCGGTGGGTGAGGGCTGAAA
>CAYWGG010000194.1:0-5424 GCA_964457285.1 uncultured Dehalococcoidia bacterium
CCTCCGAAGCCATCACTAGCAGGTCGTCCCTGGTGACCAGGTAGCGGAAGGGACGCAGCCCGTTGCGGTCCAGGATGGCGCCAATCCTCACACCGTCGGTGAAGGCCAGCAGGGCGGGGCCGTCCCAGGGCTCCATCAGGCTGGAGTGGTACTCGTAGAAAGCCCTCTTCTCGGGGTCTATCTCTACGTGGTCGCCCCAGGCCTCGGGGACGAGCATCATCATGCAATGAGGCAGGGACCGGTCCGTGGCCAGAAGCAGCTCGAGAGCGTTGTCTATGGTGGCGGTATCGCTCTGCTTCGGGTCGGCTATGATAGGGAATAGCTTCTGCATATCCTCGCCGAAAAGGGACGAGGAGAACATGGACTGGCGGGCCTCCATCCAGTTGATGTTGCCCCGCAGAGTGTTGATCTCTCCGTTATGTTCCAGATGCCGGTAGGGATGAGCCAGCCTCCAGGCTCCCAGAGTGTTGGTGCTGAAGCGGGAATGTACCATAGCGAAGCAGGTGATCATATCGGAGTCATTCAAGTCCAGGTAGAAGCCAGCTAGCTGCTCCGCCTTGAGGAGACCCTTATAGATAACCCTGTTGGTGAAAAGGCATGGGATGTAGAAGTCATCCACGACGATGCCCAGCTCCTTAACGACCTTCTCCACACGCCTACGGATGACGTAGAGCTTACGCCCGAGAGCGGCCTCATCGGGGGTCTGGGACCCACGACCTACAAATATCTGGCGAATGCAGGGCTGCACGTCTCTAGCGTGGCTGCCTATTCCACTGTTGTCCACGGGAACGTCCCGCCATCCCAGGAGGATTTGCCCCTCCTCCCGGACGACGTCCTCGAAAATCCTCTGGCATATCTCCCGCTGGGCAGTGTCCTGGGGGAGGAACACCATTCCGACCCCATAATCTCCCAGAGGAGGAAGGCCGATGCCCAGCTTCGCACACTCCTTGCTGAAGAACTGATGGGGCATCTGGATGAGAAGGCCAGCCCCATCCCCTGTCTCTGGATCGGCGCCGCAGGCGCCCCTGTGCCCCAGGTTGATGAGGACCTGTAGGCCCTTTTCGATCATGTCATGGGATTTCAGTCCCTTGATGTTAGCGACGACTCCCACACCGCAAGCGTCATGATCGTACTGCGGATCGTAAAGACCTTGCTTGACCAGTTTTGGCAATCTTTTAATATCCAACGGGGTCTTCCAAGCCTCCCTTCTTCTTAGCCGCCTATAGGAGTAGAAGCCTCTCAGGCTGTGCGCAAAGGGCAGTTGTCAATCTGCAATTTTAAAAGCGACATAATTAAGCAGATATTATACTACCCAAATCAACAGGTGGATAGACCCGGAGGCAATAGCCTTATACTCCAGGGATAAACACCCAAGAGCTTCATAAGGTTGGATGTCTGTAAGCCCTGGAGTGGGTTTAGAGGATAGGAAGGTATCTTTTTAGCTCATAGTCAGTTACTTGCGACCTGTACCTATCCCACTCGATCCTCTTGTTTTGAATGAAAATCTTGAAGACATGGTCTCCAAGGGACTGTCGCAGGAGTTCGCTTTTCTCCGCCAGCAAAATAGCCTCTCGTAGGCTTGTGGGGAGGGTGCCGATGCCTTTTTGTTCTCGGACTTCCTCTCTCATCTCGAAGACGTTGCCCTCTGCTGGAGGAGGGACAGTATATTCCCTCTCGATACCTGTGAGGCCGGCCGCCAACATGACGCTGAAAGCCAGATAGGGATTGCACGCTGGATCGGGCGCTCTGTACTCTATAAGCACAGAGTCCTCCCTGCCGGGCCTGTAGGCGGGCACGCGTATGAGATCGGAGCGGTTGATGCTGGCCCAGGAGATATACATTGGGGCCTCGTGACCTGGCACCAGGCGCTTATACGAGTTGACCCACTGGTTGGTCACCAGGGTTATCTCCTGAGCATGGCGCATCAGACCAGCAATAAAGAGCTTCGCCAGTTCTGACAGCTTATAAGGGTCTCTGGGATCATAGAAAGCGTTGCGGTCTCCTATGAAAAGGGATTGGTGCACATGCATACCTGAGCCGTTGATTCCGTAGATTGGCTTGGGCATAAAGGTGGCGTAGACGCTATGTCTGGAGGCCACCTCTTTGATGACCAGCTTGGCAGTCATCACGTTGTCAGCCATAGTGAGGGCATCGGTATACTGCAGGTCTATCTCCTGCTGACTCGGAGCGCCTTCGTGGTGGGAATACTTTACCGGGATCCCCATCTCCGCCAGAGTAAGGACCGTCTCCCGTCTCAGGTCACTGGCCTGCTCCGTAGGGAGTTGGTCGAAGTAGCCGCCGTGGTCGAGGAGCTGAGGGTTGTCCTGGCTTGCCACGTAGAAGTACTCCAGCTCTGGCCCCACATAGTAAGTGAACCCCATATCTGACGCCCGTTTAAGGTTTCGCTTCAGAACGTAGCGGGGGTCGCCCTCGAAAGGCTCCCCGGTAGGCCTGTATATGTCACAGAACATCCTGGCGACAGAGTTCTGGCGGGGCCGCCAGGGCAGTATACTGAAAGTAGCAGGGTCAGGCCTGGCGATCATATCGCTCTCATCTATGCGAGCGAACCCCTCTATGGCGGAGCCGTCAAACGCCACCCCCTGCTCAAGGGCATCCTCAAGCTCTTCCACAGTTATGGCGAATCCCTTCAGGTTCCCCAGGATGTCGGAGAACCAGAGGCGTATAAACTTTACGTCGTTCTCCCTTGACATCCTCAGTACGAATTCCTTCGCTTCGACCTGCCCCTCCATCATGACGGGTCCCTCCATCTCAGTCCCTCACCCCCGGCCCCTCTCCAACTGGTGGGAGAGGGGTGGCCCTGAGCTTACCGAAGGGCCGGGATGAGGAAGTGAACCCTAGACATCGAAGTACAGATAAAACTCGTAGGGGTGGGGCCTTAGCCTCACCGGGTCCACCTCGTGGGTACGCTTGTACTCCAACCAGGTCTCGACCAGGTCATTGGTGAAGACATCACCCCTTAGCAGCCACTGGTGGTCTGCCTCCAGGGCATCCAGCACCGCCTCAAGACTTCCTGGCACCTGCTTCACCTTGGCCGCCTCCTCAGGGGAGAGGTGGTACAGGTCCACATCCATGGGCTCGCCTGGGTCTATCTTGTTGATGACGCCATCAAGCCCGGCCAGGAGCATGGCAGCAAAGGCAAGATAAGGGTTGCAGGAGGGATCCGGCAGCCGGAACTCAAGGCGCTTTGCTTCCGGGCTCGAGGAATACATTGGTATCCGAGTGCAAGCACTGCGATTGCGCATGGAATACACCAGGTTCACCGGGGCCTCGTATCCAGGCACCAGCCGTCTGTAGGAGTTGGTAGTAGGGGCGATTATGGCCAGCAGGGCAGGGGCGTGAACCATGAGGCCGCCTATGTAGTAACGGCACATCTCGCTGATACCTGCATACCCTTCGGCGTCGTAGAACAGGTTGCGGCCATCCTTCCACAGACTCTGGTGAGTGTGCATGCCTGAGCCATTATCCTGGAAGATAGGCTTGGGCATGAAGGTAGCTACCTTACCGTGGGCTCTGGCCACGTTCCTGATAATATACTTCTGAATCGTCACGTTGTCGGCCATGCGCGTCAGGGTATCGTAGCGCATGTCTATCTCCGCCTGGCCTGCGGTAGACACCTCATGGTGATGCTTCTCCACATGGACACCGAACGCGGCCAGCTTCAACGATATCTCAGAGCGGAAGTCCTGGTAGGTGTCAGTGGGGGGCACCGGGAAGTAGCCCTCCTTGTAGCGAGGTCGGTAGGCCAGGTTGCGGCCGCCATCAAGGCTGGTAGGCTGGCCCGAGTTCCAGGCTCCCTCATCGGAGTCTATGAAGTAGTAGCCACTCCGCTGGTCCTGATCGAACCGGGCCGAGTCGAAGACGAAGTGCTCTATCTCAGGCCCCCAGTAGCTCACGTCGGCTATGCCGCTCTGTTTGAGGTACACCTCGGCCTTCTGAGCTATCCAACGAGGATCCCGGCTGAAGTAGTCCCTGGTTATGGGGTCCAGCACGTTGCAGAACATGGTAAGGGTGGGTATCTGAAAGAAGGGGTCTACGTATGCCGTGTTGGGATCGGGTATCAGGAGCATGTCGCTCTCTTCGATGGCCTTGAAACCCCGGATGCTGGAGCCATCAAAGCCATACCCATCCTCCAGGTTCTTCTCGGTAAGCTCGATTCGAGGCAGGGATATATGTTGCAGGGTACCTGGGACATCGGTGAACTTCAGGTCTATAATCTCGATGCCTCGGTCGTGGCAGAAGCGTACGACTTCTTGGGGGGTCATGGTCCTTCCTCCTCAACTGAAATAGCTCTCGGTGTTTCTCCTTAAGAGTATACGCCAAATTTTCATGGGAAAACAGCTTGCCAGGAATTTAGCCTTCCAAATAGATCAGTCCATGCCCTTCGAGTATCAGGACTATCTACTCTGGGCATGGACTAATGGAACAGATTATCAATACCGTTTAAGGCTACTTGCGCATGAACCTCTTCGGCAGGATAACCCATAGACCGAAAAGGACTACAAAAGCTCCAGCACCAAGCACCACTTCTAACATCGGGCCTCCATTACTGTTTATTAAGACTGCACCTATCTTTACACCCAAGTGTTACATAGTGTTTTCAAACTTGTTAAATGTTTGTTACATTTTTCACAATTAGCCCCTGGGCCCCTCTTCCGAAGCACCAGCTACCGCGGGAGGCCCTTCCTGGGGATAGGATTCTATGCCATGCTCCGGTACATCCAGCCCCTGAAGCTCATCCTCTCTGGAGGCGCGCACGCCCATGGTCAGCTTCAGAGCGAAGAAGACGGCAAAGCCGGTGACCAGGGCCCAGGAGGTAACCACACCCATGCTGATGAGCTGGGCCAGCAACTGCCAGCCCGAGCCTTCGACGAGCCCTCTGACACCCAGATATGTCCCGTCGGCGAAGATGCCCACCGCAAGGAGCCCCCAGAGGCCACCGAAGAGGTGCACCGCCACTGCTCCCACGGCGTCGTCAACCTTCAGGACCCGCTCCACAAAGTTGAGGCCGCCGATCATCACCGGTGCGGCCACAGCCCCAATGACAACCGCCGCCCAGGGCTCAACGAAGGCGCACGGAGCAGTTATAGCCACCAGCCCCGCAAGAGCCCCGTTGCAGGCCAGCACGATGTCGGCCCTACCTGTGCGGGCGATGCTCCAGTACAGGGCCACCACGGCGCCCGTCGTGCCCGCCAGGAACGTGTTGGTGGCGATGATACCTATCCTCAGGTCGGTGGCTGCCAGGGTGCTTCCCGGGTTGAACCCGAACCAGCCGAAGAACAGGATGAAGGTCCCCATGACCACAAAGGGCAAGTTGTGCCCGGGCAGCTTGTTGGGGGTGCCGTCGGGGTTAACCTTGCCGATGCGCGGCCCTACCCCCCACGCCCCCGCCAGGGCCACCCCTCC
>CAYWGG010000195.1:0-5381 GCA_964457285.1 uncultured Dehalococcoidia bacterium
GAGCGGGCGCTTCATAAGCGCTAGGTCATAGGTTCGAACCCTATCGTTGCCACCAGAATACTCTCGAATCTTGGTCGTAGGGCAACCTCTACGGCCCTCTTATTTCTCCCGTCCCAATGAAAAAGTCATGCGGTTCTCGGTAGAGTGCCGGTGGATACCACCAGCCAGAGGAGAACCGCATGAGTAAGAGGAGCATATCCTCTTCAGGTCCCAACACTACTTGGGTTTGGGCTTGGGCGCGGCGGGCTTGGGCTTGGGAGCACCTGGTTTAGCAGCCATGCTTTATCCCTCCTTTCTTAATTTTGGCTACACCTCAGCCAGACGAAAAAGGATAAGATGTCAGTACCTGGGAACTACCTCTTGGGCTTAGGCTTGGGCTTGGGGGCACCGGGTTTAGCGGCCATGCTTTATCCCTCCTTCTTTAGAATGGAGTTAGCTCCATTGGAGCCCGACAAAGCTCAGAAAATCTTCTATATCTTTAGTGCCGGAAAGGGGGTCATCGTTCCATTCTCTAACTTTTTCCAGGTACTCTTCCTGTTTTTCATGAAAAACCCGGTAGTTCTGGCGTAACGGGCTTTCGTCAACTATCTCATCCTCAGCGTGTTTACCGAAACAAGGCTCATCTATCAACTGGAAGGGGCCTTCTATGTGATCAGGGTCCTGAGGCTGGAAGGGGTACTGCCGACAAACTTGAGGCTTGAACGCGTGTATGGAGCACATGTTGCTTTTTAAGAAGATACAGCCTACTTCACCATCGGGTAGGTCTACACGGGAGAGGACCATGGTTAGCTTACCATGTTTGGTCTGGAAGAATTGGGGGTCATGGGTCTGGTCTACAGGCCCATCGAAGTCGTCGTGGCTGTAGAAGGTGACGAAGGTGGACAGTGGACGGTTGAGGGCTTCTTGGATACGTTTTACGTCTTCGGCAAGGACTAGGGGGACATAGGTTTTGCAACATTGGCCGCACAGTGTACAGCGCCATTTGATTGGCATCCTACCTACTTACTCCTTTTGTTGCTCCTACCCTCCACCCAGATAGACCTGATCCCAACACCTTTACTCAGTCAAGGCAAATAAACCATAAGAAGTGTAGTGACAAACCCAGGCGATGTCAAGACCCTATACCGAGACTGAACCGCTTCCCGATCTTCGTTTCCATCGCACGATGCCAATCATACTCCCCTGAAGACCTCCACACATCTGACCTTGGGACAGGTGAGGGTATAAAAAAAGGACAGTTAGTACTGTCCTTTTGTACACTTAGAGAGAATCAGCCCTCCAAAATCTGATAGCGCACGTATCATTTTATCATCCTATAAGGCGTTGGAAGAAGTCTGCCACCCTCGCCGCATACTCTTCGGGCCTGCGGGCATAGGACCTGACATGCCCTCCCTCTGGCACTATCCACATCAAATTCTCCTTGTTTCCAGAAGCCCTGTAGAGCTCTTCCGTCTCCTCATGGGGGATAACGTGGTCATCCTCGCTATGGATGAAGAATATAGGCCGTGGGGCGATTTTAGCTACCGCTTTTGCAGGCCGCACTTTGCTGAAGTCCGCTCCAAAGAGGGTGCGGCCCGCCAGCGCAATGGGAAAGGCGAACCAGGAAGGCAGAAAGAAGAAGTAAAAAGGCACTCGCTTCAGGTAGGCGACCGTGTCCAGAAATGCGCTGTCGGACACTATAGCTGGGATTCTGGGCTCTTTAGCTGCCACTAAAATGGCCACGGCTGCACCTAAAGAGAACCCCACCAGCCCTATGCGCTCCACAGGGATTCCACGTGTGGTCACATAGTCTATGGCCCCCAGGACATCCCACTGTTCCCGGTCTCCATTGGAGTCGCGTTTGCCTCCTGATTCTCCTCTTCCACGGAAGTCAAAGAGGAGGACGCTGAAACCGTGCCCCACCAGATCTCTTCCCAGCGCAAGGGCTCTAATCCCAGGGCTGTTCCGGTGGTGCTCCTGGCCCTGGACTAGAATGATGCATCGGTTGTCGAGCTGCGAAGGAAGATACCAACCCCGTAGTGGGATTCTATCTTTCCTGCTGGGGAAGGTAACATCCTCATAGGTCAGACCAAACTGGGAGGGATGGCCATAGACTGGAAATCTCCTTACCAGTGTCATGTTGTGGGCGACCCATGCTGAGATGCCAAGTATGGCGAGCAGGACAAGGATAGCCAGCCCGCCTAACGCCAGCAACACTATCAGCAACAATGCTGTTTCCTCAGCCTACAAAGGTGAAGCCGGTTACTCACCCGGCACCAGTAGCCCTCTCCTCCGACGGTCCCCCCAGTCCCGGTCCTTTTCCTCCAGCCCCTCATCGAAATAGCTGTGCCCTCTTTTAACTATGGACATGGCATGGTCTACCAGCAGCCAGACGATACGTCGGATCACCTCATCGGGCACTCCCGTGGGGAAGAAGGACTTGGGGCTCATATCGGGGTCGGTATTGAGATAGTCCACTGCCAGGAACCTGCCGTCGGTGTTAAAGCATATCTCCGTGGAGAAGAGCTCCATTTTAGAAACCCTGGCAATCTGTCTCACTATCTTTGTCAGAGGGCCCAGTTTATACAAACGCCGTTGAAGAGGGGTGACCAACTGATATTGATTCGCTGGTGGCTCCCACCAGCAGGGGATAATCTCACCCAGGACGTGAAAGACCCGGAACCAACCCACGTGGCCCTCCAGGGTCTTGGGTCTGAGCCTCTTCTGTATCAAAAAAGAGTCCGACTGAGGGGCTATCTCCGCGGACCTGCGCACGTCGTCTTCTGAGCGCCCATCCAGAATGACGCCCAGGGCTCCACCGCCCCACCCTGGTTTCACCACAAAGGGCTCACCCACATAAGCCCTGATCTCATCGGTAATCCGGAAGCTATCTAGCTCACTACGTCGCACAATGACCGTTTCTGGCACAGGTATCTTATTTTCCACCAGCATTGTGTGGAACAGTCCCTTGTGAGCAGCAACGGCACCCACATCCGGGTCATCAATTACGTGCCCACCCGACTTTTTGACCTCCCTTGCCAGATGATAGTAAAGATTGTCGGGTTCATAAGGGTCGGCGGCCATATCTATAAGCACACGGACTCCGATCTCCTTTTCCTGGAGTTTCCTGATGAAGTCCGCAGCCCATACAGGTTCCACGAAGAAAAAAGGGAGGTCAAACTGGCCGCAGAGTTCCCTCATACGTGAGGCAAAATACTGTGATGCACTGGACAAAGCAACATCATAATAAACAGTCATGGACCATATCCCCTCGCCGTCGTTCCTAGCCCGTAACTACTCACCCTATTGTCATTCTGAGGAGCGCAGTGACGAAGAATCTATCGTAGCCAAAGTGAGACTCTTCGGCTCTGCTTCGCTCCGCCTCAGAGTGACAGGTGAGTAGTTACCCTAGCCCTATCCTGAGAAAAAGTATATGTCTCCCAGGGCTTTTATACAACTGCACGGTGATAGGCGGTGTCATAGAAAAAGGACAGCATTGACTGTCCTTTGGTACAGGTGGCTTCCTGCTATCGAGCAGTGGAATGGTCGCTATCCCCATCCCTCCTCAGTATACGGAATATGGTGCGCGGGCTCAGTGCGAAGTGGGCGGCTACCTCCGGCACCGACATGCCTTTTTGCTGTAGGGCCGCTATCACTTCCTTGTCCCTCTCCTTCCGCTTCTGCCTCTGGAACCAGAAGGGGTCGTCGTATTTGCATTGGGGCAAAGGGCATCTGAGGCAGTAAGGCGACACCTCACAGCCGTCATCGCTGTAGGGATAACGTTCGGGGACCACATCAATTATCAGGGTGCTTGTATCTCCGCGTTTCATAACCAGCCCTCAGTCCAGTTCTTGTGGATGCATTATAGAACAAAAGTTCTCATAAGTCAAGATGGGCATAGCGATGGTTTGACTGGCTGGGGCGCTCCTGCTATAGTCTCAATCAAAGAATCCCTAGCAGACCCCTGGGCTGAGGCTCCCTATTCACGCGCGACCTGGGGATCAAGGGCTCTACCTCATCCAGGAGGTGGAGTATGCCAGCCAACTTGCCCCCGCTATACTACGAGGCCGAGCGGAAGTACCGTAGCGCCAAAAGCGTCCCGGAAAGGATGGCCGCTCTTCAGGCGATGATGTCGGCTATGCCCAAGCACAAGGGAACCGACCATCTCAGAGCAGACCTGAGAGCCAAGCTAGCCCGCCTGATGGAGGAGCTTGAGACGCCCAGGCATACCAGTAGCGGCCAGCCCCAGCCTTTTTCCCTCAGAAAAGAAGGAGCGGGCCAGGCGGTACTCATCGGCCTCCCCAATTCAGGCAAGTCCCAACTTCTGGTCAGCCTGACAGGGGCCAACGCAAAGGTGGCTAGCTATCCTTTCACCACCCAGGTGCCACTACCAGGTATGCTCCAGTTCCAGAACATACGTATCCAGCTTGTAGACACACCAGCCATTGTTGACCAGAATATGCAGGCCCGGCTTTTCAGCCTTTTAAGAAATGCGGACCTCCTTCTCATCGTGGTTGACCTCTCCACTGACGCCCTGAAGCAGACGGACGAGAACCTGGCTGAGCTGGAGAAGTGGGGCTACCTGCTGCTAGGTATTGGTGAGGCTCCAGACCCCGAGGACTACCGGGTACAGAAGCGCGCCATTCTGGTGGGGAACAAAGCCGACGAAGCTGGAGCCCTTGACCAGTTCCAGCGGTTGGGAGCCAGGTATGGCGGCCAGGTTCCCCTGGTGATGGTCTCCCCTCTGGAAGGGGTAGGTCTTGATGAGCTGAAGGAGGCTATCTTCAGGGCCATGGGTAAGGTGAGGGTATATACCAGAGCGCCCGGCGGAGAACCCGACTACGATGCCCCTATAGTCCTGCTCCAGGGTAGCAAGGTGGAGGATGCTGCCCAGGCCCTCCATAAAGACTGGCGGCGGAGACTGAAATACGCCCTCCTCTGGGGCTCCGGAAAGTTCGAGGGCCAGAGAGTAGGGCGAGACTATGTCCTTGCCGACGGCGACGTACTCGAGTTTCATGGGTAGATAGAGCGAAGTTGACGAAGGCTACCAGCAGGAGTATAGTGACTGCCATTGTCCCGGCAGCCTACATGGGTGTTGGGGCCAGCCTTTCCCCAGGGGGAAGGGCCAGCGACAGGTTGGGAGGACATGACTGGTAATATGGTCCCACAGCTATGTAAGGTTATCCTGCTCTGTTTGATATTGGTCGCCGCCCTTGCTCTCGGCTGCCAGGGGCTGATGCCCACCACTACTCCTGCACCGACTCCAACGCCCGAAGCTACACCTACATCTATCCCCGCATTCACACCCACACCCAGCCCAACTCCTACCACAACTCCACAGCCAACGCCTACGAGCACTCCAGCTCCTACCTCGACGCCGACACTGACTCCAACGCCAACCC
>CAYWGG010000196.1:0-5338 GCA_964457285.1 uncultured Dehalococcoidia bacterium
GGCTTCGACGGCATCATGTCCAACGAGCACCATGCTTCCTACTGGTGCATGAAGCCCTCCATAAATCTGGATGGCGCCGTCATCGCCAAGGTGACAAAGCGGGTCAAGATAGCCCTGCTGGGAAACATCATCCCCACCACCGACCCGGTGAGGATAGCCGAAGAGGTAGCCATGCTGGACTGCTACTCCGGCGGGCGGATCATCTCCGGCTTGGTCCGAGGGACAGCCCAAGAAACCATCGTGGCTGACATAGACCCCACGGAGAACCGGGAGCGATTCGAGGAGGCCCATGACCTCATCCTCAAGTGCTGGACTACTCCGGGCCCCTTCCGCTGGGAGGGGAAGCACTACCAATACCGGGTAGTGAACCCCTGGGTGCTGCCCATGCAGAAACCCCACCCGCCCATCTGGTTCCCAGGGACCGGCAGCCCGGAGAGCGTAATATGGGCGGCCAGACACGGCTATCCCTACATGAACCTGGGGGCGTTGCTGGACCTGACCGAGTATCTGAGGGACATCTACCGAGACACCGCCAGGGAGGTGGGCTTTGAGGCGGGGCCGGAGCATTTTGGGTATCTCCTCCGGGCCCTGGTGGCCGATACCGACGAAAAGGCCCAGGAGATAGGGCGTCACTTCTTGTGGACTGAGAACCACCGCCAGAGGGGGCCACGGGAGCACAACGACCCACCTGGATACCAGTCCCGTGAGGCGGTAAATATTAAGATGCGAAGGCCCACCATCGGGACCGGCACATATGGGAAACGGATGAGCTATGAGGAGCTTCAGGGAGTCCATAACATCGTGGTGGGCAGCCCCGACACGGTCACCAAGAAGCTCAAGTACGTCCTCGAGCGGCTGAACCCTGGCTACCTCCACATCTACGGCAACGAGGGGCCCATGCCCCACGTAGATGTGATGCGCTCCATCGAACTCCTGGGCAAGGAGGTAATTCCCGCCCTGAAGGAGCTGTAGGTTTAACCTGCATATTGAGTGAGTGTCCTGTCCCTTTCCTCCCCTTGGGACACATGGACGCTCGCTACTTCCCACACCAGGGGCCCCTCGTGGGTAGACAAAGAGGGGCCCCTGAAGCTGTCTGAATAATGGGCTTAACGCACCACATTTTTGAGAAATGGAATGGAGGTGATGCCAGAGAGCTAAGTGACATGAGACTCTACCCCTTCTCCCCACCCCTGATTATTATCAAAATAATAATGTATATCTTACAATATCTCTTGACATGATGGTATTCGAGATGAATACTATTCAGTCAGAGAGAGCCAAGTATGCCAGCTCAGACGGTCAAGTGTCATTGAAGGGAACTGAGATGATTGAAGAGACCACCAGGCTTGAGAGCCCCGTAGAAGTGATGTACCTGATTCACAAAGCTTTGCGAGCAGAGGCGGCGAGGGTGGAAAAGATGGTGGGCCAACTGGAGACGGGCGAAAGCCTCCAGCCTTTCAGAGCGGCCTTCAACCTCTGGGCGTCAGCCCTTGGGTATCATGCCGAGAAGGAAGACAAGCACATGACCGTACCGCTGACGGACCCTCCTCAAGCCAGGGAGAATGAGGAGGCACACAGGGCGCTGGAGAGGCGGATAGAGGACGTCCTGGCGTGTCTCAACGGCGAGATAGGAAAGACCCGCCTGATAGCCCGGACCCAGCGCCACCTCTTCGGGGCTGTGGTGGCCTTACGAATCGCCCAGGACGACCATCTGGAAGAGGAGGAAGCATTCGTCCTGCCATTGGTTCGTGAGCATCTCAGCGAGGAGCAGCAGATGGAGGTTGTGAGGCAACTCCTCGTAGACGAGGATGCCCAGGACCAGCGGTGGATACTGGACTGGGTGGCCAAAGAGCTGGCTCCCACGGAGCGAGGCCTGCTGGCAAAGCTGGAGGCTCGCTTCGAGGAGGTCTCTTCCAGGCCCGCTAGTGTCGAGACATGAAGGGCCAGGGCTTAGATCCAGTAATGAGATAACCGGGGCTGAGATGGCCCGGAGGTAAAGGGGCCGAATGGCTGCAAGATGCAGGCCGTTCGGCCTTTATCGTTTAACCTGCCAATCTTCTTCGCCAGCATTCTTCAGTAGGGGGCCTTGTTGCTCCCTCCTTTATAAGCCAGATGGCCTCTGAAGTCGCGGCTGAACGGCCCCCAAATAAAGTACATGCGGCTCTATGGACTTTGTGAAAGAAATCACATAATAGACATAAATGGAGGCATGAGTAAAGGAGGAGGTACATGAAAAAGCAAAGAATGGCTCTCGACAAAATATGGGTTCTACTTGCGCTTGGCTCCATTGCGGTGCTGGCAATAGCGGCGGCGTGCGCGGGCGAAAAGGAGCCAACGCCCACCCAGGTACCCGCAGTGCCCACCCTTATCGCCACCCAGCCAACTCCAACACCGACTGAAGCTGCGCCAGCACCAGTCCAACCAACATCGCCACCGCTCGTGTCAACGCAGCCCGTTGCCGTGCCAGCGCCAGCCACCGAGTCGGGCATCTATGACAAGTGGACTCCGGAGCAGTGGGCAGCCCACATGCGCATCAAAGTAGTGGAAACCCTGGACCCCTCTGGGCCACCTGCCTACACACCTAAAGACGGGGACATCTACTTCTTCACCAACTCCAGCACCACCTGGGGCGCTACTAACCCGAAAAACTCCGTGGTGGTGATCAACGCGAAGACCAAGGAGGTGGTGGCGGTCTCCGACCTGGCGGACAAATACGCCAAAGGCTTCGGCAGCCACAATCTGGGAGTATCGGCCGACGGCAAGTGGGTCTACCTTCCTTCGCTGAAGGGTGCCACCAACTATACGCTGGTTGTGAACGCCCGAACCCTGAAGATCGCCAAAGTGCTTGAGAGCACCAGCGAGGGCATCGAGCCATCCAGCGGCCGGCCCCACCACATAGGCAACTTCCGCACCAGTGACGGCCGGGACCTGATCATGGTCACCGACTTCAACTGGAGCTTCGGCGGCGCTGGCTTCTACATCCTGGACCCAGCGAAGGACAACGCCGTTGTGGGAGGAATGACCAACGGCGACCTCCACGGCGGCCCCTATAACATGGTCCCTGCCCCCGACGGTAAGTTCATCTACGCCACCATGCCCGGCGGCGTGGGTAGCATGACCGCCCGCGGCCAGCGGGATATTCCTTCCGCTACCTTCAAGATTGACCCCAAGACATGGACAGTGAAGTTCAGCTACTTCCCGCAGGAGGACCCCAACTGGCCGTGCATCAGCAGGGATGGTAAGACCCTCTGGGTAACCCTGGGCGGGCCAGGTAAGGTGGTCAAGATTGATACAGTCAAAGATGAGGAGAAGGCTAAAGTTACCACTGGCCCAGGCCCCTACGGCTGCACGCTCTCTTATGATGAGACGAAGCTGTACGTAGCGGACAAGGGAGAGGCCCCAGGTTACGGGCAGCAAGCCAGGACCCTCACTGTCATTGACACCCGCACCGACAGCGTGATCACCCAGATCGCGCCTGTGGGCCGCACTACCGACCACGTGGTCCTCTCGCCTGATGGCAGCGAGATCTGGGCCCAGTCCAACGCTGACCACGCCATCTGGGTCATTGATACGGAAACGGACGAGGTCAAGACCGTCATCCCCATGCCTAATGACGGCGACGTTCACGGCGGTGCCTTCGTCCGCTTCTACAGCGCCGGTGGGGAGATAAAGGCCGAGACCGTGGGCGACATCTTCGGGTTGCGAGGAAGCGTCCTCCAGGCCCAGCTGGCCTACCTGATCAACCCCACCAGGTTCAGCATCGCCGTGGCCAGGGACAGCTTCGTTCCCAATGCCCTGGCAGCAAAACCAGGAGCCAAGCTTACCCTGAAGTTCGTCCAGGCAGCGGGGACAGGGCGCAACGTGGCCGTCGAAGCCCCGACCCTGAACATCGGCCGCTTTACCCTGCGCCCAGGCGAGGCTAAGGTAGTTGAAGTCACTGTCCCTGCCCAGGCGGGCAGCTATCCGGTGGTCAACCCCCTGGCTCCCACCACCACACCTCTGACCATTACGGTAGGGGCGGTGGCAGCGCCTCTTGCTCCTGTTACTCCAATAGCGGGAGCCCGGGAACTCACCGTGGTGGGCAAGAACTTCACCTTCGATGTCAAGACCATCACTGGCAAGCCAGGCGAGCCGGTGATACTCACCCTGGTCAATGAGGACGACGAGCCCCACAACATCTCGGGCATCGCAACCGGGTTGGTCACAGAGCTGGTCCAGCCTGACAAGCAGGGCACCTTTGAGTGGAAGTTGCCCGACATGGCTGGCACCTACAAGCTGCTCTGCACCATCCATCCCTTCATGACCATTGATCTGGAGGTCAAATAGCAGGAAGGGGCGCTTCGGGTCCCTATCCCAGGTATCCGAAGCGCTCCAACCCAGAAAGGCGGTACGCTATGGTCTGGAAAGCTCATGAGAAAGCTAAAAGAAGGCTTCCTATCCTGGGGATATTGACTTTGACCCTCATTCTTACCGCAGCCCTTTTCATGGCTTGTGGGGCTGAGAGACCAACAAACACAGGAGCGACGCCGTCCCCTCAAAATACATCTAATACACAGCCAACCGAGAGACCAACAAACGCAGAAGCGACGCCACCCTTTCAAAATACAACGAATGCCCAGCCATCTTCTGAAGTAGCAACCAAACCTGAGCCACGCCTTATTGCGGTGGAGGCCACCGATACAGGCTACCAACCTTCTTCCATAAAAGTGAGGGTAGGAGAGCCGGTGATCATTCTGCTTCAGAATAGAGGGAGCGACGAGCACCATCTCCATGTCCAAGGGTTAAACCCCCAGGACCTCTACTGGCTGCCCCACACCCCTGGGGAGGGAGAGCAGGTGGATATTCATATGCTGCATCACGAAGGCAAACTCCCCTACCACATCTGCAACTCAAAATACGGCATCTGCCCTACCGGCTTGGATGCCCATCTGCACGCCAATGCGGGCGATTACGACATGATAGGCATTACTCCCACCAGGGCGGGCACCTTCAAGTTTCTTTGTCCTATCCCTGGCCACGAGGAGCGGGGCCTAGTAGGTGAGTTTGTGGTGACCAATTAGCCAGGGATATCTGGGCCCTTGGAGTAGGCACAAAGGGTCCTTATATTCTTGCCGCGAACAGGCCAGATTTACTGTTACTGAGAACTGAGAGAGGTAAGGCCCTACCCTTTCAATCCCGAGGAAGAAACACAACAATCTGACGATGGAGGTCTGGTGACCAAGGTCCGTAATCGCTACTGCCGGGTCGAGATAAACCTGCACCAGCTACCATATGTAGAGATGTTGAGTTTACCGAGGGCGAAAAGTTCGGATTTAAGGCAACTTGGCTCCCCAGACAG
>CAYWGG010000197.1:0-5330 GCA_964457285.1 uncultured Dehalococcoidia bacterium
AGCTTCAGCAGGCTACGGAAACGGCGGTCGCTCCGGTAGGGTCCCACTACTGCCAGGTTTAACTTGTCCTCCCGTATCAGGTCTGCTGCTACCTGCTCTATATCTCTGGTGGTCACCGTATCCATACGCTCCACCACCTCGTCCACGGTGCGCACCTTTCCTGTGAGCGTCTCCTGGGCCCCCATCCACATGGCTACGCTGCGACTGTCCTCCATCCGCAGGAGCATCCTGCCTTTGGAGAGCTCTCTGGCTTTCTCCAGCTCGGCCTCGGGGATGTTGCTCTGGAGGCCGTTCAGTTGCTCCAGGATAGCACCTATGGTTTTCTTGACCTTCTGGGGTTCGACACCGCAGTAGATGACCAGAGAGCCGCAGTCCCGGAAGAGATTCAGCGAGCTATGTACATCGTAGGCGAGGCTTTGCTTCTCCCGCAGTTCGAGGAAGAGGCGGCTACTCATGCCTTCTCCCAGTATCACGTTCATTAAGCCCAGGGCATACCGGTCAGGGTGGGTGAGGGGTAGGCCAGGAAGGCCGATACAGAGATGGGCCTGGTCAGTTTTGCGCTGCTCTATCCGCACGCGGGGGGCTTCCTGGCCGTCCTGCACCGGATACCAGCTCATCGGCGCTTGTGGGGCCCACTCCTTAAAAGCCTCACTCAGCAAGTCCACTGTCTCGCCGTGGGTCACGTCTCCGGCCACGGCCACCACAGCATTGCCAGGGGCGTACTGGTGTCTGAAATAGTCCAGTATCTGCTCATGGGTAATGCTCCTTACGGAGTCCAGGCTTCCTCCCACATCCCTACCCATAGGCTGGTTAGGCCAGAGGGTCTCATCTATCAGAAGGTCAACGCGGTTGGTGGGATAATCGTTGGTCATCCGAAGCTCTTCCAGCACCACTTCCCGTTCTTTCTCGACCTCTATGGGGTTGAGAAGGGGGTTGAGCATCATGTCCACCAGGACCGAGAGAGCGCGCCGGAAGTGGAGTCTGGCGACTTTGCACCAGAAAACCGTCATCTCTCTATCAGTGCTGGCGTTCATAATACCGCCAACACCCTCTACCTCCTCGCTCAGCTCCCTGGCAGTGGGCCAGCGCTTTGTGCCCTTGAAAAGCAAATGCTCCAGGAAGTGGGATGCACCTGCTATCTCATCGGACTCGTACCTGGAGCCCGCTCCGACGAATATAGCCATGGATACAGAACGGGTGTGGGGCATTGAAGATGTGAGTACGGATAACCCGTTATCGAGTGCGGTCCTCTGATACATATTCACCTCTAGTAAGACTTGATGTTAGCTCTTTAGCCACTCGACGTCGCCACACAGATTGGCCGGGTGGGACCGTGAGTTGAATATCCGAATCTCCTCCCTGGCTTTACCTATGGTGGTATCCAGGCCATGTCCTGGGTAGACGGCTGTGTCGTCGGGCAAAGGCATGAGCTTTCTGGCTATGCTATCTTTGACCTGTCGAAAGGCTCCTGGTGAAGCGGTCCTGCCTGGGCCTCCAGGAAACAGCGTATCGCCAGAGAAGAGGTGCTTCCCCGTGAGCAGACAGAGCGCCCCAGGCGTATGGCCGGGTGTGTGCCTGGCAAGGAGCTGTATATTGCCTACCTGATAGGTGTCGCCATCCTTTAGCTGGAAGTCAGGAGGAGCAGGCAGCGCTGGGGCGTCGTCGGGGTGGGCCGCCACCAGCGCGCCGGTGCGGTTTTTTAGTTCCAAAAGGCCTGCTGTATGGTCACCGTGGCGATGAGTGATGATAATGGCTTTGACCTTGACATCCCCTAGCTCTCCCAGCAGCTTTTCAGGTTCGGCAGGAGCGTCTACGATCACCGCTTCTCCAGTGGCCCGGCAGTGCAAGATATAGCCATTGTTGTCGTATGGCCCCATGTGGGCTACCTTAATTATACGTAACTCACCGTCCTCGTAATGAAGAGACATCACCATCCTCCCGAAAGGTAGTTCACAACCATCTTACCAGAAAAGCGCTCAACGGCATAGCGAATCGGTGAGGTAAGGACGGATGTTATAAAGCTGTCTAGCCAGTACAACAAGCTCACCATAAGCTCAAGAGAAGCTATCCGCTATAACTTTCTCTATGTTTGCACTTTTTGAAATCCCGTATCCGGGAAGTCGGCTCAGCAAGCCCTCAAATCGTATCTGGCTGAGAAAAACTGCAAGGATATAGTAAAGGTAACTCTGCGGGATACAAAACCTCCCATATGGTAAAGGATTCAACTACCTGGCAATACCAGTCTCTACAAATTGCACCAGATTCTCCAGATAGTGATGGGTTGGACCAACTCGCACCTTCACCAGTTTGAGCTCAAGACGGAGGTGGAAGTCACCAATCTGGAGGAGTTGGAGGAGGCCCTGGAGGCCTGGGTCCACGTGACCATGCTGGACAACATGGCCCCCGAGGAGATGCACCGCGCTGTCAAGCCGGTGGACTGCCGGGCAGTGCTGGAGGCCTCGGGATGGGTCACTTTGGAGACGGTGCGGGCCATCGCCGAGACGGGGGTGGACCTGGAGGGCTAGACTCAAAAAAGCTGGGAGGCCAGTCGGCACACTCCTCCTCGATCCAGTCATAGGGGTGGTCCCAAACAGAGGAAGGCTGGAACTTGGGCCCCCTCGGCGCCTCCGACCCCTTGGCCCAGAAGGGCGCGGGACCGCCCCACAGTCCAGAGTAGTCCAACCACCATGGCGCCGCGGCGGTGTCCAGGGGTCGAAGCTCCCAGTCTCGCACATAATAGTCGGTATCGTCGGGCGGGGGCTCATCCCTCATGGCGGGGTCGCCGAACATATGGCTCAGGAAGGGAAGGAAACGGAGCTCGACTCGCCGGATCGACAGGCCCCCCACGTTCATGGTGGGGCTGTACCTCCCATACCGGAAATAGTAAGCGTGTGACCCTCGGGCGACAAAAATCACAGGTCGAATCCCATCCCCCCCTTCCTTTTCATCCTTGACTACGTCGCACCACTTAGTCCTCCAACCGACCGTATGGTTGGTCACGGCGCAGGCAACGCCTTCATAGTCTTCCTTGGTAGAGGGTTCGACCACTCCATTTTTTGGCCTGACTACGACGGTGACGCTTTCCCAGTCGCCCTCGTGGCTGTTAGCCCAGTCGTTGTAGAAATAGCAGTACCAGTACTGCAAGATGGTCCACGTCACCCCATGTCTGTGAACCTTCATGGCCCTGGCGTAAACGGTCCGGGGATACTTTGGCTTAGAGCTTAGATAGTCCTCAGAGACCCTCGATTTATAGAAATCTCTGTGGAGGCGCGCGTTACCGGGCCCACCACACCGCCCCACCAGATAGCTCCTTCTAAAGGCCTCCTTTATCGCCTTTATCATCTCGGGGCTGAGACGGTTCTTAGGATTTGCGAAGTACCTCTGGCTCTGGAGCCTGGGCACCGACGCCATGCTCCAAAAGAACACCAAAGAAAAAAGTGCGGGCAAGAGAGCAAGAGGATAGTACACAAAACGCGTCCGGTTCCCCAAGGTGAGCGCCAGAAGCCAGATAAAAGACCGCAAGACCGGCAACAGCGCAACCTCCAGGGACCAAACTACCACCAAGAACCCGGTATAGATCCTGACAAGGCGAGAGACCAAACTTAGAAGGCTAAAGACCGAACTTGGTTGGTCCTTCCTAAAAATCAGGTTGACTGTGTCCAGGATCTCCAGTCTTATGGCATAGGGATGGTGGTCTACAGCCAGCGTGCTATCCAGGATAAGCTCGGCGGGACGGGGTTGATAGTCTGTGGGAAAGTTGCGGATCTTCTCAAGAAGCCGCCGTAAGGAGGATATCTGCTCGTCCTCCTCGGGGTCTTTGTCAGGTATCGCGGCCACAGCCCAATAGAGTTTGTCTGCGAGTGAGATCTCCTCGGCGTGGTCAGGCCACAGGACGAGGACCGGCATGAACCTCTTCAGCAGGTCGTTTTTTAAATCCGGCACTCCCTACCCTCACCTAAAGGTTTGACAGTCTCCAACTTAGCTCGACTTTGTACATAGGTAGACGAGACGAGGTGGACAGGGTAAGCTGACCTCACCATTTCAAGAGGTCAAATCATGGCTATCCCCCCCGTATTATGTCACTGCTTGACTTTGTTGTAAAGAATGGGAGATGGCCCACACAGGGCAATCGCATCCTATGAGGATAACACCTTGAGAAGATAATCCTCATCCCACCCAGCCCTGAGCCGCCTGGCCTTAACACCACCCTTAGAGGTAGTTTCTTGCCTCAGCAAGTTAAGGGCAATGTGTCGTAAGGTGGCAAGATTTTGTTGCCCATTGCCTTTGCGAACTCGACTTTCATCCTCCCTGAAGGCAATATCCAGCACCTAATGGACAGAGTTTTCGATGCCCCAGTGCTCTCGAACGGCTCCAAGCAACTGTCTGGCATTGCCCTGTAAGCTGGAGATATAGTATCGGGATTCCACAGAGGTCTCTTCTCCAATGCGTCTCTGAGCTGTCACCATCACCACACTGCTGAGCTTTTCCCATTCCTTCTTGTCGTTAACGTAGTTCAGATACTCCAGCTCTGAAATGCTCCAGCACCGACGCTTTTCAATGCGACCATGACCTTTGTTCACCGTCTCACAGAAATCGTGCTCAACTCCCTCAAAATCCCTCTGCTGTTCATAGGCAAATAGCTCTACCACATCCTCATAGAGTTGTCCCTGGTTCTCCTTGAGGGCCAGCACATAGTCTCCACCTTGCTCTACAATCTGTCTGACTATCTCCTTCTGGCAGCCCATAGCATCTATAGTGACAATGCACCCAGACACATCCAGAATCCTCAGCAGTTCAGGGATGGCTGTAATCTCATTGGACTTCTCAGCTACCTTGACCTGTCCCAAGACTAATCTATTCTCTGAGGCCCAGGCACTGACTATGTGGATAGTTCCTTTGCCAAGGGCCTTGTCGTGAGAGCGTCGGAGGGTTTTCCCGTCGATAGGCACCACTTGTCCTTTGGTCACTTCACTAACTGCCTGGACCCATTCCAGGAAGGAAGTGCTGAACACTTCAGCATCCAGCAAGGCGAAGACCCTTCCAAAGGTGTCATGGGAGGGGATACCGTTGGGCAGTTCCAGAAACTTCTTCAGCCACTCCTCCTCGGATTTCCCGAACAGTTCTATGTCCACCCAGCTATCAGCACCACAGATGACTCCACATATAGCAATGGTTATAATATCAATCAGCTTATGCCATACTATGGGGCCTGTTCTGGGGTCTTCCACTTTCCAGAAGTAGGCAGAGATAGAGGGTACAGATGGATGCTCCATAGTTATCCCTCCTTATGTCTGAGGTAGTAGCATCCATCTATCCTACCATCCTTACTC
>CAYWGG010000198.1:0-5321 GCA_964457285.1 uncultured Dehalococcoidia bacterium
CACCTGTTACTTTCTCCAGGGGCAGATTTACAATCTTATCGCCCGTTACCGGAATAAAACCTGCATCCCCAGTTATTTGCTCCATAGCCAGGGTTGCTGCCGTGATGTTTTCAAATTTGCCTTCTAGCTTCACCCTGGCCTGGATGACCACAGGTTCCGCCAGTTTGAATCCGGACAGGTTATTCCGCTGGTTTTGTGGAGGGTCAACCTCCACGGATAAGCCCAAGGCTGCATCAGGACGTAGGAACAAAAGGACCATAACAATCGCTGTCACCAGTAACGCGATAAAGAAGGGGGCATATCTAATCAGCACGGCTTTACTCATCCGGCCTCCCTTGCTTGCAAAAGACTTCTAAAACAAACTTGAATGTAAAAATTTCATGCTACTATAGCATCGTATGTAAGACTAAGTCAAGGATAAGCAGGCTCATCACGGAAATGTGTGAAATTCGTGTGAAAGCCCTCCCTGGGCTGGGCACAGTCTTGACAGCACGTCAGGCCTTTGCTAGGATGCAAGCATCGTGTTGCGATGTATTTCTCTCAAACCCATCGGTTTGGTATAGATATGGGCAAGTCAGATACCACTGAAGCTAAGGTAAAAGGCACTTTAGCGCCTTCCCTTCCTGCCATGTTTGCCCGTTACCGAGATGGCCTGGAGGAAGAGCTGAGGGCTGCTATGGACATCTGGCGAGGAGAGCTACAGCGTGAGCCGGTGCCAGAGGCCCTCTATCGTATGCTCCAGTACCACATGGGTTGGGCTGATGAGAAAGGAGACCTCCTGGCTGATCCTGTCTCCCAGGGTAAGGCTCTCCGACCCACGCTCTGCCTCTTCACTGGCGAGGCCCTGAGTGAAGCCCGCCCTGGTCCTTCAACTTCCCCTTCGCTGTCCTCAGGGCTTCGGCTCAGGACAGGGCACAGCCAAAGGGACTGGGCCAGAGCACTCCCCGCTGCGGCGGCCCTTGAGCTCATCCATAACTTCTCCCTCATTCATGACGATATTCAGGATGGGGACGTGGAGCGGCGACATCGCCCTACCGTCTGGGCGCTATGGGGGCAACCCCAGGCCCTTGTGGCGGGTAACGCTATGAGGTCCCTTGCCGATATTGCTACCCTGGGGCTTATCCAGCGAGGTGTGTCCCAAGAGAAGGCCTTGCAGACGTCATCTCTCCTCACGAAAGGCTATGTGGATATGATTCAGGGCCAGTGTCTGGACCTGGCCTTTGAGAGTAGCCTGGAGATATGCCTTGAGGACTACCTGACCATGATTTCGCTCAAAACGGGCGCTCTCATATGGCGCAGCATGGAGATGGGAGCCCTGATAGCCTGTGACGATGAGGACACTATACAGGCTTTTGCCAACTGTGGCAGAGCCCTGGGGCTGGCCTTTCAGATACGAGACGACGTGCTGGGAATCTGGGGGGACGAGGCTACTACCGGGAAAGCTGTGGGTAACGACATCCGAAGGAAAAAGAAGTCCTTCCCAATAGTCTACGCTCTGGAGGTGGCCCAGGATTCCGACAGGCAAAAGCTGGTGGACACTTACAGTAAGGCAACCCTGGACGACCAGGATGTGCAGGATGTGCTGACGGTGCTGGATAAGCTGGAAGTCGCCAACTACGCCCAGCATCTGACCCGTGAGAAGGCCGACCTCGCCCTGAGAGAGGTGAGCCGGGTCCCTCTACCATCCTGGGCGCGGCAGGAGATGGAAGAACTGGTCGAGTTTCTCGCAGCACGGCAATACTAAATATAGCGTTCAGTTGTCAGCCGTCAGCATTCATCTGGCTGGACACTGAGGGCTGAGCGCTGAAAGCTGAAGGCTCTATATTATGAAGAGAGCAAAGAGACCTATGGAGTTGCCCATCAGGTTGGCATTTTACATTCTAAAGAACCGTCTCAAGGGGAGGAAGCGGTTCCCGCTGGTAACTATGCTGGAGCCCCTGGAGATGTGCAACCTGGCTTGCGTAGGCTGTGGACGCATCCACGAGTACAAGCCGGTGATGGACAAGATGATGTCTGTAGAAGAGGCCCTGGTGGCGGTGGCAGAGTCCGGGGCCCCCATTGTCTCTGTCGCCGGTGGAGAGCCCACGATACACCCCAAAATAGACCAGATTATAAACGAGTTGGTCCGGCGCAAATACTTCGTGTACTGCTGCACCAATGGCATCCTCCTTGAGCGGGTGTTGAAGAAGGTCCCTCCTTCCAAATACCTCTCCTGGGTAGTCCACATGGATGGTATGGAGGAGGAGCATGATAAGGCGGTGGCCCGCAAGGGGGTGTTCCAGAAGGCGGTGAGGTCTATCCAGGTGGCTCTGGATAGCGGCTACCGGGTCTGCACCAATACCACAATCTTTCGTGGATGCAACGTAGATGACCTGCATACCCTCTTTCGCACCATGACAGAGATGGGTGTGGAAGGCTGCATGGTCTCTCCGGGCTACGATTACACCCACGCCCCTGACCACGATATATTCCTCACCCGTCAAGAGTCGAAGGAGACGTTTAGTGAGATCCTTGACGAGAAGAAGGTCAAGGACATCAGGATGTACAACAACCCCCTCTATCTAAACTTCCTGCGGGGTAAGCGGGAGTACCAGTGCACTGCATGGTCCAACCCTACCTACACGGTGATGGGCTGGAGGAAACCCTGCTATCCACTGGCGGATGAGCACGTCCAGAACGTGAACGGGCTTTTCCAGGAGTCCTTGTGGGATAGGTACGGCGTGGGCAAGGACCCACGTTGCGCTGGTTGCATGATGCACTGTGGGTTCGAGTCGGCCACCATATTTCAGGCCGTCTCCAGCCCGCGGGACTGGGTCACCCTTATCAAGTCGGGAGCCGTTAGCAAAAGCGGCATAACTGCAAGCTGAGTCCACCGGATGGAGTGAGACCTTTGATCGCTATCGTGGCAGCTATGAAGCAGGAAGTGGCGGGTCTTATGCGTGATATGGGGCACATCCCAGACATGCCGCCCTCGTCCCTCTCTGTGCACGTCACGGGAGTGGGCAAGGAGAAGGCGCTGGCAGGTGCAAAGCGCTTGTTGAATGGGCCCATCAGGCCCGATGCCATCCTCTCGCTGGGTTTCGCAGGAGCCTTGAGGGACAGGCTGGCCACAGGGGACCTGGTACTCTCACGGAGGCTTTACTCCTCCGAGGAGGAAGGTTTCCTTGAGTCCGATGCTCGTCTCCTGGGCCTGGCTCAGGAAGCCTTGAGGGGCTCCACTAAGTTGCGGCACTTCGTCGCCGATAATCTGACTGTTCCGGAGGCGGTCTCCAGCGCAGAGGGGAAGCGACGGCTGGCGGAGACTACCACCGCGTGGTTGGTCAACATGGAGGACTACTGGATAGCAAAGGCTGCCATCCAGAGAGGGATGCCGTTCCTCAGCGTAAGGGCGGTGCTGGACACCGCCCATCAGGAGCTACCACTCTTCCTGGCGGGGCTTGGAGGCAAGGGGCCGTTAGTGCAGGCCCTCCATGTGGTGGCTAACGGTATAGCCGGTCCCAAGAGTGTGCCGGGGATGTTAAAGCTGTCCAGGCAGGTAAGAGTCGCACAGGATAGCCTGACAGCCTTTGGCTTATCCTTCGTACCCCTCACCCTGGCCTCCGGAAATCCCCCCGACCCCCCTTTGGTAAAGGGGGGCAAGGAGGGAACTGGAAGAGGGGCCGGGAGTGAGGGCTATCTAGAAAGCTATGAATGAAAGTCCTGGTCACCGGAGCGACAGGTTTTATAGGCAGCAACGTGGCCCGCGCCCTTCAGACCAGGGGCTATGAAGTAAGAGCCCTGGTGAGGCCGGGAAGCAGCACCTTAACTCTAAAAGATACGGGTATCGAGACAGCCCAGGGAGACGTGAGGGACAGGGAATCGGTCGCCAGGGCGCTAGAAGGGCGGCAAGCGCTGGTCCACTGCGCCGCACTATACACCTTCTGGACACCAGACCCCCGCCTTATATACGAGACTAACGTAACGGGCACCAGGGTTGTCCTTGAGGAGGCTATGAGGGCCGGAGTCGCCAGGTGTGTGTACACCAGCACCGTCTCCACCGTGGGCATTCCCAAAGGAGGGCTGGGCACCGAGGGTACGATGCCCTCTCCCAAAGAGCTGGTGGGCCATTACAAAAAGTCCAAGTACCTGGCGGAGAAGGAGGCCCTGGCCTTTGCCCAGAAGGGCTTTCCGGTGGTGGTGGTGAATCCTACAGCCCCCATCGGCCCCTGGGATGTGAAGCCCACGCCCACGGGTCGGATAGTGCTGGACTTCATCCGGGGCCGTATCCCAGCCTACATCAACACCGGCATGAATCTGGTTGACGTGGAGGATGTGGCTGTGGGCCACGTTCTGGCCCTGGAAAAGGGCAGGCCAGGAGAGAGGTATCTGCTGGGAAACGTAAACATGACCCTGGCTCAGATACTCAAGCTCCTGGAGCAGGTCTCAGGGAGGAAGGCTCCAAGAATAAGGATACCCATAGGGCTGGCGATGGGAGCCGGGTACTTAGATGAGTACATCGAGGGCAGGCTTCTGCGCAAAGAGCCTTCGATACCCCTGGAGGGCTTGAAGGTCTCCCGAAAGCCCATGTATGTGAGCTGTGAGAAGGCGGTAAGGGAGCTTGGGCTCCCTCAGAGCCCGGTGGAAGGCGCTCTTGAGAAGGCAGTGAGGTGGTTCAGAGATTACGGATATTTGTAGTTGCAGCCCTCACCACATTCCCCCTCCCACTGGGAGAGGGGTGGCCCCGGCTTGCCGAAGGGCTAGGGTGAGGGATAGATAGGGATAGTATGGCTGAGGTCCGCAGCAGAATGGAAAGTGAGCGTGGGGGAGGGGTAGAGGTCAGGGAGGAGCATCACGTAGAGGAGGGGCTTCTGGCGGCGGTGGAAAGCGCCATCCACCGCTCCCATCGGTATTTGCTCTCCGTCCAGTACCCTGATGGCTACTGGTGGGGTGAGCTGGAGTCCAACACCTCCATGGAGGCGGAGTACCTGCTCCTTACCTACTTCCTGGAGACGGTGGACGTGGAGCGCTGGCGGAAGCTAGTCAACTATATCCTCAGCGAGCAGCGAGAGGATGGGTCCTGGGGCCAGTACTACGGCGCTCCCGGAGACGTGAGCACCTCAGTAGAGTGCTACTTCGCCCTGAAGCTGGCGGGTGTGTCAGCTGACACAGGGGAGATGCGAAGGGCCAGGGAGTTCATACTGTCCAGGGGCGGCGTGCCCAGGGTCCGCACCTTCACCAAGATATGGCTGGCCCTGTTCGGCCAGTGGGAGTGGGAAGGGACGCCGTTGATGCCGCCGGAGCTTATTTTCCTTCCCAGATGGTTCCCTTTCAACATCTATGAG
>CAYWGG010000199.1:0-5320 GCA_964457285.1 uncultured Dehalococcoidia bacterium
GCTCTATCGGTGTTCGTCACATAGGCCACCTCCTGAAGATCGGGCTCTCGGATTCGGATATTGAGGCTGCTGACCCCAATCCGGTAGCTTGCCAGAGGGCTCAGCAGCTATACAGCAGTGTTCGGGTGAGCCAGGACCCTGAGGAGGCCCTGCAAAGGAGGCCGGAGGTTGTTTTAGTCTGCACTCCTGCCCACAATCACATACCCGTGGCCTTGATGGCGTTGGAGGCTGGAACTCATGTATTTGTAGAAAAGCCGCTGTCCACAAGCCTCGAAGGTGTAGATGCTCTGGTCCAGAAGGCCAAAGCCAGTGGCAGAACCGTCCAGGTCGGGTACAATATGCGCTTTCACCCGGCTATAAGAGCTATGAAACGCACGGTGCAAGATGGCCGCCTGGGGAAGGTCCTCACAGCCCATTCCGAGTTTGGCTTCTACTTAGGCCGATGGTGGCCCAACCGTGACTACCGCCAGAGCTACATGGCCCACTCCGACCCAGACGGCGGTCTCCTCCTGGACGCTTCCCACGAGATTGATGCGTTGCTGTGGTTTGTAGGTGGCGTGGAAGAGGTGACGGCTTTTGCGGGGAAGCTGAGCGCCCTGGAAATAGACGGCGTTGACGCTATAAAGGTCATCCTGAGAATGGAATCCGGCGCAATAACCTCTCTGCATCTGGATTGCCTTCAGCCCACGTACACCCGTATGTACACACTGGTAGGAGAGGATGCTTGTATCCGATGGGACTGCCCCCAGGGGCGTGCTGACACCAGCCTGGGCCGTCTTCTCTGGTTCGACAAGAATGCAGACACGTATAAACGGGTGCGCCTTCGCGGGCGACCTGAGGACACCTACGTGGAAGAGTTGCGAGACTTTGTGCGCTGCGTGAAGACAGGAGAGCCCCCGCTGGTGGGCCTCAAAGAGGCCATCGAGGTCCTTCGGGTCGTCAGGGCCATTCAGGAAGCTGTTCAAACTGGCCGGGAGGTGAAGGTCTAAAAGATGTTAGCGGCCATCATCCAGGCCCGCATGGGCTCCACCCGGTTGCCTGGCAAGACCCTTGCTCAGGTAAGCGGTAAGCCCCTTCTTCAGCACCTCATCGAGCGAATCAGGATGTCACGCCTGGTAGAGGACGTGATCATCGCCACCACCACGAGGGCCAGAGACAATGCGCTGGTGGAGTTCGCCGAGAGGCTGGGGCTCAGGTGCTCCCGCGGCAGCGAGGAGGATGTCCTGGACCGGATTTATCAGGCGGCGAAGCACTATGGGGTGGAGCATGTGGTGCGGGTCACCCCTGACTGCCCCTTCCTGGACCACCAGGTCATGGACAGAATTATCGAGACATACCTGTCGGGACAGTACGATTACGTTACCAACACCCTCCTCTACACCTACCCTGACGGGCTGGATGTGGAGGTCTTTTCCTTCAACGCTCTGGAGCAGGCCTGGAAGGAGGCCCAGCTCCCCTCGGAAAGGGAGCACGTCACCCCTTACATCCGCACCTCAGGCCATTTCCGGCTTTTCAATGTGGAGAGCGATGTAGACCTTTCCCACTTCAAGTGGTCTGTAGATACCCAGGAGGACCTGGCTTTCGCAAGGTCTGTGTACGAAAGGCTACAGGATAAGGGCAACGCCTTTGACTTAAAGGACATGCTCTTGCTTCTCCGAAATCACCCTGAGCTGATGTCCATAAATCAGCAGAGCATCGTGAACGAGGGCTACTACAAGTCTCTGACCAACGACCCGCCTGTTCCCGCTCACGAGCTACCCGTGGGCCGCTCTTATACCCTGAAGAACAAGGCGCAAAGGCTTATCCCATCCTGCACCCAGACCTTCAGCAAGGCCCCCACCCAGTTTGTGCAGGGAGTGGCGCCGGTCTTCCTGGCGAGGGGCCAGGGCAGCCATGTCTGGGATGTAGATGGCAACGAGTACATTGACTATCCAATGGGCCTCGGGCCTATCATCCTGGGCCACAACTACGCCTCCGTGACGGAGGCGGCAGTACGCCAGATGCAGGATGGAATGGCCTTCTCCCTGGCTCACCCATTGGAAGTGGAGCTGTCGGAGTTGCTGGTGGAGATTATTCCCTGCGCCGAGATGGTGCGCTTCGGCAAGAATGGCTCTGATGCCACCTCCGGGGCGGTACGAGTGGCGCGGGCCTACACGGGTCGGGACGTTATCGCCTGCTGTGGTTACCACGGCTGGCAGGACTGGTACGTCGGCACCACAACCCGGAACAAGGGGGTGCCAAAGGCGGTGCAGGAGCTTACTGTCACCTTCCGTTACAACGACATCGCCAGCCTGGAGCGAGTATTTGCCCAGCACCCCGGACAGGTAGCCGCCGTCATCATGGAGCCTGTGGGAGTGGTGGAGCCGAGGGATGGGTTCCTGCAACAGGTCCGAGAGCTGGCCCACCGTGAGGGGGCACTATTCGTCTTCGACGAGATAATCACGGGCTTTCGCCTGGCCCTGGGCGGGGCGCAGGACTACTTCGGCGTGGTGCCGGACCTGGCCTGCTTCGGCAAAGCTATGGCCAACGGCTTCCCCATCTCCGCCGTGGTAGGCTGCCGGGAAATTATGGAGCTTTTCGATGAGGTCTTCTTCTCCTTCACCTTCGGTGGCGAGGCTGTCTCCCTCGCGGCCTCGGTGGCGACAATCAAAGAGATGCGAGAAAATAACGTTATAGCCCACCTGTGGGCCCAGGGGCGGAAGCTCAAGGACGGGTACAACGTGCTGTCAAAGGAGTACGGAGTAGAGCGTCACACCGAGTGCATTGGCCTGCCACCGCGCACGGTGGTAACCTTCAAGGATGAGGCCGGAGCGGAGTCGCTGATACTCAAGAGCCTATTTCAGCAAGAGTGTCTCAAACGAGGTTTACTATTCTCGGGGGGCCACAACATCTGCTACAGCCACAGCGATAGCGATATTGAACACACCCTGCGAGTTTACCGGACCGCCCTGGAGATTCTGTCTCAGGCCATCCGAGAAGGTGATGTGCTGGAGAGGCTGGAGGGCAAGCCGGTGGAGCCGGTGTTCAGGCGGCCATGAAAAGTCACCAAAGAATGCCCAGAGATAATCTTAAAGTAGAACGGGGACAAAAGCTTGCCCGATGGGAGAAGGCTAAGGGGAATTAGCGGTGAAGAAGCTATCAGAGCCTTCGAGAGGGCAGGCTATAGAAGGGTTTCCACTAGAAGTAGCCATGTAAAGCTGGTCAAGGCTGGCATGCCCCCATTATCCATCCCTCTACACAGGGAACTCAAAGTTGGTCTTTTAGTCAGCCAGATTCGTAAGGCTGGTCTAACTGTTGAGGAATTTTTAGAGCTACTGCCATAAAGGTATGAAAAAGAGTCTTTCTCTAGGCGTTATCGTCCACTATGCCCAAGAAGGTGGTTATTGGGCCGAGGTCCCTTCTCTGCCTGGGTGTGCTTCTCAGGGTGAGACCATTGATGAAGCTATGGCCAACATAAAAGAGGCCACTGAGCTCTGGCTGGAAGATACGCAGGCTAAAGACCTACCCGAGGAGACGGAAGAAGGTATGACTCTGGTTGTCGCCTTCGAGATAAAAGATGGAAAAGTGATTACAAAGGCATGAGCATTTGAGCAACTTCCTTACAAAGAACGGGGGAAGACATGGCAACAAAAATACGGATTGGTGAGCGTTGGGTAGGCGATGGAGAGCCCTGCTTCATCATTGCCGAGGCGGGCTCCAACCACAATGGCAACCTGGAGCAGGCAAAGCGCCTCATTGATGTGGCCAGGGAGGCTGGCGCCGACGCCGTGAAGTTCCAGCTTTTCCGCGCCAGCAAACTCTACCCCAAAAACGCAGGCCAGAGCGACTATCTGAAGCTGGACAGGTCCATCTACGACATCATCGCCGACATGGAGATGCCCTACGAGTGGCTCCCTGAGCTGGCGGCTCACTGCCAGGAGAGGGGCATTATCTTCCTGTCCTCGGTGTTCGATGAGGAGTCCGTTGACCGGCTGGACCCCTACGTGCCCGCCTACAAGATCGCCTCCTACGAGATGACCCACCTCCCCCTTGTCCGACACATCGCCAGGAAAGGCAAGCCGACCATTATATCTACGGGCACCGCCAACTTAGAAGAGGTGGATGAAACGGTGGAGGCCTTTCTTCAGACGGGGAACGCAGGCCTCATGCTGATGCAGTGCACCGCCTCCTATCCTGCGCCTGTGGAGTCCCTGAACCTGCGAGCCATCGTGACCATGAAGAACGCCTTCGGAGTTCCTGTAGGGCTTTCGGACCACTCCAGAGACCCTCTGACAGGCCCGATGGCGGCGGTGGCTATAGGGGCGGACCTGGTGGAGAAGCACTTCACCTTGAGCAACCGGTTGCCAGGGCCAGACCACCCCTTTTCTGTGGAGCCCGGGGAGCTGCGCTCGATGGTGCAGAAGATACGGGAGGTGGAGCGTGCTCTGGGTAGCGGCGAGAAAGCCGTGCAACCCGTGGAAGGGGAGCTTCGAGGGTTCGCCCGAAGGAGCATCTTCACCACAAGGGACATTGCAGCAGGAGAGGTCCTGACACCAGAAAACGTGGCTGTGCTGCGCTGCGGAAAGCTGGTCCCCGGCCTTGAGCCCAAATACTACGACGAGATGCTAGGGATGACAGCCCAACGAACCGTACAGGCGGGCTCAGCCATCAGGAGAGAGGATTATGCCTGAGCCGCAACAGGCCCAGATCAGGCTGCGCCCAGCTACCCATGAGGATTGCCGACGCCTTTGGAAGTGGCGAAATGAGCCTGCGACGAGAGAGGCATCCTTCAACACCGACTATATACAGTACAAGGACCATGAGCGCTGGTTTTCAAGCAAAATAGAGGCCCCGGACACGCGAATTTTCATAGTGATGGACGCTAATGGCTGTGAAGTAGGATATGTACGCTTTAACATCCTGGCAGACCAGGCCGAGATTAGCGTCAGCGTGGACAGGGCAGAGCGGGGTAAAGGTTATGGGCCGACTGCAATCCGGCTGGGCTCAGAGCAACTGTTAGCCACTGGGGCTGCGAAGCGCATCGTAGCTCATGTCAAGAGCAACAATCCAGTTTCCATAGGTGCCTTCCTCCGGGCAGGGTTCACCCCGAACGGCTCTAAAGAGGTGGCTGGCTCAGAAGCCTATGAGATGGTCTATCGAGGTACGCCAAATGATGCGCCTCTGGACAGGTTAAGCCGGAGCTAATTTCTCAAGAAGGGATTCTTGTGAGCAAACTCCTCTTCCGTGCAGATGCAGGCCCCCACATCGGCCTGGGCCACCTTCAGCGGTCTCTGTCATTAGCCACTGCCTTAAGGCGATGGGATGTGGAGAGCATTTTCTT
>CAYWGG010000200.1:0-5316 GCA_964457285.1 uncultured Dehalococcoidia bacterium
AAGGCTGCGGTGTCCTGGAGAGTTCTGGGGTGGCTTCAGGAAAAGCCTCAGGGGTGGGTGAGGGGTTAGCCCAGGTCACTCCATATCGTGCCGAAGGGAGGAAGTACCCACTTGGTGCAGGAAACTACCCAGCAGCAATACTACTACGGGACCGGCAAGCGAAAAACCTCTATCGCCAAAGTGAGGCTGTACCTGCGCCTTGGCCCTGGAGAGACGGGGGGCCCGGCCAGCCAGATTCAGATCAACGGGAAGCCCCTGGAAGAGGTCTTCACCTGGATCTCCTGGCAGGCGGCTGTGCAGGAACCTCTGAAAGTAACCGACTCTATGGACAGGTTCAGAGTCATCGCCACAGTGCAGGGCGGTGGAATAGTGTCCCAGTCCCAGGCGGTACGACATGGTATAGCCAGGGCGCTGGCAGTCTACGATGAGGCCCTTAAGACCCCTCTGCGCAAGTACGGTCTTCTGACCAGGGACGCCAGGATCAAGGAGAGCAAAAAGTACGGCCTGAAGCGTGCCCGCCGCGCCCACCAGTACACCAAGCGATAGATTTCTAGTGCACCGATGAGCAGGGGCACAGTATGCAGAGCCCCTACTGGCTGGCTCTTTAAGCTACGTCGAAGCCATAGAGCATTGCGGCGTTGCTTCTGACGATCTTCTCCTTCTCGTCCTCAGGCACGCCTCTGAAATCGCGCTCAACGACTTGCCTGGAGTTAGGCCAGGTGGATACCGTGTGGGGGTAGTCCGAGGACCACATGATGTTGTCCACACCGATAAAATGGCGGCTCGCCACTCCCATCGCATCGTCAATGAAGGTGGCGTATACCTGCCGCCGGAAATACTCGGTGGCCTTCAGCTTCAGAGGCGTGGGATACAGGTAGCGGTACTCATCCTGTGCCTGGTCCAGCTTTTGTAGCAAGAAGCCCAGCCAGCCCACCTCGTTTTCTGCCGATACGAACTTCAGGTTGGGGAAGCGTTCCAGCACTCCGGAGAAGATGAGGACGGTCAACGTCCGCTGTACCTCATGGCTGAGGACGGTAGAACGAACGTACCTGTCTATGGGCTCCTTTATAGGCAGGCGGCTTTCCAGGCCCATCCCTGTGATGGCATGGAGGCTTATAGGTATGCTCGACTCCTGTGCCTCAGCCCAAAAGGGGTCATAGATAGGGGAGCTATAGGGCCGGTCCTCTGGTGGTGAGCACCAGACCATCGCCCCCCTCAGGCCCATCCTGGCGCAGCGGCGAAGCTCTTTAACACCTTCGTCAATGTCGTACAGGGAGATAAGGGCCAGGCCTGCAAGCCGGTTTGGAGCGTAGGAGCAGTACTCGGCCAACCAGTCGTTGTAAACTCGGAAGCAAGCTCGCTGGAGTGCGGCATCCTTGAACCAGAACATTCGGAATCCCAGGGTGGTATAGATGACGTCCGCCTCGACCCCGTCTATGTCCATGTCTTTTATCCGCTCTGACGGGTCCCATCCCCCCGGACGGACGTCCTTGTAGGTGGACTCCTGGAAGAACCTGGGAAGCTCTTCGGGCTTTTTCCCGGCCCCCATTCCCTGGGCGAGATGGGTGGGGGCGATACCTTCCAGAAGCAAGTACGAGCCAGGTCGCTGCCCCGGAGGGCTCTCCACGACCCGTGGCGCGCGGTCTCGGAACTCCTTATCAACTCGTTCCACCCAAAGGTAGCCGGGCTCGTTCACGTGAGAATCGGCGGAAATCAGCATGCGTTCGGCCATAGCTAACCTCCTTACTTAATAAAATGAAATTGCCTCTGGCAATTATATACAGCAAGTGGCGTCTGGTAAAGCCCTCCTCAGAGGGTGTGTGAAAAGGACACCACTCTAAAGGGTGAGGCATATGCTGCGTCCTTCAGGGTGCAGTAGAGTTTCACACATGCTCTCAGACTATTGCCCCAGCTATCACCGCCTCGGCGATCTCCTCGTCTGACATGCCCAGGAGTTCACGCAGGATGTACTCGGTGTGCTGGCCCAGAAGGGGTGCCGGGAAGCGAGGCCCGCTGTCGTAGCCAAGGATGCGGAACTGGTGCCCGCTATAAGGGATGTTCCCCATCTCCGGATGGTCCATGTAGCGGAAGAAACGGCGGTGCGCCATCTGGGGGTCTCGTAACAGGTCGCTGCTTCGCTGCACCACTCCCGCTGGCACGCCCACCGACTGGAGGAGCCGCATGGCTTCCTGGGGTGTCTTGTCCCTCGTCCACTCGCCGAGGTGTTGATCTATCTCGTCCTGGTGGCGGAGGCGGCCCTCCACCGTCTGAAATCTGCTATCGCGGGCCCAGGCAGGGTCACTCATGGCGCTACGCAGGGCTTCCCACTGGTCGTCACTCTCGACGGCTACGGCGCACCATTGGTCATTGCCGCTGCATGGGTAGGCACCATGAGGGGCCGCCGTTTCAGACCGGTTGCCAGCCCGGGTCACCGTTCGTCCACTGACGTTATAGTCAATGATCTGGGGAGCCAGGAAGTGCAGTGACATCTCCATCTGGGAGGCATCTATGTGCTGGCCCTGGCCCGTCCTTCGGCGGTGGTCAAGGGCGGCCATGATGGTCGCCGCCAAAAAGCGAGGTGCCACGCCATCGGTGTAGGCCGTCCAGGGGCCATCGGGGGGCAGGTCCGGCCAGCCCGTTATCTCGTAGAAGCCAGCGATGGCGCCAGCATGAAACCCGTAGCCAGCAAAAGCCGCAGCGGGGCCGGTCTGGCCCATCAGACAAGTGCTTACCATGATTATCGAGGGGTTCAGCGAGCGGGCGGTGTCGTAGCCGATGCCTAGCTCAGTCATGGTCCCCGGTGTGAAGCTCTCCATGTACACATCCGCCCAGGCAATGAGGCGGCGGGCGACGGCCATCCCCAACGGGTTCTTCAGGTCCAGCGACAAGCCGAGCTTGGAGGTGTTGAAATCGCCGAAGCCGTGGGTGCGGTTTGGGCCGGGCACGTTGTCTTTGAAGGGGCCCACGGCGCGCACGATGTCCGGTCGGCTCTCGCTCTCTACCCGCACCACCGTCGCGCCGTGGTCTGCCAGATACTTGGCGGTAGTAGGGCCTACCCAAACCCAGGAGAAGTCGGCAATCTTGAGACCCTCAAACGGTAGCTGGTCTGGCATGGATACCTCCTTGAGACCTCACCCCCGGCCCCTCTCCCAGTGGGAGAGGGGTGGCCGTAGGTCGGGGTGAGGGAAGACGCTTTATGCTGTCTTACCACAGGCAGCGGCGGTCTCGTCCGTGGAGAGGCCAAGCATCCCTCCCAGTACCTCATGGTTGTGCTGGCCCAGCCTGGGAGCCCATCGGCGAACCCCCATCGGCGTCTCCGTCAGGCGAGCGAAGAGACCAGGCACCTTTACCTGGCGACTGTCCGGCAGGGGTGCCATAAGCCAGTAGCCCCGCTCCTCGAGATGGCGAAAGCGCGCCAGGTCCTCCATCGTGCTCACGGGAGCGACGGTGACGCCCTCACGAAGCCCTCTCTCCAGCAGTTCCCCTTTGGTGTGGCTCCGGACGAAGCGCTGAATAGCGTCCACCACCTCATACAGGCCGTAACGCATCGGCTCCCGCTGTAACAGGCGTCTCTCATACGTGGGCCAGTCCTCGCCGTCTATCCACTCTCCAGGCACTATACTTTCCTCAACCAGCCAGCGCACCATCTTAGACATCACGGAGCCGCTGGGAAGCAGCACCACGTAGCCGTCGACGCACTCGTGCACTAGCGGCACTGTGATGGGACCGAGCTGCAGGGCGGAACCACCGCGGTTGAAGTCGGAGCCCTGGATGGCGTGGGCGGCCCTCCCATGCAACATGGTCCAGACCATAGCGGTCTGAGCGGAGACGTCTACGAACTGGGCCTCGCCCACCTTTAGCATCCTTGCATGGGCCACCAGGGCCCCCACCGCCGCTTCCATGGAGGCGTGGAGCCATGCCTGGGGCACCGTGATCCGCACTGGCGGACGGCTGCGGTCTCCCTGAAGCCCCATAGAGCCGCCCATCGCCGATAGGGTCAGGTCGCTGGCGGTGAGGTTGGCGTGAGGGCCATCCTGACCAAAGGCGGTGATGGCGGTGTAGACGATGCGCGGGTTGGCCCGTCGCATGGCATCGAAGCCCAGGCCCATCTCGGCCATCTCGCCAGGACGCGCCGATTCGATGAGGAAATCGGCCCTCTCGGCCAGGCGCAGCAGGGCGCGGCGGCCCGCTTCTACTGCCAGGTCCAGGGTGATTCCCCGCTTGTTTCGGTTGAAGGCGAAGAAGCGAAGGCTCCGCTCCGGCTCCTCCGGGGCATCTTCAAGGAACGGCCCCATCCTCCGGCTTGGCGAACCCTGGGGCGGCTCGACCTTGATGACGTCGGCCCCCAGGTCGCCCAGCACCATGCCCGCCAGTTCACCCCGGTCGTCTGTGAGATCGAGGACCGTATAAGGACTGAGCATCGGCCCCTCCGCACAGCAAGATAGGGGCATTTTAGCACAGGCGGAATGCCTTGTGGAGGCCAGAATCTAAACTTGCCTGTACAGAGAGCCCCGCTTCCGGACGTTGTCCAGGAGACTGGGGTCGAAGGGCCTTACCCTGTAGCCTTGAGGCTGTGGAGGTCGGCCTTCGTACCTAATGAGGGGGAAGATGGCCGGGTTGGTATAATATCCGTTGTAGGTATGCTGGACCAGGGCGCTAAAGAACTCCGGCTGCTCCCGCTCCACCTGCCTGAGCATCTGGTCCTTCTCCTCACCTGAGAGGTCCCCGAACTCCTTGCCCTGCTCCCTGGAAGCCGTTATCTCAATGTGGGCCAGGCCAGCGAGAAAGAGCTTCCTTAGCCTGGCCGACTCCCCCACAACCCTGTCAATGTAGGAGGCTACCCCCAGGTCTCCGGCACCGGGGAAGGCGTCCTCCGCGGGCACTACCCGGTTTATCACGTCCTTTAGCAAACTCTCCTGAGACTCGGTGAACACTCGGTTCCGTTCTACCATAGTACCCTCCGCCTGATGGAGCCCTCACCCCAGCCCCTTTTAGGAGGCATCATGCTGGATTATATCTGGGAGTTAATCGCTTTTCAACGCTTTGAAGGAATTGCTTGGACTTCCTATCTGCTTTAAGCGTGAATGTTCCATGAGGGTTAAGATTAACATAATGCAGTAACCTGAAGATTGGCAATGCGACTTAACATGGCCCAGGGCCTTTAATTCTCGGCCGCCGACAGCAATTTACCGCGGAGAACGCTGAGATCGCAGAGAAAAACAAGGAAATCTCAGCGTTCTCCGTGTGCCCTGCGGTGAGATTGAGCTGTCGGATTGGAGAACTAAAAGACCCTGAACATGGCCTGACATAGTAGTG
>CAYWGG010000201.1:0-5310 GCA_964457285.1 uncultured Dehalococcoidia bacterium
TGTTTTGTCAATAGTCTTTAAGTAGTGAATAATTTCACATATAACCATTTATTTTATATGATTATTACTGATTTAGTAAGACAGGTAGGAAAAGTCGGCACTTGGGAGGATGTTCATTCAGGGCTAGTACTACAGCTGGGATACGCTAACCTGAAATCTGTCGTTGTAGTATTGACAGGGATGTCTCAAGGCACCTTGACAAGGGCCTTGTGGGACATAGAATAAGGGCAGCAAGGGTTGCTTCTTCTGACCAGGTTTAAAGTGGAGGAATAACCGATGCCTGAGCAGTCAGTATTGAGGAAAAGCTATCCTAGAGTGGATGCAGCCGACAAGGTAACCGGCCGGTCCCAGTACGCCGGCGATGTGTACCTTCCAGGGATGTTGTACTGTAAGGTGCTCAAGAGCCCTAGAAGCCACGCCCGCATCGTGAGCGTTGATACCTCCAGAGCGGAGCAGCTACCTGGAGTGCGTTCGGTCATCACCGCCAGGGACTTTCCAGATGTGCGCTTCGGCTCAGGCGCCCTCAAGGACCGGCGAGTCCTGGCGCTGGAAAAGGTACATTATATAGGAGAGCCTATAGCGGCGGTGGCGGCAGTGGACGAGATGACCGCGCAGGAGGCCCTTGAGCTTATCGAGGTCCAGTACGAAGACCTTCCCAGGGTGGTCAGCTCTTTAGACGCGGTCAAGCCCGACGCTCCCGTGGTCCACCAGGACCTGCCCGATTTCGTGGGCTACACCTTCGCTATGGGTGGCAACGTCTGTACCCTTCTGGACAGCGACCGGGGCGATGTGGACAGGGCCTTCCAGGAGTCTGACTACTTATTCGAGGACACCTTCCGCTCCCAGGGCATCAACCAGGGGTTTCTTGAGCCCATGGCGTGCGTAGCCAGCGTTGATCCTTCGGGCAGGATAAACGTCTGGGTCTCTTCCCAGGGGCCTTACCAGATACGCGCCCAGCTGGCTGACGTGCTCGGTGTGCCTGTATCCCGCGTCCGAGTCATCCCTATGGAGTTGGGCGGGGGCTTTGGGGCCAAGCTGCGCCTCTGCATAGAGGCCTATCCCGTGATGTTGGCGCTCAAGACCAGCAAGCCGGTGAAGCTGAACGCCACTCGGGAGGAGGTGTTCACCCTCTGCGGCCCGCGGTTGCCCACCAATATCTACCTGAAGACCGGAGTCATGAGGGATGGCACCATAGTTGCGAGAGAGGCAGTGAGCGTATTCGATATGGGAGCGTACCTGGGGGCAGGCCCCGCATCGGGCATCAACCACGCCCTGGGGGCCTACCGTATCCCCAACTTCCGCCTGCGCTCTTACGCCGTCTACACCAACAAAATCTGGACGGGCTCCTACCGAGCCTCCGGTGTGGCTGACATGACCTTCGCTGTGGAGTCCCACATGGACATCATAGCGCGAAAGATGGGCATGGTCCCCCTGGAGTTCCGCCTCAAGAACGCACTGGAGGAGGGCGATACTACCGTCAGCGGCGCTCGGCTTCCAAAGAACGGCCTCAAGGAGACCCTCCGGGCTGTGGGTGAGCGCCTGAGCAAAAAAGCCCTCACCCCGGCCTTCGGCCACCCCTCTCCCACCGGTGGGAGAGGGGAAGGGAGTGAGGGCTTTGACAGTGGTAATGTAGCTACTGGAGTGGGCATTGCCTTGTGCGAGTGGCGCAGCGGCAGCGGGCCCTCCACAGCCTCCGTCAGCCTCAACGAGGACGGCACTATCAGTGTCCTCACTGGCTCGGTGGACATCTCCGGCACAGACACGGTGCTGGCCCAGATAGCTGCGGAGACCCTTGGGATAGGTATGGAGCAGGTGGTGATAGCCAGGCGAGACACCGACCTGGCACCCTACACCCAGCCCAGCGGGGGCAGTCGCATCATCTACAGCCAGGGTAAGGCGGTACAGATGGCCGCCGAGGATACCAGGAGGAAGCTCCTGGCCCTGGCCGCGGAGCGGTTGCAGGTAAAGCCAGACGCCTTAGGATGCGCCGGTGGCCGAGTGTATGTGCAGGACAACCCACCCCAGGGGTATACCCTGGCCCAGCTGGCCCGCATGAGCCTGACCTCTCGCGGAGGGCCCATCATAGGCACGGGGTCGCTGTCATCCATGCCGTACGCTCCCGTCTTCAATACCCAGGGTGTGGAAGTTAAGGTGGACAGGGAGACAGGGCAGATAAGGGTGACTCGCCTGGTGCAGGCCCAGGACGTGGGGACTCCTATCAATCCCATGGCATTAGAGGGGCAGATGGAGGGTGGGGCCATTCAGGGTATAGGGCGAGCCCTCACGGAAAACGTCCTGGTAAGCGGCGCGGATGGCCGCCTGTTGAACCCCTCCTTCACCACCTACCTTATGCCCCTGGCTGCGGACATGCCCGCAGTAGAGAACATACTGGTGGAGGTGCCCTCAGAAGAGGGGCCCTTTGGCGCCAGGGCGGTGGCGGAGCCGCCCGGCTTCGGGCCTCCGGCCGCCATCGCCAACGCGGTGTACGATGCAGTAGGAGTGCGGATTAAGGAGCTGCCCATCACACCAGAGAAGGTCCTGGCAGCCCTGAGGGGTGAAGCCCCGGAGGAGCCGAAGCTGGACGTCCAGTCCCTGATAGAGCAGAAGGGTGGCGGTGGCGGCCAGGGGCCAGGCTTTGGGTAAACCACAAGCAAAGACAAGAGGATACGCAAGCAACAGAAGGCTAGCCGCAAGAGGAATCGAAAGAAGCAGGAGGATGACATGGTGACGAGAAGGCTGCCGACGCGACAAGAGGTGGAGTCCTATTTAAAGGACCGCCGCAACTGGGGACGGTGGGGCAGGGATGACGAAGTTGGAGCGATGAACCTCGTCACGTCCGAGAAGCGCGCTGCTGCCGCGTCCCTGGTGCGCAACGGCAGGAGCGTGTCCCTCAGCAGATACTTGCCCAAGGACCCAGCCCCCAATAACCCCACTCCGGCGCAGCACTGGATGCGCAGAAACCCTCGTGGGACTGGTGGCTCGTGTGGGGACTTCTATGGGGTCTACTATCACGGGACCGCCACAACCCACCTGGACGCCCTGTGCCATGTGTGGAGCCAGGACGGGATGTGGAACGGCCGCAACCCGGACAGAGAGATTACTTTCGACGGGGCTAAGTTCGGGTCCGTAGACCGGTGGAGCGAGGGGATTATCACCCGCGGTGTGCTCCTGGATATACCCAGACACCGGGGCCAGCCCTTCGTCGCCCAGGAACGTCCCGTCCACGGCTGGGAGATGGAGGAGATTGCCAGGGCCGAGGGGGTAACCGTGGAGCCCGGAGATGCCCTGGTGGTCTACAGCGGCCGGGAGGCCTGGAACGAGGCCCATCCTGACGATATATGGGGCTCCAATGCCACCCGGAGGCCGGGACTGCACGCCTCCTGCCTTCCCTTTATCCGGGACAACGACGTATCGGTGCTAGTCTGGGATATGATGGACCTGACCCCCAACGGGTACGATATTCCCTGGTCGGTTCACGGGGCCATCTTCGCCTACGGGATAGCATTGCTGGACAACGCCCTGCTCCAGCCCCTTGCGGAGGTCTGTGCCGAGGAAGGGCGCTATGAGTTCATGCTGGTCATCGCCCCTCTGAAGGTGGCCGGCGGCACGGGTTCGCCCGTCAACCCCATCGCCCTGTTCTAGGGCCTGACAGGTGCCACGATGCTACAGGCCACAAGAGATAATCAGGGTGTTGGATCACCTGGGATGGAGAGTCGTGCGTCAGCGCAGCTCTCATGTCCAACTGGTTAAACCTGGCCAGCCAGGCATAGTTACTGTACCTTCCTCCCAACGCGAACTGGACCGAGGAACCTTCGGTAATATCCTGAGGCAGGCCAGGTTGTCGAGAAGGGAGTTCGATTCTATAGCGGAGGAGGTGTTGTGATGAAGAAGAAATTTACAGTATTCCTTTTACCTGACGATGAGAGCTATCAGGTCATCTTTCCTCATTATCCCAACTGTATCACTTGTGGGGTAACTGTAGAAGAAGCCCTCGAGAATGCAAAAGAAGCTATTGAATTGCACTTAGAGGGAGAAGCGGAACAAGGTGCTGACCCGGTTCCCCCTAACGCTCACGCTCCTTATGTAGTCGTTGGAGAGATCGAGGCTGAGATCCCCGATAGCCTCATCGAAATCGAGGAAGAGGCAGCAAAGGTCTCTGAATAATCTGGCATTACAAGGCAGAGGGAAGCGACTATGGAGGTTACGGGGCTGAGCATAGGCAGCCGCAGGGAGTCAACGGACGAGGAGATAATCGCCCTGGCCCGCAGGGCCGATGCGCTGGGGTACGATACCGTGTGGACGGGTGAGTCCTGGGGACGGGACGTTTTTACCGTCCTTACCGTGATAGCCTGCCATACCAGCAGGATACGGGTGGGCACCGGGATAGCCACGGTCTTCAGCCGCACACCGGCCCTCATAGCCCAGAGTATCGCATCCCTGGACATTGTCTCAAAGGGCAGAGCCGTCCTGGGCCTGGGCACCAGTGGCCGGACCGTTATAGAAGAGTGGCACGGGCTCAAATACGAAAGACCTTTGGAGCGGACCAGGGAGTACATCGAGATCATCCGCATGGCCCTGGCTGGGCAGAGGGTGAGCTACCAGGGGCGTATCTTCAAGCTGGGTCGCTTCCGCCTGCCCTTCTCCTCCGTACAGGAGCACATACCCATATTCGTGGCCTCCCTGGGCCCCAGAAACCTGGCCCTCACAGGAGAGCTGGCCGATGGCTGGCTGCCCACCTGGGTGCACGTTGACCACCTGCCAGCCATGAAAAAACAGGTGGAGGCGGGCGCTACGAAGGCGGGCCGCAGCGTAGATGACATAGCCGTGGCCCCCCAGGTCCTCTCCTATGTCACAAGGAATTCTGAGGAGAGGGCCCAGGCCCAGCGTCTCCTGAGGGCCCACATGGCCTACTACATAGGCGGCATGGGCTCCTACTACTACGAGCTGTTCCAGCGCTATGGCTATGTTGAGGAGTCCCAGCGAGTCAGGGAGGCTTGGGCCAGCAACCAGCGGGAGAAGGCAGCGGCCCTGGTCTCCTCCGATATGCTGGACAAGATCACCATCTACGGCGACCTGGAGGAGTGCCGGGAGAAGCTGGCGAGGTACAGAGCAAAGGGGGCCGATATGCCCGTCCTCGGCTTCCCCCACGACTGCCCCCCTGAGGCCATCCTGCACACCCTGGAGGCGTTGGCCCCAAAAAATTAACGTGTCCCTCACATGCCCAGAAGCTCCTAGCAGAACATCTGTGTGATATAATAAAGCATGGAAAAGGCAAAGGGGGCTAGAGTGCTGATACAAACGGCTAAGAAC